>JAPXRJ010000256.1:0-3957 GCA_033813615.1 Microthrixaceae bacterium | reverse complement strand
ACGAGACCGTCCGGTACTCGGGGCGGTCGTCGTGAGGGCGGTCGTCGTGAGGGCGGTCGTCGGCAGCACCGACGTCGGATGGCATGGGAGCCGAAGCTATCGCCGGGGGCAGCGGCCCGACGAGACGCGGCGTCGCCGAGCGACCCATGGGCACACGCCGGGGGGTGCTGTCAACGGGTCGCGGTCCCCGCTGACATACGAGCTCGGACCTGCCAAGGTGGCTCGCAGCGGGGGACGGGACGTCGGGGAAGCGGCCCGTCCCCCGCTCTCGGCCCGCGACCGCAGCGTCCCGGCTCCGGGCCGGCGACCGCAGCGCCGGGTCGGCCAGCGGACGTCCGCCGGTACGCTCCCCGGCCATGGTCGATGCCCCCGAGTTCGAGCTGATGTTCCTGGGTGGAGGACGGATGGCCGAGGCCCTGCTCGGCGGGCTGCTGAGCGCCGGTCGTCCCGCCGCCGGACTGGCGGTGGTCGAGATCTCACCCGAACGCCGGGTGCTGCTCGCCGCCGCGCACCCCGGCGTGGCCGTGCTCGCGGCGCCGGCTCCGGCGAGGTCCATCGTCGTGGCGACGAAGCCGGGCGACGTGGCGTCCGCGCTCACCGCTGCCGCGACGGTCGCGCCCGGACTGCGGCGCGTGCTGTCGATCGCGGCGGGCGTCGGCACCGCGGCGCTCGCTGCCACGCTGGGCGGCGACGTCGCCGTCGTGCGGGCGATGCCCAACACCCCGGCCCTCGTCGGCGAGGGCGCGTCGGCCATCTGCGCTGGTCCGTCCGCCGGAAACGACGATCTGGACTGGGCCGAGATGCTGCTCGGCTCGGTCGGCACGGTCGTGCGGGTGCCGGAGTCGTCGATGGACGCCGTCACCGGCCTGTCGGGATCTGGCCCGGCCTACGTCTTCCTGCTGGCCCAGGCGATGGTGGAGGCGGGCATCGCCGCCGGGTTGCCGGCCGAGGTCTCGGACCGGCTCACCCGCCAGACCCTGCTCGGCGCGGCCCGGCTGCTGGCCACGTCCGACGAGGTGCCACAGGAGCTGCGCGCCGCGGTGACCTCGCCCAACGGCACGACCGCGGCCGGCATCGCCGTGCTCGAAGAGCGCGGGTTCCCCTCTGCCGTGCTCGACGCCGTCGCCGCGGCGGCGGCGCGCTCCGCCGAGCTCGGCTGAGGCTGGGCCCACCCGTTCCTGTGATCGGCTCGGAGGCCTTCTGGTCAGGGGCCCAGCCGAACCGGGTCAGCCCTTGAACCGGGAGGCGAAGCCGATCCGCATCGCGGGCCGGAAGCACTGCTCGACGACCGAGTAGCAGGACCCCAGCAGCCGGTCGACGACCTCACCGTCGACCCACACGGCCGGCACCTCGCCCATCACGTAGACCGCGTCCTCGTCGCCGATCGCGAACGCGAGGTCCGGCAGCTTCAGGTTGCGTCGCAGCAGGTGCTCGTAGAGCGCAGCGACGTTCTCCTCGGGCGCGGGCATCAGGTACGACTCGACGTGCAGGTTCCGCTGTCGCAGCAGGAACCAGATCGAGAAGACCGACTTCTCCTCGCCGCGCACCCGCACGAACCAGCGGCGCTCGCCGGTCGTGTCGTCTCGCTCGACGGCCTCGACCACCGGATTCTGCGCGAGCTGCTCGGCGAGCCACCCGTCGATCCGCTCCTCGAGCGCATCGAGCTCGTCGGCCGTCAGCGGACGTTCGGCGCCGGTCACCCGCACGCCACCGGAGCCCGGGCGGCGAGGTCCGCGTACAGCCGCCGGAGCCGACCCGCGGTGGCGGGCCACGAGTACCGCAACGACTCCGCCGCGCCGGCGGCGCCGAGCGCCGCTGCGAACGACGGGGCACCGAGCAGCGCGTCGACGGCCGAGGCGAACGAGCGCGGATCGCGCTCCTCCACCAACAAGCCGGTCACCCCGTCGCGCACCAGCGTCCGCAGCCCTCCGACGGCTGACGCGACGACCGGGACGCCGCACGCCGCTGCCTCGAGCGCGACCAGCCCGAAGGACTCGGAGCGGCTCGGGACGACCACCACGTCGGCGGCGCGGTACCAGCTCGACAGCGCGTGGTGCGGCTGGGGTTCGACGAACTGGACCCGACCCTCCAGACCGAGCCGGCCGATCAGGGCCTGCACCCGGTCGAGCTCGTCCGGCCCGTCCTCGCCGCTGGGCCCGCCGACGACGACCAGCCGTGCGGTGCGATCCGACAGCAGCGCCAGCGCCTCGACCGCGACGGTCAGCCCCTTCAGCGGCTGGATCCGACCGACGAACAACATGGTCGGCCGGTCGTCCAGACCGAGGGCCATCCGTGCTCCGGTCCGGTCGCCCGGAGAGAAGAAGGCGTGGTCGACGCCGGAGGGCACGAGCTCGATCCGCTCGGGTCGTGCGTCGTAGAGCTGGATGAGCTGGTCGGCCTCGACCGGGTTCGCCGCGCAGATGGCATCGCAGCAGCCGATGACCATGGCCTCGGCCAGCTCGCGGGCCAGCGGCTCCGTGTCGCCCGCCTCGGCCTTGACCCGGGCCAGCGTGTGGAACGTGGCGACGAGCGGCAGGTCGAGGCGGTGCTTCAGGTCATGGGCCGAAACGGCAGACAGCCAGTAGTTCGCGTGCAGCGCCTGGACGGGCGAGGTCGCCAGGTCCGCGGCGACCGCCTCGGTGAAGTCGTCGACGACCTCGGGCAGGTGCTCCTTGCTCAGCCCGACTGGGCCGGCGTCGACGTGGACCACCTCGAGGCCCGGCTCGACGCGCACCCGGTCGGGCAGGCCGTCGGACCACCGCCGCACGTACACACGCACGTCGACACCGGCCTGCGCCAGCGACGCGGACAGCTCACGTACGTACACGTTCATCCCACCGGAGTCGCCCGTGCCCGGTTGCACCAGCGGCGAGGTGTGCAGGGAGATGACGGCGACGGAACCCACGATCAGATCAAGCTCATGACGGCTGGAACCATTCCCGGCCGTGCGACCTGGATCGTAGAGGCCTCAGGAGCCGACGGCGATGTCGCCATCGACGTCATCGTCGCCGGAGCGCTCACCCGCTCGGGACAGCTCATCTGCTCCCGACGGATCGTCCACGTCGGACGCCACCGCCTCGGCAGCGTCGAGCTCGTTCTCCCTCCGGAACGACTGGTAGATCCGCACGAGGGTCTTCTTCTGCTCCTCGGTGATCGTCGGATCGCGGCGGATCTCGGCCACAGGATCGATCCGATCGCCGGGCTCGTCCAGGATCCCTGCCCTCACGTAGAGCGTCTCGCTGGAGATCTCGAGGGCCCGAGCGATCTGCTGGAGGATCTCGGCCGACGGACGACGCAGGCCTCGCTCGATCTGGGAGAGGTACGGGTTGGAGACACCAGCGGCCTCCGACAGCTTGCGCAGCGACATCTGACCGACGTTGCGCTGCTCGCGGATGAACTCGCCCAGGTCGTGCCAGCGACGGTCGAGGTCATCCTTCATGCGGTCGAGGGTATCGCGACGGTCGCGAACACAGCACTCGCGCCAGCAAGCATCCTCGACGCCTGCCGCCCGAACTTGGGGGAGATCGACAGGTCAGCCAACCGAATCCCCCAACATCGGCGCCGGGCTGCACGCCGCGCGGCGAACTTGGGGGAGATCGACACGTCAGCCAACCGAATCCCCCAACATCGGCGCCGGGCTGCACGCCGAGCGGCGCAGTCAGATCAGCAGGTCGTCGACCGACGCGCCCGCCTGGTAGCGGGCAACGATCTCGTCCTGGACCCGGTCCAGGCGCGCGTGCACCTCACGGCGAGCGCTCGACACCTCGCGCTCCAGGTGGGCCAGGGAGGCGACCGCGTCGAGGAGCTCCGGCTCGGGGATCTCCGAGAGCAGGCCGAGCGCAGCGGGACCGAGACGCCGATCGACCTCGGCGACGACCTCGTCGGCCCACGCCGGCGGATCGAGCTCCTGACCGGGGCGGGGCAGACCGGGACCGCGGGTGTGCGCTGCTAGCGCGT
>JAPXRJ010000255.1:0-3973 GCA_033813615.1 Microthrixaceae bacterium | reverse complement strand
AGACGTTGGCCAGACCGTGGGCGCTGCCCGGGACGCCCGGTCTGCAGCACCGGATCGGCGGGATCGAGAAGCAGGACGGCTCCGGCAACATCAGCTACCAGCCCGACAACCACGAGCACATGGTGCGGCTGCGGCAGGAGCGGATCGACGGGATGGCGGCCGACATCGACGGGGTGCTCCTCGACGAGGAGGAGGGTGCCGAGCTGCTGGTGATCGGGTGGGGCTCCACGTGGGGCGCGATCACCGCCGGCGTTCGTCGGGTCCGACGGGCCGGCCGGAAGGTGTCCCAGGCTCACCTCGTGCACGTCAACCCGTTCCCCTCGGACCTGGGTGACGTGCTGGCTCGCTATCCCAAGGTCCTGTGCCCTGAGCTCAACCTGGGGCAGATGACCGGGCTGCTTCGCGACCGCTACCTGGTCGACGTCCGCGGCTTCACCAAGGTGGCCGGACTGCCGTTCGCGGCAGGGGAGATGGAGGCGCGGATGCTGGCGGAGTTGGACCGATGAGCACGACGACGAACCAGAACGGTGCGAACGGGAGCGGGATGGCAGACGACGGGAGCGAGGGCGGTCGCCGCTCTGCCGGCCGAGCGGCGGCAACGCCGGTCGCGCTCAGCCGCAAGGACTTCATGTCGGACCAGGAGATGCGGTGGTGCCCCGGTTGCGGCGACTACGGCATCACCGCGGCGCTGCAGCTGACCTTGCCCGACATCGGCGTCCCGCCGCACGAGCTCGTGTTCGTCTCGGGCATCGGCTGCGCGGCCCGGCTGCCGTACTACATGGACACCTACGGAATACACAGCATCCACGGCCGTGCACCGGCGGTGGCCACAGGGGTGGCGCTGACCCGGCCGGACCTGTCGGTGTGGGTCATCGGTGGTGACGGCGACATGCTCTCGATCGGAGCGAACCACCTGCTGCAGGCGCTGCGACGCAACGTCGACCTGAAGATCCTCATGTTCAACAACCAGATCTACGGGTTGACCAAGGGGCAATACTCGCCGACCTCGGAGATCGGCAAGATCACGAAGTCGACGCCGTTTGGGTCCATCGACCAGCCGTTCAACCCGTTGTCGGTGGCGCTCGGGGCCGAGGCGACCTTCGTCGCCCGCACCCACGAGGCCGACCGGTCCCACATGCAGGAGGTCTTCCGCCGGGCGCACGCGCACCGCGGCGCCGCGTTCGTCGAGGTGTACCAGAACTGCAACGTCTTCAACGACGGCGCGTTCGACGACGTGATGGCCAAGGAGAACCGGGCGGACATGCTGATCCCGCTGCGTCACGGCGAGCCGGTCCGGTTCGGCTCCGACGGCCAGTTCGGCGTCTTCCAGAACGAGTTCGCCGAGCTCGTCATCGACCGGGTCGCCGAGCGTGGCACCGAGGACCAACTCGTGATCCACGACGAGCACCGCCCCGACCCCACGTTGGCCTTCGCCCTGTCGCGGGTGGCCTTCGGTCCGCACACGCCCACGCCGATCGGGGTGTTCCGCGACGTCGACCGTCCGATCTACGAGCACGACGTGGCGGCGCAGGTGCAGGACGCGATCGATCGTCAGGGCCCGGGTGACCTGGCTCAGCTCCTTCGTTCCGGCCCCTCCTGGACCGTCACCTGAGCGTCGTCCAGGTTTCTGGCTGTCATCTCGGTCGTCCTGGAGTCCCGAAAGGCCGCCAGAGCGGGACGTCGGTCACTCCTCGTTGGCGCCCTCGACGTGCCCCGAGTCAGGTGCGCCCTTCGGCGGCTTGCCTTCGAGGAACTCCGTCGCGCCCTCGATCACGTCGTGGAGCACCTTCTTGAGCGGCTCCGGCTTGCTGAGTGCCTCGGGGGCCACGTTCGGCTTGCCGTCGTGGGTCTCCTGCAGGTGGTGCTTCTCTTCGGACATCGGATCCTCCGGACTGGACATCGCCATCATCATGGCGCGGTTGGCGGCGACTCGTCCGGCGGCGGCGGTTGCGTACGACTTACCTACCCGATGAGGTGGTGACCGAGTCACACTCTTGGGATGGCAGGGACGGTGATCGCACTGGGCTTCGTTGCGGTCGCAATGGTCGGTACCTCGATCGGCGTCGTCGGCTTCGTGGTCGTCCAGCTCCGGGGTCACGCCGCCCCGCTGCACCCCGACGAGTCGTTGGCAGCGACCCGCTTGCAGCGGAGCGCTGATCCAGACGGACGCGACGGCCACCACAACGCGGCCTGACATCCATCTCGTCCAGGGGTTGCCATCTGAGGGTTGTTAGGTAGACTGAACACCTATGGCGATCGCTTGCTCGTGCCACGGCATCCGGGACGCGGAGCTCACCGATGTGATCCGTGACGGCGCGTGCTCGGTGGACGAGGTCATCGACGTGTGCCAGGCCGGCGGCAACTGCGGTTCCTGCGTGAGCACGATCGAGATGCTGCTGGCGATCGAAGGCGCGTTGGGCGCAGCGCCTGCGGCCTGAGCACCAGGATCACTTGGGCGCTGCGCATCCAGGGGCGATCGCTGCCCCTGTGTCGGTGGCTCCTCCTGTCTCGATTCGGGCGACTGCTCGGTCGGGATAGGGTTGCGGCACCGAGCCGAGGAGGACCGCCGTGCAGGGCAACCCTGAGATCGTCGAGCTGCTGAACGAGGTGCTCACCGCCGAGCTGACGGCGATCAACCAGTACTTCGTGCACGCCAAGATGTGCGGCCACTGGGGCTTCGAGCGCCTGGCCGAGCACATCCGCGACGAGTCGATCGACGAGATGAAGCACGCGGAGGCCCTCGTCGACCGCGTCCTCTACTTCGACGGCGTCCCCAACCTCCAGCGCCTCTGGACGCTGCGGATCGGCGAGACGGTCGAGGAGCAGTTCCGCAACGACCTCGAACTGGAGTACGGCGCGGTCGAACGGCTCAACAACGGCATCGCCGCGGCGGTCGCCGCTGGCGACAACGGCACCCGCCACCTGCTGGAGGAGATCCTGGTCTCCGAAGAGGAGCACATCGACTGGCTCGAGACCCAGCTCGAAGCCATCGGTCAGGTCGGCATCCAGCAGTACCTGGCCGAGCAGCTGAGCTGACGCGTCAGCTCACGCGCCGTTCCGACGGCGCATCATGCGGTCGACCTCGGAACGGCGTGCCGAGTACCGGCGCACCACTACGGTCCGGTGCCATGCAGATCCGTGGTTCCCGAATCCTGATCACCGGCGCAAGCGGCGGCCTGGGCGCGGCGATCGCCCGAGAGCTGGCCCGCCGAGGTGCCGAGGTGGTGCTGACGGCCCGACGCCGGGAGCTGCTCGACGCGCTGGCGGCGGAGACCGGCGGCGAGGTCATCGTCGCGGACCTGGCGGATCGTGACGACCTCGACCGCCTCATCGACGACGCCGAAGGCTGCGATGCGGTCGTCCTCAACGCCGGCGTCGGTGCCGACGTGGCGGTCGAGGACGAGTCCGCCGATCACGTCGACTCGATGATCGAGGTCAACCTGCGGGCACCGATCCAGATGGCCATCGGGTTCGCCCAGCACAAGCAGGCCGAGAACCGGAAGGGCCAGATCGTGTTCGTCGGGTCGCTCTCCGGCCTGGCCGCCACACCCAACACCCGCATGTACAACGCCACGAAGTTCGGGTTGAGAGGCTTCGCCCACGCCCTCCGTCAGGACCTCGACGGCACCGGCGTGGGCGTCACGCTCGTGTCCCCGGGGTTCATCCGAGACGCCGGCATGTTCGCCGAGGGCGACGTCGCCCTGCCGCCGGGGGTTCGGACCAAGACACCCCAGGACGTGGCTTCGGGCGTCGTGAAGGCGGTCGAGTCGAAC
Organism: Microthrixaceae bacterium; assembly: GCA_033813615.1. GTDB lineage: Bacteria > Actinomycetota > Acidimicrobiia > Acidimicrobiales > Microtrichaceae > Dermatobacter. The sequence goes on along the minus strand of JAPXRJ010000255.1, from coordinate 200 downwards.
CCGGCCGAGGTCTTCGTGTCGCCGATCGAGCTGCGTCTCGGCGCCACGCTGGCGACCGTCGCCCCAGGGCTCAGCGCCGCGATCCAGAAGCGGATCGGCGTGGCGGAACTGAAGTCGCCCGACGCCTGACTCCTCGCCCCCCTCAAACCCCCTCAAACCCCCTCAAACCCGAAATTGCGTGAGTTGGCGTCGCTCAGCGA
>JAPXRJ010000254.1:0-3989 GCA_033813615.1 Microthrixaceae bacterium | reverse complement strand
GTGTGGGGATATGAGTACTACGGCGGCGCCCGGACCGTCGACGTCCACATCCGACGCCTGCGCGCCAAGCTCGGCGAGGAGCACGCCGGGATGATCCAGACGGTGCGCTCGGTGGGCTACAAGTTCGGCGAGTCCCGCTGGAGCGCCTGAGCACCTTCGGGTCGGCTCGGAGGGGCGCGGTCCGTTGCTTCGGCAGACGCCGTGGTCGGCCTGCGACCACTTCATCCGCCGAAGTCGGGGCCTCCAGCGTCAGACGTTGAGGTCGATGAGCTCCGAGCCCTCGTTGAGGTACTCGCCCTCCTTGGCCAACGACTGGCCGAGGATCGCCGCGAGCACGCCGCCGGTGATGATGAAGGCCACGGGCAGGGCGACCACCAGGACGATGACGATGAGGATCGGACCGATCATCGGATCATTCTGGCATCCCGGCGTCGCCGGTGAACACCCACGCTTCCACCTCGACGAGCGCCCCCAATGGCAGTGCAGCGACGGCTACGCACGTGCGGGCCGGACGGGGCTCGGCGAAGTAGCCCGTGTAGAGCTCGTTGAGCGCCGCGTAGTCGTCCATGTCGGTGAGGAACACGGTCGCCTTGGCGACCTGGGCGGAGGTCGCCCCGTTGGCGGCCAGCAGCTCGTCGAGGTTGGCGAGCGCCTGGCGGAGCTGGCCCGCGAAGTCGTCGGCCAGCCCGTCGGGACCCAGGCCGATCTGACCCGAGATCACGAGCCAGTCGCCGGCGCGTCGGGCGGGGACGTAGGGAGCGGTCATGTCGTCCTGTCTAGCGCTCGTCCACACGCACGGTCCTGACCTACGAGCGGTCCCACCGAGATTCTGCGGTGAGGATCCGACCGTTGCGGTAGTGACTTCTCGTCAGAACCGACGGCGACCGCTGGTCCGTCAGGATCTGCCGACCCGGTAGCGGATGCGGGCGAAGTCGACCATCTGCTCCACCTCCAGGGTGGTGAGCTCGACATGGCGGGGCAGCAGCGGCTTGCCGGCTCCCAGGGTCACCGGAGCGACCGCCACCTCGATCTCGTCGAGGCGTCCGACGTCGACGAACCGCGCCGCCAGCTCGCCGCCACCGACGACCCAGACGTCGAGGTCACCGGCCGCCGCCACCAGCTCGTCGTGGAGCGAGATGACCGCCTCGTCGTCATCGGCGGCGACGAACCGCACGTCGCCGTCGACGCTGGGCAGCTCCCGATGCGTCATCACCCAGGTGGGCTGGGAGTAGCCCCACCGACCTTCCTCGTGCTCGACGACCCACTCGTAGGTGCTGGCGCCCATCACGATGGCCCCGACCCCGGTCATGAACCGGGCGTGGTCGCCCTCGTGGTCGCCGGCGTCGACCACGAACAGCCACTCCAGGCTGTCGTCGGGGTCGGCCAGGAAGCCGTCGAGGGTCGTGGCGGTGAGGTAGATCGTGCGTGACACACCGCTCATCCTGCCGTGTTCCGGCTCTGTCGGCGCACCGGACCGGCGCCGAACGCTCAGCCCGTCGGCCAGTCCTGTGGGCATCCCCGGGAGCGCCACGTCGCGGCGGCGACCGCGGCGAACACCGCGTCGGACACCCGGACGGGGCCGCCCGCGCTCCCGGCGTCGACCGTCACTTCGATGCGGGGCGTGTCGGCGGCCTTGAGCACGCCGAAGGAGCGGACGGTGAGGTCGAGCACCTCGCCGTCGGCCGACACGGCCAGGCCTTCGGATGTGACCCAGCTGAACGCCATGTGCGCGGCACCGATGCAGTAGCTGCGGACCGTGACCTCGTCGAGCAGCTCGCCGCACTCGACCCCGAGCCGTATGCCGTCAGGGCGGACCTCGGCCACCGCGACCGCTCCCTCGGCCGTGGCCACCCGCACCCGCTCGACCCCGTCGTCGAGCCGCTCAGCCGACACGACGTCGCTGGCCGCGCCCACTCCGGCCACGAGCACGACGGCCTCGGCCCATCCGGCCGCCCGCAACGTGGACGAGGTCCGCGGTCCGGTGACGTCGACCTGGACGACCTCCAGACCCGGTGCGACCTCGCGGATGCGCTCCTCGATGCCCTCGGTGCGCACGACGCGGAGCACGCCGGTCCCATCCGAGCGGACACCGGCCGCGACCGGGGGTCGCTTGGGGGCGAGCCGGGTGCAGTCCTCGCGCGACCAGAGGGCCAGGACCGGCCGCCCGTGCTCGTCGGCCAGCCGCCTCGCTGCGTCGGGCACCGGGCTGTGGCGCTTGGCGCCGAACGCGCCACCGTTGGCGGCAGCCGGTGACGGCTGCCCGCCCGGTTCGCACCACGCCGCGTCGGTCTCCACGTAGGCCGCGTCGACCCACGAGGTGCGCAGCGTCAGGTCCCACTCGCCATCGGGGACCGTCAGCGGCGGCTCGGGCTCGACCGTCGTCCGCCGCCCCTGCACCTTGCCCGCCGCTCGGCGGGCGGCGACGAGGTCGTCGCCGAGCACCCAGCCGGCGGGGCTCGACGGGTCGGGCACCGCCACCGCGCAGCCATCCGGAGCGGTGTCCGCCGAGAAGCCCACGGCACCCTCCGCCACGACGGGGGAGACCCGCTGGGGCGCTCCGAGCTCCAGCGTGGCCCGACGACCGGCGGCGTCCAGGTCGCGGGCGTCGACGCGCACCTGCGGTGCAGCGACCGCGACACCCGGTTCGCCATCGGCGGGAACCCCGGGCTCCGCCTCACCCAGGACCTCCGCAGCCGCCTCCGCGATCGTCTGCCAGCCGGTGCAGCGACACAGGTGCGCGGCGAGCGCCCGATCCACCGCGCCGTCGCGCAGCGACGCCCCGGCTGCGGCGGTGCGCCGCAGCGCCTCCAGTCGGACGACGATGCCGGGGGAGCAGAACCCGCACTGGCTCGCACCGTGGTCGAGGAAGGCGCGACTCCAGCGCTCGCGGATCGCGTCGTCGAGGCCGTCGAAGGTCTGCACGTCGCGACCCGCGACCCGCCGCAGCGGCGTCACGCACGACACCCTGGGTGAGCCGTCGACGAGCACCGTGCAGCACCCGCACTGGCCCTGGGGCGAGCAGCCGTCCTTGGCGGAGCGGGCACCGACCGGGCCCCGCAGCGCCTCGAGCAGCGTGAGGCCGTCGTCGGGTATCGCCACGGTCACACCGTCGACGGTCAGGACCACCTCGGAGGCGGGCACCTGAGATGACGGTCTGGGATGGTCGGCTGGCATTCGGCGAGGCTCCCACGGGATGGCGGTCGAGCCGGGCGATCGGACTCGGCGCGGTCGGCACGGTACTTTGCCCGACTGTGACCGACCTTGCCCGACTGTGACCCACCTCGCCCGACTGTGACCCACCTCGCCCGCCGACGTGTCCTGCAGGGCAGCCTCGGACTCGGAGCAGTGACGCTCACCGGCACGTTCCTCGGCGCGTGCGGCGACGATTCGAACGCAGGGACCGCAGGAAGCGCCGGCCCCGCCTCCGATCGCCCATCGCGACATGCCCTCCTGGCCGCGTTCCCGCAGTCGACCCCCCACATCCCGGCCGGGGTGCCGACCCGCCTGCCGTACCTGATCTCGGACCCCGACGGCGTCCCGATGGCCTCGATCGACGACGAGATCGAGTTCACGGTCGCCAAGGACGGCACCGTGCTCGACACCGTGGTGGTGACGCCGCGGAACGACGGCGTGCCCCGCGCCTACCTCCCGCTGACCACCACGTTCCCCGAGCCCGGCCTCTACGACATCGCCGCCGTCTACGACGGATCGACGATCGACTCGACGGTCGAGGTGTTCGAGCGGTCCGAAGTTGCGGCACCGGTCGTCGGCGACCCGCTCCCGCCGGTGGACTCCCCCACCTCGAACCGACCCCTGGGCGTCGACCCGCTGTGCTCACGTCGACCGATCTGTCCCCACCACTCGACGAACCTGACCGACGCGCTCACCGACGGTCGACCGATCGTGATGGTGATCGCCACGCCGGCGTACTGCCAGACGGCCGTGTGCGGTCCATTGCTGGAACTCGTCATGGAGCAGACCGAGGGCCG
>JAPXRJ010000253.1:0-3993 GCA_033813615.1 Microthrixaceae bacterium | reverse complement strand
GCGGGTTCGAGCTGGTCGACATCGACCTGCAGCTGCCGAACCTGGCCGCACAGTGGGCGATGGGGAACCTGTCGACGTTGCTCGCCGAGCTGGGCGACCGCTGGCCGCAATGCGCCCCGGACCTGACTGACGAGGTGGCGCTCGGCGTGTTCCTGGCCCAGGCCACCTACAACCTGCACCTCGCCGCGGTCGCCGAGGCCCAGCGCATCGAGGCCAACGAGGCCATGGCCAGCGCGTTCGAGAAGGTCGACTACATCATCTGCGCGACGAACCCGGGGCCGGCGTTCGCCGCCGATGCCACCACGTCGAGCCCGTCGGCCACGTTCCTGGACCAGGCCAAGTCCTCCAACGCGGCGCGGGCGGTGTTCCGCGGCTTGCTCGGCGGCGTGCGGGTGGCCAACGGCGCGTTCCCGAAGCTGTCGAACCGGCTCATCGACCTCGTCGTCGAGCGAGTCCCCGACCTGGTCACGATGGGCGGGCTGACGATCATCTCGAACATCTACGGCAACCCGGCGGTGTCGATCCCCGCCGGCATGGTCGACGGCCTGCCCGTCGGCCTGCAGGTGATGGCGCGGCACCACCGCGACGCCGAGCTGTTCGACGTCGGCTACGCGTACGAGCGTGAGGTCGGCTGGCCGCTCGTCGCCCCGACGGTCGCAGCCCGAGTGCCCGCCCCGGCCTGAACGTCCGCCGGCTGCGATGGCGTAGCCCGGCCACCATCCCTCGAACTTGGGGGAATCGGGCGGCTCAGACGTCGAGATCCCCCAAGTTCCGCTGACGTTCGGGCGGCGGGCTCGAACTTGGGGGAATCGGGCGGCTCACACGTCGAGATCCCCCAAGTTCGAGGGTGAGCGGTCGATCGGTGGTTCCACCCACCGCTCTCACCGTCAGACCGGGAGGATGATCTCGGCGGCTTGGCGAACCTGGTCGACGGACCCGGCGGCGACGAGGATCTCGGTCACCGCGGACTCCTTCCACGCCGCGACCCGATCGGCGATCCGGGCCGGGGTGCCGACCAGGGAGATCTCGTCCGCGAACTCGACGGGGACCTCGAACACCGCTTCGTCGCCGCGACCCTCGAAGAACAGGTCCTGGATGCGCTCCGCCTGTTCGCCGAGGCCCATCCGCGCCGCCAGCTTGGTGTGGTAGTTCTGGCCCTTGGCGCCCATGCCGCCGATGTAGAAGGCGAGCATCGCCCGGGTGCCGGCCAGCGCGTCCTCGATCGTGGCGGGCTCGTCGTCGTCGGTCACGCCGAACATGGCGAGCGCAGCCACCTGGAAGCCGTCCTCGGCGCCGGCGAGCTGATCCGCGTACACGTCCTGGCGGAACGGCGAGTAGTACAGCGGCAGCCAGCCGTCGGCGATCTCGGCGGTCTGGGCGACGTTCTTCGGTCCCTCGGCGCCCAGGTAGATCGGGATCTCTCGGCGGAGCGGGTGCACGATCGACTTCAGCGACTTGCCGAGCCCGACCGAGCCCTCGCCCGAGTACGGGTGCTGGTGGAACTCGCCTTGGAAGTCGAGCGGCTCCTCCCGTGCGACCACGCGCCGGATGATCTCCACGTACTCGCGGGTGCGGGCCAGGGGCTTGTTCGACGGCCGGCCGTACCAGCCTTCGACCACCTGCGGACCGGATACGCCGAGGCCCAGCCGGAACCGACCGCCGGAGATGTGGTCGATCGTGATGGCCGACATGGCGGTGGCGGTCGGCGTGCGTGCTGCGAGCTGAGCGACGGAGGTGCCGAGCTGCACGCGGTCGGTCACCGCTGACAGGTAGGCGAGCGGGCTGAACGCATCGGAGCCCCACGCCTCGGCCGCCCAGACCGACGTGTAGCCCAGGCGGTCTGCCTCCACCGAGCGCTGCACCCAATCCGCGGGCGGGAGCTGGCCCCAGTAGCCGAGCTGCAGTCCGAGATCCATCGAGTCCCCCTCTGTCACCTGCGATCGGGTTGGTGCCGTCGCAGTCCGATCACTTCCCGCGGCCTGGTCACTTCCCCTGGAAGTTGGGCTTGCGCTTCTCCTTGAAGGCCCGCGGGCCTTCCTTGGCGTCCTCGGACGCGAACACGTCCCAGCCGTAGGTGAACTCGTGCTCGAGCGCCTCCGACTCCTCCATGCCGTTGGTCTCGCGCAGGGTGCGCAGCAGCGCCTTGACCGCGAGCGGCGCGCTGTAGTCGCCGATCACGTGGCCGATCTCTTTGGCCTTGGCGAGCGCCTGACCGTCGGGCACGACGTGGCCGATGAGGCCGAGCTCCAACGCCCGCTGCGCGGTGATGTGCTCGCCGGTGAGCAGCAGCTCGCACGCCACCGTGTAGGGGATCTGCCGCGGGATGCGGACCGCGGAGCCGCCCATCGGGTACAGCGACCACTTCACCTCGGAGATGCCGAACTTGGCCGACTGGCCGGCGACGCGGATCTCGGTGGCGCCGAGCAGCTCGGTGCCACCGGCGATGGCGGTGCCCTCGGCGGCCAGGATGATCGGCACGTCGGGCCGCCAGCTGCGCAGCAGGGCCTTCCAGTGCAGGTCGGGATCCTCGGCCATGCGGGCCTGGACGTCGACGACGGACTCGGCGTTGCCGGCGAAGCCGCTCGCCATGTCCTTGAGGTCGGCGCCGGAGCAGAAGTTGCCGCCGGCGCCGGTCAGGATGACGACCCTGATGTCGGGATCCTCGTCGGCCTGGCGGAACGCGTCGAACATGAGGACGAGCATCTCGCCGTTGATGGCGTTCATGCGCTCTGGGCGGTTGAGCGTGACGATGAGCAGGTGGCCCTCGCGCTCGGTCAGGACAGCCGGCATGGTCCCCCTCAGGATCCGCGAACCGGCGTCGCGCCGATCCGGGCGGCACCCTACCGAGCGGCGAGAACGCGTTCTAGTTCCGCCCGGCGGCGGTCAGCCGCGCGGCCCGGTCCTGCGCGATCCGACGAACGAGGTCATCCGCGGGCATCGGGCGACCGAACAGGTAGCCCTGGGCGTGCTCGCAGCCCATCGAGAGCAGGGCGTCCCGCTGCTCGACGGTCTCCACGCCCTCGGCGGTGACGCTGAGGCTGAGGGATCGGGCAAGGTCCAAGATGGCGGTCGCGATCGCCACGTCGTGGGCCTCGTCGGGCAGCCCGTCGACGAAGCTGCGATCGACCTTGAGCACGTCGAGCGGGAAGCGCTTGAGGTAGCTGAGTGAGCTGTAGCCGGTGCCGAAGTCGTCGACGGCGAGCTTCACGCCGACGCCGTGGAGCTGGTTGAGGGCATCGAGACCGGCCTGGGGGTCCCGCATGAGCGCGGTCTCGGTGATCTCCAGGCAGAGGTTGTCGGCCGGGAGCCCCAGCGAGGCGAGCAGGTCCGACACCTCGGCGGCCAGACCGGCGTCGTCGACTTGTCGGGCCGACAGGTTCACGCGCAGCACGAAGTCGTCGTCGACCATGCCCGCGCTGCGCCAGGCGGCGATCGTGGTGCACGCGGTGCGCAGGACCCAGCGCCCGATCGGCACGATCGTCCCGTTCTCCTCGGCCAGCGAGATGAACCGATCCGCGCTCATCAGTCCGTGCTCGGGATGGAGCCAACGGACGAGCGCCTCGCAACCGACGACGTCGCCGCTCGCCATGTCGACCTCGGGTTGGTAGAGGACCACGAACTCGTCGCGCTCGAGCGCTCCGGTCAGCGAGCGGTCGAGCTCGTTTCGCTCGCTGACCTCGCTCCGCATCCGGTCGTCGAACACCGAGACCCGGTTGCGACCCTGGGCCTTGGCCTCGTACATCGCCGCGTCCGCCCAGCGCAGCATGTCGGCGGGTGCGGTGGGTCGGGTCGTCTCGACCACCCCGATCGACACCGTCAGCCGGAACGTCGTGCCGTCGATCGAGATCGGTGCTTCGAGCGCCTCCTGCAGGCGGCGCGCCACCACCTCCGCCTCGCCCGGTCCGATGTCGGGCAGGAGCACGGTGAACTCGTCGCCGCCGAGCCGGGCGAGCATGTCGGACGGGCGCAGCGCAGCGCTCAGCCGCTCGGCCA
>JAPXRJ010000252.1:0-4002 GCA_033813615.1 Microthrixaceae bacterium | reverse complement strand
CCCTGACGGAGCGGGCGGAGGCCCTGCCGGAGCGGGTGGGGGTGCGGCAGGCACGGCAGGCGGTGGTGCACTCGATGGTGGTGCGCTCGGGGGAGCGGCCGGCGGTGCGCTCGGTGGAGGTGGAGGTGGCGTCGCTGCAGGCGACGCCGGTGGTGGCGGGCCGTCGTTCTGCGGTGGCTGTTCGTCGGTCATCTCGGGTGGACACCTCCAGTGCCTCGCCGATGCTAACGACCGCACGGCTTGTCGCGGTGCCCGTCGACCTCGCGGGTCGGTCGCCGCAGCCTTCGGGTTGGTGCTTCACGCGACGTTCCTTGAAGGATCACCCGGAGTCGGAGCGGCGCGGGGATAGGTTCGCCCGCATCGACACACGCACCTATGTCCTCGACACCTCGGTGCTGCTGGCGGACCCGGCAGCGCTCGAGAAGTTCGACGAGCACGACGTGGTCATCCCCCTCGTCGTCCTCACGGAGCTGGAGGCCAAGCGCCAGCACCCAGACCTGGGTTGGTCCGCCCGTGAGGCGCTGCGGTCCTTCGAACGGCTCCGTCTGGCCAACGGGACCCTGACCGAGTCCGTGCCCGCGAACGACCGCGGCGGCCACGTCCGGGTGGAGCTGAACCACGTCGACAGCTCGTCGTTGCCGGTGGCGTTCCAGTCCGGCGTCAACGACCACCGGATCCTCGCCGTCGCCCGCAACCTGGCCGACAAGGGCCTGGACACCGTGCTCGTGAGCAAGGACCTGCCGCTGCGGCTCAAGGCGGCCGTGGTCGGCTTGGACGCCGAGGAGTACCGCCACGAGATGGTGGACCCCGACGCCTGGCCGGGGATGGTCGAGCTGGACGTCGAGCCCGACGTCGTCGACCGCCTGTACCACGACCGTTCCGTGCGACTCCCCGACGAGCTCACGCCGCCGGTCAACTCGGGCATCGTGCTGCGCTCCGCGTCCGGGTCGGGGCTCGCCCGCCAGCACGGGGACGGCCTGGCCCACCTGGTCGACGGCGATCGCCACCTGTTCGACGTGCGGGGACGGTCGGCCGAGCAGCGCGTCGCGCTCGACCTGCTCTCCGACGAGTCGGTCGGCATCGTGTCGCTCGGCGGGTCGGCGGGGACCGGCAAGTCGGTGCTGGCGCTGTCCGCCGGCCTGGAGGCCGTGCTCGAGCGCCGGACCCACCGCAAGGTCATCGTCTTCCGACCGCTGTTCGCGGTGGGCGGCCAGGAGCTCGGCTACCTGCCCGGCAGTGAGCAGGAGAAGATGTCGCCGTGGGGGGCCGCGGTGTACGACGCGCTGGAGGCGATCGCCGGACCCGAGGTGATCGAGGAGGTCATCGAGCGGGACCTCGTCGACGTTCTGCCGCTCACCCACATCCGGGGTCGGACCCTCACGGACTGCTTCGTCGTCGTCGACGAGGCGCAGAACCTGGAGCGCATGGTGCTGCTCACCGCGCTGACCCGCCTGGGTGAGAACAGCCGGGTCGTGCTCACCCACGACGTCGCGCAGCGCGACAACCTGCGCGTCGGTCGGCGCGACGGCATCTCCAGCGTGGTGGCGCTGCTCAAGGGCAACCCGCTGTTCGGCCACGTCACGCTGACGCGCTCGGAGCGAAGCCCCGTCGCCGCGCTGGTGGCCGACCTCCTCGACGCCGGTTGATCCGACTCCCGGGATCGCTAGGCGATCCCCAGCGCGAACATCGTGACGATGAGGATCAGCACGCCGACGAAGTCGACCGCCGCGGTGACCACGGGGATGCCGTACGTGTCGGGATCGACGTCGAAGCGCCACGCCGCGACCGTCGAGTAGTACGCCAGCGCGATCACGAAGACGACGGTGACCGCACCGCCGATCAGCGACAGCAGCACGGTCGAACCCACGCCCGGCCCAGCCTGGCCGAGCAGAGCCGCCACTCCGGCAGAGCCGAGGGCGTTGAACAGGTAGACGGGGAAGCCGAGCGTGAACACCAGCAGCGCGTCCTGGCGGATGACGGGACCGGGCTGCAGCGTCGGTTCGACCACGCCGAGGTGCAGGTCGGTGGCCGCTCGGCTGGAGAGGATCCCGCCCAGCGCTCCGGCGGAGCTCACGAAGGCCGGCTGCAGCACCAGCAGCGCGGGGAGCGCGGCGAACACGGCGAGCTGCTTCTGCACGGCGATGCCGGCCAGGGTCGAGAGCACGATCGCGGCGGTGAGCACCGGCATCGACTCCCAGATGATCCGGCGGAGCTCGGCCAGCTTGGAGCGCGCTGCGACGGCGAACACCACGACGCTCAGCACCACCATCGACCAGGCTGATGCGGTCGTGAACGAGCCGTGCCCCAGCAGCTTGGTGGCCAGGAACAGCGCCGGGATCGTGATGACGTCGCCGAGGGTGGACACCGTCGGTGCCACGAGGTTGTCCATGTCCCAACCGCGGCGAACGGCGCCGATCGACAGCAGGATCGTGGCGCCGAGCACCACTGCGCTCGCCAGCAGACCTCCGGCGACGGAGATCAGCGACAGGTCGAGGATGCTGATCGTGTTGGAGATGCCCAGGCCCACCGAGATCACCCGGGCGATGACGGCGAGCACGAGCGACAGCACGAACGTGAGGGCGATCGAGGCGAGCACGTTCTGGCCGAGCACGGTCTCGCGCTTGAAGCTCAGCCGGAACGTGCCGGTGTGGATCGACGTCGACAGCCGGTTGCCGAACGTCCCGAAGATGTTGCCGCGGAGCCCGATCGCGGCCGGGATCATCACGAGCAGGCCGGGCAGCGCCTCGAACGTCCCGGTGATCGAACCGAGCACCGCGCCCGCGGCGAAGCTCGTCGCCGAGTTGAACAGGAGTGCGACCAGGCTCTGGCGCGCCGCATCGCCGGTCGGACCCAGGAGGGCGACCAGTCGACGGCCCAACGACAGCGGGCGCGGGATCCAGGACGGCAGTCGGCGGGCCATGGTGCCAGCGCGCCTCGGGACGTGATCGGGGCGACAGTCACCGTCCCGGACCGGGTGTCGTCCGGGATCCCGCCGCCGGGCGGACGGGCTCACCCTACTGCTGTGGGATCGACGGTCCGACGACCTGGTGCCGCCTGGTCCCGGTGATGCTCGACCGGTGTGTTGACAGTGTGTGAAGCGCGGAGGGGTTTGGATCCGCTGTCGCCACATGTCGTTCGAGGGTCATGACACGAGTTGTGGGGGGCGCGGAGGTGATCCTTCAAGGGGTCTTCGATTGACCCACGTCGCGGCGGATGCTTCTCCTATCGTCCAGGTGGACGGCGGCTGTCGACGGGAGAGGGTCCGGTGGGTGTGATGGGTGGTGGTCATCGGCAGTGTGTGCGGAGGGTGTCGGTGCTGGGACTGGCGGCAGCGTGCACGGTGTTGTGGTCGGCACCCTTGGCGTCGACTGCGGCAGCGGCTCCGGAGCCCGAGCCCGAGCGGTCGAGTCCAGCCGACCTTGCGGTGGATCGCGGAGAGGTTCCGGTCGAGGTTCCGGGGTTGCCAGCCGCAGACATGGATGGGGTGACGCGGGATCGGTCGGATGTGCCGAAGGTGGATCCGGACGCGACACGGGGCCGGGAGGTGGTGGCGCAGCGCTCGGAGCGGACCCGGGTGTGGGAGCGTTCTGACGGGTTGCTCGAGGCGGAGCTGTCGACCGATCCGGTGGCGTTCCGGGCGTGGGATCAGTCGATGCGGTTGATCGATCCGTCGGTGCACGTGTCACCGGACCGGCCCGGTTGGCTCGTGACCGGTGCGAACTCGTGGTCGGCCTCGTTCGGGCCGTCCGATGCCGGAGTGTCGGTGACCTTGCCGTCGGGACGATCGTTCTCGTCGCGGCCGGCGGCGTTCGACGGGACGGCACCGGCGCGGGTGGTGGCGCCGGTCCGGGACCGGGACGACGAGTCGGTGGTGTGGTACCGGCAGGTGTGGCCCGGCGTGGACCTTCGCTACACGGTGACGGCGTCGCAGCTGAAGGAGGACGTGGTGCTCACGAATCGTCCGGTGGGCCCGGGCGCGGTCACCTTCGAGGTGTCGGGGGG
>JAPXRJ010000251.1:0-4015 GCA_033813615.1 Microthrixaceae bacterium | reverse complement strand
CCGCACCCGCCGACCTGACCGCACTGGACTGAGGAGACGACCATGGACGCAGTTCGCATCATCACCGGCACCGCGGTTCCCCTCGACCGCTCCGACGTCGACACCGACCAGATCATCCCGAGCGACTGGCTCAAGCAGGTCGAGCGCACCGGCTTCGACAAGGGCCTGTTCTCCGAGTGGCGCGACGACCGCGAGTTCGTGCTCAACCAGGAGGTCCACCACGGCGCCAACATCCTGATCGCTGGACCCAACTTCGGCACGGGCTCCAGCCGCGAGCACGCCGTGTGGGCGATCCAGCAGTACGGGTTCGCTGCGGTCATCTCGCCCCGCTTCGGCGATATCTTCCGCAACAACTCGACCAAGAACGGCCTCGTGCCGGTGCAGGTGCCCGCTGATGTCGGCCGGCAGCTGCTGGATGCGGTCAGCGCGGACCCGACGATCCAGTTCGTCATCGACATCGAGCTGCGCACGTTGGAGGTCGACGCCCTCGACCTGGTGGTCGACTTCCCGCTCGACGACTCGGTGCAGCACCGCTTCCTCGAAGGACTGGACGACATCGGCCTCACGCTGCAACACGAGGCCGACATCACTGCGTTCGAAGCCCGCCGACCGGCGTGGATGCCCACCGCCTGACCGTTCCCCCGCAGGCTCCCGACATCAGCGCACCCCCCAGGTCGCTGTTGTCGTCGAGACCCGAACCACATTTGTCCGGCCGTGCGGGAACCGCACGGGCCGCCCTGTCGTCACACCCTCGAACACGCACCTCGACGGTGCGAGGGACGCCGAACCAGGGAGGCAGCCGTGCGACGCACCAGTGGGACGAGGCCACGTCGGAGCAACCACCAGCAACAGGACCAGTCAGCGCGGGAGCGCCGGGCACCGACCCGCGCGGGTCGGACCCGACTCACGACGACCGCGCTCGTGGCGCTGGTCGCGCTGGCGCTGTTCGGTGCAGCCGGTTGCACCGAGGACACCGACAGCTCCGGCCGGACCTTGCCATCCGGACAGCGACCGCTCGAGCTGAGCGATGTCCGCTTGGTGTCGGCCACCACCTGCGACGACCTGGTCGCCCGAGCCGAGGAGCGCGAGCAGGCGATCCGGGACCAGGTCGAGTACTGGAACGAGGCGTCGCAGTTCGACGACGTCGACGGCGCTGTGACCGCCTCGGGTGGATCTGACGCGGCCACGAGCAGCGACGAGGCCACGAGCAGCGACAAGGCGGCACCAGCAGCCGGACCGGTGACCGACATCCCGGCGACCACGGCGGCGCCGATGCCGTCAGCCGCCGCGGACGCCGACGGTGGCGGCACAGGACAGGAGCGCGAAGCGGGCGGCACCGTGATCGCCGGGACCAACAACCAGGAGCAGGGCGTCGACGAGGGCGATCTGGCCAAGACCGACGGCAAGGTGCTGGTCACGTTGTCGACCGATGGCACCCTCCGAGCGGTCGTGCTGGACGACTCACCCCAGGTCGACGGCGTCCTCGCCCTCGACGAGCCCGGCACCCCCTCCGGCAGCTCCTACGGCCTGTCGGGCCAGCTCATGCTGCGGCGCACGCCGAGTGGCGGCAGCGAGGTCGTGGCGGTGCGCGCCAGCTACTCGGATCAGAGTGGGATCCCGCTCGTCGACATCGCCCGCATCGACCTCACCGACCCGACTGCTCCGGCGCTGACGGAGCGGGCCCGAGTCGCCGGCGAGCTCGTCGCCACGCGCATGATCGACGGCGTCGGCCGCATCGTGATCCGCCCGGCGTTGGGCACCGCGCTCGTCGAACCCGTGCCCGTGCCGACGACGTCGGCCCCGACCACCACGACCGAAGCTCCGGCACCGTCCACGACGGAACCGGGAACGTCGACCACGACGTCATCCACCACGACCACGACGTCCCCCGCGACGACCGAGCCGTCCGACTCCGAGCCGTCCGACATCCCCGCTGCAGCAGCGGCGCTGCTCCCCCAGCGCCTCACCGCGGCCGGCCGGACCGAGGCGCTCGGCGGATGCGACGACGTGCTGTCGATCCCGGCGACCTCACCGATCGATCCGACCGGCGGCGCGACGGTCGACATGGCATACCCCACGACCTCGGGTGTGACGGTCCTGACCGTCGGCGCCACCCTCGGCGACCTGGCACCGGTGACCGTCGAGGGCGGCGCAGAGACCGTGTACGCCGGCACCGACGCGCTGTACACCACGGCCACGACCTGGAGCCCGACACCCACCGGTGGCGACTCGCTCACAGCGGTCCACCGATTCGACCTGACCGGCGAAGGACCCGCCCGCTACACCGGCAGCGGCCTCATCCCGGGGCGCCTGTTGAACCAGTACTCGATGTCGGACCGCAGCGGCGAACTTCGAGTCGTGACCACCGCCCAGACACCCGTCCCCCAGAGCCAGACGCCCGGCTCCGGCAAGATCGTCCCGGACGATGCCGTCGTCGACATCGCCCCCTCGAGCACCACGGCCGGACGGATCACGGTTCTGCGTCCCGACGACGACGGCACGTTGCGAGAGGTCGGTCACCTCGACGACCTGGGCAGAGGCGAGGAGGTCAAGTCGGTCCGCTTCGTCGAGGACCGCGCCTACGTGGTCACGTTCCGCCAGACCGACCCGCTCTTCGCGCTCGACATGTCGAACGACACGCCCGTGCTGCTCGGCGAGCTGAAGATCCCCGGCTTCTCCGAGTACCTGCACCCGGTCGGCGACGGACAGCTGCTCGGCATCGGTTCGGACGCCGATCCGCAGACCGGCCAGGTCACCGGCTTCAAGGCGTCGCTGTTCGACGTGAGCGACCCGACCGACCCCGTCGAGCTCGACTCGTTCACCGAGGCCAACGCCACCTCGCTCGTCGGTCAGGATCCGCACGCCTTCACATGGGACCCGGTGCGCTCGCAGGCGATCCTGCCGATCACCATCCAGCCGTCGTTCGACCGGTCCCGCCCGCCGGAGGCGATGCCGCTGCCGTCCACCACGCCCACGATCCCGGCCTGCCCGCCCGGCGCGGACTGCGGCTCCGGGAGCTCCGGCATCTCGGTCGACGAACCGTACCGAGCGCCGTGGAGCGGCGCATGGGTGATCGGCGTGGATGGCGACCGACTCGTCCGGCGGGGCACGCTCACCCACGACCTGGGCGGCTCGACCGATCAGATCCTGCGCTCACTCGTGGTCGACAGCTCGATCTGGACCGTGTCGGATCGAGCCGTCGGCCGCAGCGACGCGACGGCGCCGACCGCCACCGCTCTGATCCGGTTCTGAGCGCTGAGCCACCGGTTCTGTGTGCAACCAGCCCGGCCCGACCGCACCCAGCGCACAGGAGACGGGAGCGAGAGGCCTGTCAGCCGACGGGGTTGACCGAGACGATGCCGTCGAGGGAGCGCAGCTCGGCGGCGACTTCGTCGGGGACCGTGCGATCCGTCGCGATCACCATGATCGCCTTGGCCCCGTCTTCGTTGGCACCGACGGCCATGTCGTCGATGTTCACCGATGCTGCACCGAGCACCGAGCCGACGGTGCCGATCATGCCGGGTCGGTCCTCGTTGCGGACGATCAGCAGGTGCTCCGACGGCGGGACGTCGACGGTGTGGTCGTCGATCATCACGATCGTCGGCACCGAGCGGAGACCGACCAGGGTGCCGGCCAGGCTGTGCTCACCGCTGCGCAGCGTGATGAGGTTCACGTAGTCGCGGGCCGTGGTGGTAGCCGTCGGCCGGACCTCGATGCCCTGCTCCTCGGCGACCTGCGGCGCGTTCACGTACGAGACGGGCTCACCGCTGGTGGCACCGAAGAAGCCCTTGAGCACCGACAGGGTCAGGATCCGCGTGTCGTACTCGGCGATCTGACCCTGGTACTCGATCTCGATCGCGCTGGCGGAACCGGCGGGGCCGCCGGTGGCGTCACGGCTGCACAATCCGGCGAAGATCCCGCCCAGGCGCTCGGCGAGCGGCAGGTACGGACGGACCGACTCCGACGCCTCGGCTGCACTCACGTTCACGGCGAACGGCACGAAATCACCGGCGAG
>JAPXRJ010000250.1:0-4075 GCA_033813615.1 Microthrixaceae bacterium | reverse complement strand
CCGTCGACACGTCGTCGGCGGACAGCCAGTTGACGATCGCGCCGTCGCCCTCGCGGCCGGCCAGGCGCAGCATCCCTTCGCGCAGCGCTGCGATCAGGATCGGGGGCGGGTCGGCCGGGACGATCCCGAGCCGGAACCCCTTGACCTCCGATCGACCGAACGTCCCGGTCACCTTCTGTCCTGTCATCGCCTCGCGAAGGAAGCGGACGGTGTCTCGAACCTGCCGGTACGGATCTTCGAAGTCGATGCCGTTCCAGCGTTCGACGATCACGTCCGACGACGTGCCGATGCCGAACGCGAACCTGCCAGGTGCGGCATCAGCCAGCGACGCCACGCTCTGGGCGAGCAGCGCCGGCCCGCGGGTGTAGGCGGGCACGATCGCGGTACCGAGACGCAGGGACGGCGCCCACGCCGCGGCGAGCGCCAGCGGAGTGAACGCATCGGCACCCATCGCCTCGGAGGACCAGACGTCGGTGTAGCCGAGGTCCGCGAGCTCGACGTACCACTCGCGCTGGCGGTGCAACGGCACTCCGTCGAACGGGATCGTCATGCCCCAGCGGCGTCCGGCAGGAGGCGTGTGATCGGCCATGGAGCGGGAGCCTACGCGGGAGCCACCCGGCCGGGACCGAGAACCGTCAACGACGCCGGAGGCGACCCGTGATCGCTCCCGCGACCTCGCCGAGCACCTTGCGGCCGGCGCCGACCCAACCGCCGTCGAGTGCCTGCAGCAGCGTGTCGGCCTGGGCGAAGCTCAGGATCCCGCCGCCCATGAGCACCATCATCCGCACCGGGCCCTCGCGCAGCGAGGCACGGACCATGGCGACGGTGGCGTCGTCGGGGTTCGGGAACTCATGGGCGGCTCGCTTCACCCCTTCCCGCACCACGACCTGCGACAGGAGTCGACCGGCCGGAGTGGACTCGAGGTCCTCGAGCGTGGAATTGCGGTCGAACGGACGGATCGCCTTGGGCGTGGGGATCGCGTGCCCGAGCATGGCCCTGAACTCGTCATCGTCGGCGACGAGCTCCGACGGGCCTGCCGACGTCGACACCACCTGGTCCGACACGATGTCGAGGTCGAGCGCCTCCACCGGATCCACCGACGAGCGCGCCACCACCACCTCGTAGCGGCCGGACTCGACCAACCAGTCGTGAGCGGTGACGTCCCACACCGCGAAGGATCGACGGTCGAGCGGGATCGTCACGGTCTCGCTCGCACCCGGCGGCAGGTGGACCTTGACGAACCCGGCGAGCTCCTGATGCGGGCGGTACACGCTGGACTCGGGGTCGCGCACGTACACCTGCACCACGTCGGAACCGGTTCGGTCCCCCGTGTTGGTGACCGTGACCGACACGTCGAGCGTGCCGCCGGCGGTCCCGCCGTCCGGACCGCCTTCGTCGCCGCCTTCCGGGCCGTCGGTGCCGGCTCCGGACAGCGCGATGTCGGTCCACTCGAAGCTCGTGTAGCTGAGCCCGGAACCGAACGCGAAGTGCGCCGGCACGCCGGCGCTGTCGTGGAAGCGATATCCGACGTAGAGGCCCTCCCGGTACTCCACCTGCCGGGGCTGGCCAGGGAAGTTCCGGTCCGCCGGCAGCTGCGCGACGTGCACCGGCACGCTCTCGGCCAACCTGCCGCCGGGCTCGGCGTCGCCCATCAGCACGTCCACCGCGGCTCCGGCACCTGCCTGACCCCCGAGCCAGCACTCGAGCACCGCGTCGACGCGGTCCGCCCACGGCAGGTGCACCACTCCGCCGTTGCTCAGCACGACGACGACCGGCGTCGGCGTCGCGGCGAGCGCCTCGATGAGGCGGACGTGACCGTCGGGGAGGTCGAGCGTGGATCGGTCGAAGCCCTCCGACTCCCACGCAGCGGGAAGCCCGCCGAAGAACACGGCCACATCCGCGGCGCCGGCCGCGGCCAGCGCGTCGGCGAACTGCTCGTCGGTGCTGGCGCCGGTTCGGGCGTCGTAGCCCTCGGCGTAGGTCACGGTCGCGGCGTCGCCGACCCGGGCGCGGAGCTGGTCGAGCGCACGGTCCTTGCGCGTCGGGTTGACCTGCGAGCTGCCAGCACCCTGGTAGCGGGGATGAACGGCGAACGATCCGATCACCGCGATCGTGCCCGTCGCCTCGAGCGGCAGCACGCCGTTGTTGGCGAGCAGCACGGAGCCGGCTGCGGCGGCCGAGCGAGCCAGGGCGTGGTGCTCGTCGTGGCGAGGGTCGGGGCGCTCGCCGGTCGGAGCGCCCTTGCGCAGCAGCTCGACGACACGAGCGGCGCAGACGTCGACGGCGGACTCGTCGAGCGTCCCATCGCCCAGCGCAGCGAGGACCTCGTCGTCGAACGCGCCACGGCTCCCCGGCATCTCCAGGTCCATCCCCGCGACGATCGACGCGACGCGGTCGTTGGTCGCGCCCCAGTCCGAGACCACGAGGCCCTCGAAGCCCCACTCGTCCCGCAGGATCGTGGTCAGGAGCTCGTGGTGGTCCGACGCGTACGTCCCGTTCACGCGGTTGTACGCGCACATCACGGTCCACGGCTGCGAGTCGGTCACGGCGATCTCGAACGCCTTCAGGTACAGCTCCCTCAAGGTCCGCTCGTCGACGACGGCGTCGACGACCAGCCGGTGGGACTCCTGGTTGTTCACCGCGAAGTGCTTGAGGCTGGCGCCCACCCCCTGGGACTGGACGCCGTCGATCCACGCCGAGGCCAGCCGGCCTCCGAGGAGCGGGTCCTCCGACAGGTACTCGAAGGACCGCCCGCCCGCCGGATGTCGCTTGAGGTTGACCCCCGGACCGAGGACCACCGACACCCCCAGGGAGCGTGCCTCCTGGCCGATCGCCCGGCCCACGTCCGTCACCAGCTCCACGTCCCAGGTGCTGCCGAGCAGCGACGCCGTCGGGAAGCACGTGGCCGGTTGCGCGGGGGCCAGTCCCAGATGGTCCGCCGATGTCACCTGACAGCGCAACCCGTGGGGGCCGTCGGACACGACGATGCCGTCGAGCCCGGCGTCGGGCGCTCCCCGCAGCGCCCAGAACCCGTAGCCGCTCAGCAGCTTCACCTTGGTGGGCCGATCGAGGGCCGCGACCACCTCGGCAGCAGTGGTTGGATCGGCAGCAGTGGTTGGATCGGCAACAGTGGTTGGCTCGGCAGCAGTGGCTGGCTCGGCGTTCGCATCGTTCGGCACGGAGCTCGAACCTACCGAACCGCTGCCGTCGAGCGCGGGGCGGCGTTCGAGACCGGCGGCGCGCCGCTGCACCACGTCACTCCAGGCGACGACTGCGGACCACCGTCGACTGGCTCGCAGTGGCCAGCAGCGTGCCGGCCTGGTTCCACAGGTGGACCGACCCGTGGCCGAACCCGTGCGCCAACCCGTCGACGCGGATGTCGATGAGGACCCACTCGCTCGGCTCCAGCCGCAGCACCCTCAACGTGTTGTCCAGGCTGTTGATCGGGTGCCACCCGCCCAGCGACTGGGAGATGCCGAACGGGACGTAGTCGCCCAGGATCGACAGCGCCGCAGCCGACATCTCCACGTCGGGCACCCGCACCCACAGGGCGGACCGTCCATCGGGGACGGGATTGCCCTCGAGGGTCTCCCATCCCTGACCGACGGCGATGCGCACGTCGAGGCGGGTCATGATCGAGCGCTCCATCCCGAACCGTGGCGCCCGGACCGGGCAGTCGTCGGGCCCAGGCACGTCGGGTATGACGGCCCACTGCCCCTCGACCGGCAGCTCACGCTGCCCGAGCGCCGCGTTCACAGTCAGGATCTCCCTGCTGCCGACATGGCCGACGGCCCGGGCCTGGGCGGTGTTGCGACCGCTGACCGCCACCGTCACGTCGAGGTCCATGATCTCGCCGGTGGTGGCGAAGCTCAGGTACTGCGCCGTCGCCCACACCAGCGGCCGTCCGCACACGCGCTCCATCGCCGCCACCGCAGCACCCAGGCCACAACCGCCGAACAGGAAGTCGCCGCCGGTGATGATCCCGTCGGTCACCGGCAGGAACCACCGCGTCGGGTCGTCGGTGGGCTCCAACCCCAGGAACTCCGCCGCATCCATGGCCGCGCAGGCTACCGGG
>JAPXRJ010000249.1:0-4078 GCA_033813615.1 Microthrixaceae bacterium | reverse complement strand
GACGGCGGACCGACAGAGATGACGAACCTTGCGTTGTTGTGCAGACGCCATCACGGCATCATCCACCGGGACGGCTGGTCGATGACCGCGAACCCGGACCCCGGTGACGGTGACGGGTTCTACCGGATCACCACACCCACCGGCGCCGTCCTGCACACCCGCCACCAACGAGGACCAGGCTGGCGAGCGACCACCCCCGCCTGAACGCGGGAACCCTATGGGACCAACCAACCAGGAACCCGACAGCCCCCGCCCGCGTCGCGGGCCAGCGGCGCGGGCGGCGCGTCCGTGACCGTGCGGCAGGGCCAGTCCTGTCCTACCCCGTTCGTAGGGTGCCGCTCATGACGACAGGAACCGAGACGTCAGACATCGATCGGAGGTACGTGGTGGACGACGAGCAGGAGACGCCGAACGACGGAACGGCACCGGGAGCAGGGACCTACTCGGTCGGAGGTGACGGCCGTTCGGTGCTGCGGATCGACTGTGCGGACTGCGCTCATCAGAGCTCGAACGTCTGCAGCGACTGCCTGGTGACGTTCCTCTGCGAGCCCGAGGATGACGGCGCCAAGGTCGTGCCGATCGGCCAGATCCGCGCGGTGCGCCTACTGCAGGACGCGGGGCTGGCGCCCCGGCTCCGACATCGCCGCCGGGCTGTGTCGTGAGGCGGGTGCTGGTCGTGAGCGGAGTTGAGTCAGGATGGAGCGATGGTCGGCAGCCAGATGCGGACGAGCGGGCTGCGGGATCTCGTCGTGGCCCGCGGCCGGGCGAACGGCCTGGACGCCGTCGGCGTCGCTGAGACCTCGCCCTTCGAACACACCCGACGCGACCTCGAGGAGCGCAAGGCAGCGGGGCTGCACGCGGACATGCAGTTCACGTACCGCGATCCGGGCCGCTCCACCGATCCGTCCCGGACGCTGCCGGGAGCCCGTTCGCTGGTCGTCGGCGCGGTTCACTACGCCAGCCGCCCAGCTCCATCTGACCCAGCGATGGGTCGTGTGGCGCGGTACGCCGTAGGGAACCACGACGCCGTGTTGCGGGCAGCGCTCGACGCCGTCTCCCAGGACCTGCGACATCGCGGCTTCCGAACCGTCGTCCTGGCCGACGACAACGCACTCGTCGACCGGGCGGCGGCGCACCGGTCCGGTTTGGGGTGGTTCGGCAAGAGCTCGAACCTGCTGCTGCCCGACAGGGGAAGCTGGTTCGTCCTCGGTGCGGTCCTGACCGATGCGGTGCTCGAACCATCGGACGGTCCGGTCGCCGACGGATGCGGGACGTGTCGACGCTGCATCGACGGGTGCCCGACCGGGGCGATCGTCGGCGACGGCATCGTGGATGCGAGGCGGTGCCTCTCGTGGCTCCTCCAGTCGCCGGGGACCTTCCCGCACGAGCACCGGGAGGCGCTCGGTGACCGCATCTACGGCTGCGACGACTGCCAGGAGGTGTGCCCCCCCAACCGTCGTTCGGACCGTCGCTCGGACGGTGGCGACGAGCACACGGTGGGCACGGCGGTGGGCACGAGCCGGATGGACGTGCTGTGGATGCTGCGCGCCGGTGACGACGAGCTGCTCGCTGCCGTCGGTCGCTGGTACGTCCCCGGCCGGGATCCCGACCACCTGCGTCGCAATGCGCTTCTGGTCCTCGGCAACACCGCGGATCCCGCCGCATCCGCGACACTCGACGCGCTGCGTGCCTACCTGCGCCATCCCGACGGCGTGCTGGCCGGACACGCGGCGTGGGCGGCGTTGCGCATGGGCCGTCCGAGCCTGCTCGACGAGCCGGGTGTGGACGATCGCCCCGAAGTCCTCGCCGAGCGACAGCGGGGGACCGTCGCTCGACCTGGCACTCCGGTCACCTGAGCGTTCTGGCCCGTGTCGACCCGTGCTTGCAAGGATGGCAGGGCGATGTCTCCGTCCCAGCACCAGCCGACCGCAGCCGAAGCACGCGCGGAGGCCGAGGCCCGGCGTGACGAGGTGCGTGCCGAGCGCCAGGCCGCGTTCGAGCGGGCGTACGGGGATCGCGCTCCTGGCGAATGGGTGATGGCGGCGTCGTGGACGACCACGGTGATCTTCGCCGTCACCTCGATCGTCGCTGCCGTCGCGCCGAACAGCATCGATGCCGCCTACCTGCTGACGTCGCTGGGGCTGTTCGCCCTCGGCTGCGTGGTGTTCCTGGCCGTGCTCGTGCTGGCGGCCGCTCGGAGCCGAACCGCAGAGATGGGCATCGGCGGCCTGTTCTTCCTCGCCGGTTCCGCACCACGATCCGTGCAGTGGAACCTGCTCGGATCGCTCGCGGTGCAGGTCGTCGTGTCGGTCGTCGCCGCGGCAGTCGGCTTCACCCGCATCGGCGACCGAGAGCTCAACGTGCTCGCGTTCGGCATCCTCGTCCCGATGCTCGGGCTCGGGTGGTGCGGTCTCTGGTCGGTTCGCTGGGGGCTCTTCCCCGACCGCGTTGCGCCGCGATGAGGGTCTTGCTGGTCACCGGCAAGGGGGGTGTCGGCAAGACGACCACCGCGGCTGCCACCGGGCTGCGGCTCGCGGCTGACGGCCACCGCGTGGTCGTGACGTCCGCGGATCCTGCGCACTCGCTGTCGGACTCGTTCGACGTCGCGCTCGGCCCCGTCCCGACCGAGGTCGCGCCGGGCTGCTCCGCGCAGCAGCTCGACGCGAGGGAGCGCTTCGAGGAGCACTGGGCCGAGATCCGGGACTGGCTGCTGCAGGTCTTCGACTGGGCCGGCGTCGGCTCGGTCGAGGCCGAGGAGCTCGCTGTGCTCCCCGGGCTGGACGAGCTGTTCGCGCTGACCGAGATCGAGGCGCTGTGCGCGTCGGACGATCACGACGTCGTCGTCGTGGACTGCGGTCCGACGGCGGAGACGATCCGCCTGCTGTCGCTGCCCGACGTCATCGGCTGGTACATGGACCGGATGTTCCCGGCATCACGGCGGCTGCATCGCGTGGTCGCGCCGGTGCTGTCCCGGGTGGGGCGGCTGCCGATGGCCGACGACGCGGTCTTCGCCGCCGGCCAACGGCTGTACGACCGGCTCGACGCCGTGCACCGGATCCTGGCCGATCCGGAGATCACCTCTGCCCGGCTCGTCCTGAACCCGGAGCGCATGGTCGTGGCCGAGGCCCGACGCACCTTCACGCAGTTGTCGCTGTTCGGCTACCAGGTCGATGCGGTGATCGTGAACCGGGTCCTGCCCGACGACGTCACCGACCCCTGGTTCGACCGCTGGCGGGCCACCCACGCCGAGCACCTCGACGCCGTTCGTGCAGACTTCGCTCCGTTGCCGGTGCTCAGCACGAGCCTGGCGTCGAGCGATGTCGTCGGCATCGATGCCCTGCGCCGACTGGGTGACGAGCTCTGGGAGGACCGGGACCCCGCCGAACGGCTGGTGGGGCGGCGTCCGATGCACCTGCGCCGAGCCGGCGACGCCTACGAGCTGTCGGTCGACCTGCCGTTCGCCGAGCGCTCCGACGTGGAGGTCTCCCGGTCGGGCGACGAGCTCCTCATCACCCTCGGAGCGCAGCGGCGGGCGCTCGCGTTGCCGGAGTCGCTGCGCCGTCGCGACGTCACGGCCGCGACGGTCGCTGACGGCGCGCTGCGGGTGCGGTTCTCCGAACGCGACAAGATGGGAGCGTGAACGACTCGCCGACCAGCGATCCAGCCGATGAACCTGCCGATGACGCTGCCGATGACCCTGCCGGTGAGGGCGTGGTGCACCTCCAGCGTGCCGCCAAGGAGATGGTGGCGGCGGCAAGGTCGTTCCTCGACGCCATCGAGAAGGTGGTCGAGGATCGCGAGTCGCTCAAGGAGGTCTCGACGCTGGTCACCGGCATGGCTGCGACTGTTGGTGACGCCCTCGGCGACGCCGTGCGCGGTGGACCCGCCGCGCCGTGGGTGGGTCCGGCCTCTGCCGAGCCGGAGCCGCGACCGGAGCCGGAGTGGGAGCCTGAGGCTGAGCCTGATGACCACGAGGATGAGTGGTCCAAGCCGCTGGTCGATCCCGATGCGCCCCGTCGGCCGTCACGGGTTCGGCGCATCGCCGTGGAGTGATCCACCGGCGACGCGGGGAATGCTC
>JAPXRJ010000248.1:0-4094 GCA_033813615.1 Microthrixaceae bacterium | reverse complement strand
GACGAACGTGAGCGCCGTCGGGCCGAGCAGCTGCTCGTCGAGATCCAGATCCAACGACGTCGTCGCCCGCTTGACCAGGGTGTTCTTGTACACGCGGTACTCGCCACCGGCCTCGCGCAGCGAGGCTCGCAGGTCCTGCAGGTCCCGAACCGTCAGACCGCGGTACTCGGTGATGATCACGGCGTCCGCGGCCTGGAACTTGTCCACGACCTCGTCCACCACGGCCACCTTCTCCGGCCTCGGGTTCTCCATCTGACACCTCCTTCCGTCTTGCTCGGGGGTCGCGCTCCGCACTCGGAGAGCGACCCGCTTCCTGTGGTCGGGATCCGGCGCCCGCAACAGCGGACGCCTCCTCGACCGACCCAGGGGACGGCGTTCGGATCAGGTCCACCTACCCAGGTGAGCCGGTGGGCGGTCGCCGCCGTGGCGGTCGAACGCCCGGGGCCCGTTCTGCACCGTCCGGTGCGCCGTGGGGTCTCTGGCGAGTTTCAGATCTCTTGTGGTGTTCCCGTCGCATGGGAACGAACGCTGGATCCTACCGGACCCATCGTTGTTGGGGGAATCCGACGTGTGAGCCGTCGACATCCCCCAAGAACACCCCGACGCTCAGTCCTCCCGGCGAACTTGGGGGAATCCGACGTATGAGCCGTCGACATCCCCCAAGAACACCCCGACGCTCAGTCCTCCCGGCGAACCTGGGGGAATCCGACGTGTGAGCCGTCGACATCCCCCAAGAACGGGGTGGGCAACCGCTGCGGGTCAGCCGTCGAGGCGGGAGACGTCCACGTGGACGCCGGGGCCCATCGTCGAGCTGAGCGTGATCTTGCGGATGTAGCGGCCCTTGGCCGAGCTGGGCTTGGCCTTCAGCAGCTCGTCGAGGATGGCGCCGAAGTTCGCCGACAGCGCGGACGAATCGAAGCTGGCCTTGCCGATCGCCACGTGCACGTTGCCGTTGCGGTCGGTGCGGTACTCGACCTTGCCGCCCTTGAACTCCTCCACGGCCTTGGCCGGGTCGGGGGTCACGGTGCCGGTCTTGGGGTTCGGCATGAGGCCTCGGGGGCCGAGCACGCGACCCAGTCGACCGACGAGCGGCATGAGGTCGGGCGTGGCGATCGTGACGTCGAAGTCGAGCATCCCACCCTCGATCTGCGCGGCGAGGTCCTCCGCGCCGACGAACTCCGCTCCGGCGGCCTCGGCCGCGGTGGCGGCGTCGCCCTGGGCGAACACGGCGACGCGGACGTCCTTGCCCGAGCCCGACGGCAGCGCGACGGTGCCGCGGATCATCTGATCGGCCTTGCGGGGGTCGACCCCCAGGCGGATGACGGCGTCGATCGACTCGTCGAAGCCCGCGGTGGCCAGCGTCTTGACGACGTCGATCGCCTCGTCGCTGGCGTAGTGACGCTCACGGTCGTACCGCTTGGTCGCGTCGAGATAGCGCTTTCCGTGTCCCATTGCTGCGAATCCTTCCGGTTCTCCCTCAGATGTGACCCGGGTGCCCGGGCGAGGTCCTCCCGGGTGGGGTTGCGACGGCTGACGCCGCCGTGACGAGCCGTGACGAGCCGTGGCGGCCCGACCGAGCTCGAACGAGTCAGACGACCTCGATGCCCATCGAACGGGCGGTGCCGGCGATCTGGAGCTTGGCGGCGTCGATGTCGTCGGTGTTGAGGTCGGGCAGCTTGGTCTGCGCGATCTCGGTCACCTGGGCGTCGGTGATCTTGCCGACGAACCCGCGGCCGGGCGTCTCGGCGGCCTTGTCGAGACCGGCCGCCTCACGGATCAGCACCGGCGCCGGCGGCGTCTTGGTGACGAAGGAGAACGTGCGGTCCTCGTAGATCGAGATCTCGACCGGCACGATCGTGCCGCGCTGTGCCTCGGTCCTGGCGTTGTACTCCTTGCAGAAGTCCATGATCGCCACGCCGTGGGGGCCGAGCGCCGTGCCGACGGGCGGCGCGGGCGACGCCTGCCCGGCCGGGATCTGGATCTTGACGATGGCGACGACCTTCTTCTTGGCCATGACTTCACTTTCCTCGAGGTGGCAGGGCCCGGGGGTGCGCACCCACCTGCACGGTGGCGCACTGCGGCACCGGGCCGACCGGACATTCTGGTGCGCGAGCCGTGCCCGCACAACTCGCGTCGCCGGTGCGCGGAGCCCCGGCTCATCGGGCAGCCGGGGGCCGCAGCGATCGGTGCGGGACGGTCAGAGCTTGGCGACCTGGGCGAACTCCAGCTCGACCGGGGTCTCCCGGCCGAAGATGTTGACCAGCACCTTGACCTTCAGCTGGTCCTCGTTGATCTCGACGATCTCGCCGGAGAAGTCCGCGAACGGCCCTTCCTTGACCCGCACGGTCTCGTTGATCTCGTAGCCGTGAACCGGACCCGACGTCCGCTTGGTGGGCGTGGGCTGCTCGGAGTCGACCTCCTCGCCGGTGCCGAGGAAGTTCTCGACGTCCTTGCGAGGCAGTGGTTGGGGCTTGTTGCCGGCCCCCACGAAGCCGGTCACTCCCGGCGTGTTGCGGATCACGTACCAACTGTCGTCGTTGAGGCTGCAACGGATCAGCAGGTAGCCGGGGAACACCTTCTTCTGGACGACGACCTTCTTGCCCTGCTTGAACTCGACGACGTCCTCCATCGGGATGACGACCTCGTGGATCCGGGACTCCATGTTCATCGAGGCCCGGCGGGCCTCGATGTTCTGGCGGACCTTGTTCTCGTAGCCCGACTGCGTGTGCAGCACGTACCACTTGCCGGGGCGGTCGTAGGGCGATTCGGCCCTGGGGGCGGGTGGCGCCGCGTCGAGCAGCTCGTCCTCGTCGAGGACCTCTGCGACGAGCTCGTCCGCCGCCGCCTCGGCGACCTGCTCCTCGGCGACCTCCTCGGCGACCTCATCAGCGACCTCATCAGCGACCGCGTCGGCGGCCTCCTCGAGGATCGCCTCCCTCTCGGCGATCTCGTCGAGGAGCGCGTCGTCGGCGCTCGGCGTCTGGACAAGCACGCGGGACGGATCGATGTCTTCGGCCTCGGCGATGGCCTCGACGGCATCGGCGGCGGTGTCGTCGCCCTCGACCTCGGCGATGAGCTCCTCGACCGCCGCCTCGCTCTCGACTGCCGCCTCGAGGGCGTCCTCGGCTGCGTCGTCAGCGGCGGTGGCCGCCAGGTTCACGTTGTCGTCGCTCATCGTCTCTCTCAAGGGTGCTGGGTGCTCAAGGGTGCTGGGTGCTCTGGGTGCTGGGTGCTCGGGTGCGCTCGGCTCGGTGCCGACGGTTCGGATCGGGCCCGGCGTTGGGACCGGGCTTCGGGGGCTCGGCGTGCGGGTCAGTACTTCGTCGGGACCAGCGGTAGGCCCAGCGAACCCGTCGACGACGTGCCCGGATCGAGCACGATCCGGAACAGCTCGCCGAACACGTAGTCCACGGCGAACACGCCGGCCGTGAAGATGATCAGCGCGACGAGCACGATCGTGGAGTAGCGGATGACCTCCTGGCGCGTCGGCCAGGAGACCTTCTTCATCTCGGCACGAACCTCTCTGATGAACTCGAGCGGCTTGGTTCGCTCGGACTTCTTCAGGTTCTGTGCCGGGGCCTTGCGTTCGCGGGTGGCCTGCGTGCCGTCGGCGTTGACCTGCCCGGCTCGCTGCATGGCGCGCTTCTGCTCTCGGTTCATCGCCATCGGTGGGGACCTCTTCGAAGTGTTGAGCAGGGCAGGGGGGACTCGAACCCCCAACCGCCGGTTTTGGAGACCGGTGCTCTAGCCAGTTGAGCCACTGCCCTGAGTCATCGTCCGTTCCGTCCGAACGCATGGCTGCGCCAGACATCGCGAGCGACGTCAGGGCGTCACGTTAGACGCTCCGGACCCAAGTCCACGACTCAACTCCCCCACAACCTTCCTCCGACCGGTGCGCCGTGAGGGTGGCGGCCCCGGGCCCGGACGCGCCATGGGCGCCCCGAGGGGCGCCCATGGGGACGTTCAGCGCTGGGGTTCGACGCTGGGGTTCAGCGCGTCTCCTTGTGCACGGTGTGCTTGCGGTCCCAGCGGCAGTACTTCTTGAGCTCGATGCGCTCGCGGTCGTTCACCTTCGACTTGTTGGTGATGTAGTT
>JAPXRJ010000247.1:0-4098 GCA_033813615.1 Microthrixaceae bacterium | reverse complement strand
CGGCGAGACGGTGGCGGTGCTCGCTGGTGTGGGGTCGCGGTCCCGGTCGACCGACGTGCTGCGCCTGGCACGCGTGCCCTGAGCGCCACCGGTGACGGCGACGACGGCGACGGCGACGACGGCGATCGGCCGACGTGGCGGCCCCGCGTCGTGCGACGAACCTGCGCGCCATGACTCGTAGGTCGTCGGACACCGACGCGGGAGCCTCGCCCACACCTGCGCCGGCCCCGCTCACGCGCGACGTCGTCGACGGGTTGGGCGTCCTGCGCCGACGCCCGGTCGACGGCGACCGGACGCGGCCGGCGGTCGTCCTGGTGCACGGAGCGATGGACCGCGCCGCCAGCTTCGGTCGGGCCATGCGGCGCCTCGGCGACCTCGACGTGTGCGCATATGACCGCCGTGGCTACGCCTCGTCACTCGACGCGGGCATCGCGGCGACGCTCGACGAACAGGCCGGCGACCTCCGTCGGATCGGCGAGTGGACCGGCGCAGCGCGAGTCGTCGTCGTCGGCCACAGCTTCGGTGGCACCGTCGCGATGCGCCTGGCGGAGGCACCGCCGCCGTGGCTGGCGGCGATCGGAGCGTTCGAGTCGCCGGCACCGACGCTGAGCACCTACCGCTCCGACGGCGCCGATCTTGCGCTCGCCGCAGCGGAGCGAGGTGGCGGGCCGGCCGCCGCGGAGGCCTTCTACCGGCTCGTCGTCGGTGACGCCACGTGGGATCGGCTGCGCCCCGCGGACCGGGAGCTCCGACTGGCGGAGGGCGCTCAGCTCGTCGCCGAGGTGGCCGACCTCCGACTGCCACCCGGCGCGCCGCGCCTGGCTGCGGTGCACATCCCGGTGGTGGTGGGAGCGGGGGCCGCGAGCTCCCCGGCGTGGACCGCGTCGGCCCGAGAGCTGGCGTCGGTCCTGGCGAACGGCACCTTCGTCGAGATCTCCGGTGCCGGGCACGGCGCGCACCTGTCGCACCCCGACGAGTTCGCACGTTACGTACGTCGCTGCGTGGCGGCGGCGTCGTGATGCTCGCCTAACCTCGTCGAGTGGCGACGTTGCGGACGATCACCCGGCGCAAGCCCCGCGTCGCGTTCGTGCTCTCCGGCGGCGGCAACCTGGGCGCCCTGCAGGTCGGCATGTTGCGGGCGCTCACAGAGCACGGCATCACCCCCGACGTCGTCCTCGGCTGCTCCATCGGCGCCATGAACGGCGCGGCGTTCTCCTTGGATCCGACCCTGACCGGCATCGATCGCCTGCAGGAGCACTGGCTCGACGGCGTGACGGTGATCCCGCCCTCCCGGCTTCCGTCGGTGGTGCAGCTCGTCCGCAAGGGCGAGTCGCTGCACTCCAACGACGGGCTCCGCCGGAGCCTGGAGCTGCTGCTCGGCCCGACTCGTCGCTTCGAGGACCTGTCGCTCGACTTCGAGTGCATCGCCGCCGAGGTCGACACCGCAGCCGAGCACTGGTTCCACGAGGGCTACCTGGTGCCGGCGGTGCTGGCCTCGGCTGCGCTGCCCGCTGTGTTCCCCGTGGTCACGATCGAGGGTCGTCGCTACATCGACGGTGGAGCGGTCGACAACGTCCCGATCTCTCGGGCCGTCGAGCTGGGCTGTCGCGAGATCTACGTGCTGCACGTCGGCCGGCACGGAAAGCCTGACGCGGAGATCAAGCGTCCGTTCGACGCCGCGATGCAGGCGTACTGGGTGGCGCGCAACGGTCGCTTCGCCCGAGACCTGGCGGCGCTGCCCGACGGCGTCGAGGCGCTCGTGCTGCCACCGGGCGGGCGCCCCGACATCCGCTACGACGACTTCTCCCACACCGAGGTGCTGATCGACCGGGGATATGACAACTCCGTGGCCTTCCTCGCCGAGCGCGCCGCGCTCGACGCCGAACGCCGCGTGCGCAGCGAGGTGCTGCAGCCGTTGGAGCGGTGGATGGTCTCTGCTCGCAACCGCTCGTGGCGCCGGGACGCGCAACGCGCCGCCACCGGCCCCGACGGCGGAGTGGTCAGCGCTCCCGAGTGGGACCACGTCGATGGTGCCGGCGGGCCCGGCACCCATTCGCCCGACGACGGCGAGCACCTGTGATCTGAGCCTCCTGATGCGGACTCCCCGTTGCCTCGACTGGGAGGCGCGAAGGGCGCCGGTACGCTGCGGCCCATGGCCGACCAACCCGTGAACCTCAGCCCGCAGGGGCCGCCCCAGACGGTCCTCGACCCCGAGCCGCCGGCAGCGGTGGCCGCGCTGGGTGCTGCGTTGAACCTGCCGGAGGAGGACCGACGTGACGCCGTGTCGGCCGTCGTGGCCGCGCATCCGCGTTGCCTGGTGGCGTGGGCCGAGCTCGGCGACCTGGGCCGCGACGACGTCGAGTCCTACGCCTACTTCCGCATCGGCTACCACCGCGGGCTCGACCGCCTGCGTGCGTCGGGCTGGCGAGGCACCGGCCACGTCCTCTGGGAGCATCCGGCGAACCAGGGATTCCTCCGAGCGCTCGACGGTCTCCGCGCCGCTGCCGCCCGCATCGGCGAGGTGGACGAGGAGGAGCGCTGTCGTCACTTCCTGGTCCAACTCGACCCCCACACGTACTCGAGGCTCATCGAGCAGGCCTGACGGGCCGAGGTCGGCCCGGCGCGTCCCGTAGGGTCCGAGCATGACGTTTCCGACGAACGGGAAGCCGGCGAAGGAGATCCTCGTCGAGGTGGCCGACGAGCGGGCCGACGACCTCGACTGGCGTGGCGGCAAGGCGTTCAGCCTCGTCTACAACGTCGATGATCCCGAGCTCGAGGCGTTGCAGCACGAGATCGCGTCGAACTTCTTGCACGAGAACGCGCTCAACCCGTTCCGCTACCGGACGCTGCTGCACATGGAGGGCGAGGTCATCGACATGGCGTGCTCGTTGTTCGGGGCGACGGCCGGGTCGATGTCCTCCGGCGGGACCGAATCGATCTTCCTTGCCGTCCAGACGTCCCGGGACCACGCCCGGGCCCGCGGCGTCGCCGCGCCCCGTCTGGTGTGCGCCGAGACCGCGCATCCAGCCTTCGCCAAGGCGTGCAAGTACCTCGACGTCGAACAAGTCCTCCTGGCGACGGGCCCTGACGGCCGGGCGGACCCGGAGCGCTTCGCCGCAGAGATCGGCCCGGACACGTCGCTCGTGGTGGTGTCCGCTCCGTGCTACCCGTTCGGCGTCATCGACCCGGTCGCAGAGATCGCGGCGCTGGCAGCGGAGCACGACCTCCTGTGCCACGTCGACGCCTGCCTGGGCGGCTACCTGCTGCCGTGGTGGGAGCGCCTGGGTGAACCGGTCCCGCCGTGGGACTTCAGAGTGCCGGGGGTGACCTCGCTCTCGGCCGACATCCACAAGTACGGCTACGCGTTCAAGGGCGCGTCGACGGTCCTGTACCGAGACCAGGACCTCTATCAGCGTCAGATCTTCATGTACGACTCGTGGCCAGGCGGCCTCTACGCATCCTCGTCGGCCGCGGGCACCCGACCCGGCCCGCCGATCGCCGGTGCCTGGGCGACCATGACCCACCTCGGCGCGGACGGGTACCTGCGCCTGGCCGAACGGGTGCGGACCGCGATGCGCGGCTTCACCGCCGGGATCGAGGGGATCGACGGCCTGAGGATCACCTCGGACCCCGACCTGTCGCTGTTCGAGTTCGGTGCGGATCCCGAGCCGCCGGCGGGGATGGTCCCGATCGACATCGGCGGTGTCGCCGACATGATGGACGACCGCGGCTGGAACCTCGACCGCCAGCAGGGTGGTCTGCACGTGATGTTGTCGCCCGGCCACGACAAGGTGGTCGACGCGTTCGTCGCCGACCTGGCCGATTCGGTCGCCGACCACGTCGCCGACCGTGGCGACGAGCACGTGTACGGCGGCGTCGTCGACCGGGCGTGATGCGCGACGGGCCTGACTCCCACGGGCCTGACTCCGACGGGCCCGAGCGCGACGGGACGACACCGCTCGGGGTCGTGCTGTGCGGCGGCGCGAGCTCCCGCATGGGCGCCGACAAGGCGCTGCTCGGAGCCCCGGGCGAACCGCTCGCCGGAGTGGTCGCCCGGGCGTTGCGCGACGGCGGATGCCGCTCCGTGGTGCTCGTCGG
>JAPXRJ010000246.1:0-4132 GCA_033813615.1 Microthrixaceae bacterium | reverse complement strand
GGTCGGCGCGCCGTGCGTGGCGCTCGACGGCATGGGCTCGTCGTACTTCGCCGCCGACGTCGTCGCCCGCCGGCTGCGCGCCGCCGGCCGCGTCGTCGTGGCCGATCGCGCCTCGGTCGCCAGGCCGCTGCCGGCGGCCGCGGGCATCACCAGCATCGTCGTGTCCAACGGCGGCACATCGCCCGAGGCACTCGCCGACCCAGCCGGGTTCTTCCGTCAGCCGAGTGGACCGCTTCAGGGCAATTTCGCCCTCGAAGGGTTCGAGCTCAACTCCTCGGAGGTCATCTTCGACGACGAGATCGGGTTCGTCGGTCGAGTACGGAAGACAGCTGGGGTCGTCACCAACAACGAGACCGGCGAGAACGCAATCCAGTTGACCATCAGCGCCAGGATCGGTGGCCAGGTGCTAACCGACTTTGACGAAGCGATGGAATTTGCGCACTTGGTCGTCGTGTCTGGATTTGTTGAAACTACCAACCCGGACTGGCACATCAAATGGGGGAAGACGGGATGAGCTACAGCGTCGACGACTACTTCGGAACGAACTCCCGGCGGGGACAGTGGACGACGTTTGGCAACCGCGTTCCCACGATCACAGAGAGCTCGTACAGGCAGGTGTTCACTCGGACGCCTTCACTGTCGCCCCGGGAGATCAAGACCTCACCGTGGCTCGAGCAGGTCACCAACGAGCTGCTCGATGTTTCGAGGCTTCCACTCGGGTGGGACGGCGGCAGCGGCCGGTCGACTTCGATCGGGGCCGTAGAAGCCGCCCACTGGCTTCTCTCGCGGCCCGCCTTTCACCACTGGCCCGCTCCTGCAATCGTCCCTCGATCGGATGGATCACTTCAGATCGAGTGGCACAAGTCGACCGTGGACCTCGAGATCGAGATCGACGGGCGGGGAAGGGTTCAGCTCTACATCTGGGTCTGTGACGGCGATGAGGAGTTGGAGTATGAGGGCAGCACCGCAGGGGCAAACGACGCCATGCTCGCCGCCATGGACCACCTGCTCGCGTGACCGAGACTCAGGAGGTCGATGACGATGCGCTCGTGCTACGTCGGGTGGTCCCGCAGCACAAGGTCCCGGTCATCGACATAGAGAACACCTTCCGGGTGTCGTCAGCAGCGTTCACAGACTCGTCGGACGGCTCAGGTATGTCGGTCGTCATCAAGCCGATTGCCGATGCGCTTGGGCTCGGGCCCGAAGACGTCATCGATGGATACGCCCCGGGGTGCGGGCTGGTCTCTCTCGTGACAGGTGACCTTCGTGCGGACGACCAGACCGTTGCCCACGATCCCGTGGTGCGCGAGAAGCCGCACCCCTGCGACCCAGCGCATGGCTCCGTGGTCGGGGCCAAGCCTAAGGGTCGGGTGAGGAAGTGGGCTCGATCAGCGGTGTGGGTACTCATCCCTAGCTAGCAGTTAGAGCGCGCACGTCCGAAGGGCGGTCACCTGGGGCGCCGTCGAACTCGTCGGCCACGTCTACGACCGTGACGGGCGCCGGCGCAAAGGCATCGACCATGGCGGCGAGCTCGGCCGACGGCAGCAGCCGCTCGACCGTGATCGTCTAGCCGCCATCGAAGCCCCAAGCAACGGCCCGACTGCTAATCCCTTGCTAATCCGCGGTGGCGAATCGGGTGGACGAGTTCGCACTGCGTGGACGCGAAACCCTTGAGTTTCCGGGCTACAGTCGACGCAGCCTCACGGCGTGGACGGTCAGCGGACGCCTTGTAAACAGCAGGTCAGGAGTTCGATTCTCCTCTCGGGCTCTGAAGTTCCAAGGGTTTTCGGCCCTCGTGTTGGCGATCAGCGAAAGTCGCGTTTCGGGATCAACGAAAGTCGCGGTCCGGGGTGGGGTGTTCCTCCGGTCGGTGAGGTTAGCGGCGGCTCCTCTCGGTGGGGTCGGTGGCCATCTCGGTGAGGGCCTGGTGTTCGCGTAGACGCCACGAGGGGCCTTTGATGTTGAACACGACGGCGTCGTGCATGAGCCGGTCCAAGATGGCGGCGGCGACGACGGTGTCGCCGAAGATCTCGCCCCAGTCGGGCAGCCCGCGGTTGGTGGTGACGATGGTGGAGTGCTGCTTCTCGTAGCGCAGGTTCACGACTTGGTAGAACGCCGAGGCGGCGGCTCGGTCCATCGGCAAGAGACCGACGTCGTCGATAACGAGGACCGACGGCGCGGTGTAGGTCTTCAGCTTCGACGCCAGGTTCCCCTCGCGGGACGCTTGGGCGATGTTGGCGACCATTTCCTCGGCGTTGGTGAAGTAGCCCCGGTAGCCGGCCTCGACCGCGAGCGTGGCGAGCGCGACCGCGAGGTGGGTCTTGCCGCAACCGGGCTGGCCGAGGAACAACACCGGCCGTCCAGTGTCCATGAACCGCAGCGTGGCGAGGTCCTCGACGAGGCGGCGGTCGACGGTGGGTTGGAACTCGAAGTCGAACTCGGCGATGGTCTTGCGGAACGGGAACCGGGCGTAGCGCAGCCGGGCCGACAGTCGCCGGTTGCGGGTCGCGTCAGCCTGTTCCGCGACGAGCCGGGCGAGGAACTCGACATGTGACCAGTCGCCGGTGCGGGCGTCCTCGGCGAGGGTGGCGAAGCACTCGGCGGCCCGGTCCAGCTGGAGGTAGCCGAGGTCGTCCTTGATCTGCTCGTAGACGCTCACGGCGGTCATGACTGGCCTCCTTCGTAGAGGGTGAGGTCCGGTGCGGCGACGTCGTAGTCACCGCCGCCGAGCTCGATCCGGCCCGCCGGCTTTGCCGTCGGCTCCTCGTCCGGTTCGACGACTCGGAGGTGGCGGCGCTGGTTCGACGCCAACGCGGACGCTTCGGCTGCGGCCCGGTGGGAGGGATCCCACACGTCTCCGTCTGAGGTGGCGAGCCGGTGACGGGCGACGACGTTGCCCGCCCAGCGGACCGTGAGCTCGCTGCCGTCGACCGGCACGCGGGCTTCGACGAGCTGTCCGAGACAGTCCGGCGGGACCGAGTAGCGGGCCCCGTCCCAGGTGATGAACGGCAACGCCCGATGCACACGCCGGGACTCGACGTAGTCGGTGTCGAACCGACGAGCCGGCAACGACCCGAGGAAGCCTCGCTCTACGTTGAACCGCTCGGCCGGAGCCACTCCGGTGCTGCGGTGCTCGCGGGCGTGCACACGCTGGTCGACCCACAGCCGCCCACGATCGTTGAGCTCGTCGATCGAAGACGGCACACCGGTGACGACGAGCTCCTCGAGGAACGACTCCTTCAGATCACGGAACGGCCGCTCGACCTTGCCCTTGCGTTTCGCGTCACCGGCTTGGCACGCCTTGATCTCCACGCCGTGATGGCGGGCGAACTCGAGCGCCTCCGGACCGAGCACGAACCGGCGGCCATGGGACTGGCCGAGCGCGCCCATCCGATCCGTCCGAGCGATCTGGGTCACACCGCCCGCCGCGTCGAAGAACCGGGCGACGCCTTCGAAGGTGTGCTGACGGTCGACCGACGTGGTGAACCACCACAGCCGCCAACGCGACCAGCACAAGATCATCCCGAAGCACCACAACACCGGGCCCAGCCCGACCTGTTGCGCCCACGTGGAGCAGTCCGAGAAGTCGAACTGGGCCTCCTCACCCGGGCCGGTCTCGATCGGCACCGACGCCCCGTCCGCTGCCCGGAACCTGGGGCCACGTTGCTCGCGAACCCAGCGGGCGACCGTCGGATACGAACCCTCGAAGCCCTCCGCCGAGATGATCTCGAACAACGACTTCGCCAACAGCTTCGGGTTGCCGACCAACAACGCCGTGAGCCGGTCCGCCCACTCCGCGTCGATCACTCGGCCTGCCTCATCGACGGTGCGCGCCGGCGGCGGACCACCGTCCTTCACCCACTTCGAGATCGTCGCCGGGTGATACCCCAGCTCCTCGCCGATCTCCACGTACGACATGCCCTGGCGTCTCATCGCCAACACGTCCATGAACTCCTCCTGCGTCATCATGAGCAGCGGTCCCTCCAGCCCTTCTGTCGATGCTTGGTCGCTCGACAGGCTGGAGGGACCAACCGCTCACCGGTTGGATCTCAGGAGGAACACGGCGCCCCAGGCACCGCGACTTTCACTGATCGCAGACCGCGAGATTCAGTGATCGCGCACAGTGTCGTCG
>JAPXRJ010000245.1:0-4132 GCA_033813615.1 Microthrixaceae bacterium | reverse complement strand
TCGACGAACTCGTAGCCGTCGGGAAGGGCACGGTTGAACAGCAGGCGACCCGCGGTCGTCTTGCGCCAGACGGCAGCCGAGCCGTTCGCCGGCGACTCGAGCAGGTCGGGGAACTCGCTGCCCCGGTACTCGATGGTGGCGTGCACGGACAGGTCGCCGGACTCGATGTCGCGCTCGACCTGGTCCATGCGCTTGTAGGTGCGGCCTTCGCCGGCGGCGCCGTCGGTCTGCGACGTCAGGTAGAAGGCACCGATGATCATGTCCTGGGTGGGAGTGACCAGCGGCTTGCCGTGCGCGGGGCTCAACATGTTGTTGGCGCTGAGCATCAGCACGCGGGCCTCGGCCTGGGCCTCGGCCGACAGCGGCAGGTGCACCGCCATCTGGTCGCCGTCGAAGTCCGCGTTGAACGCCGCGCACACCAGCGGGTGGATCTGGATGGCCTTGCCCTCGACCAGGATCGGCTCGAAGGCCTGGATGCCCAGACGGTGCAGGGTGGGCGCCCGGTTGAGGAGCACCGGGTGCTCCTTGATGACGTCCTCGAGCACGTCCCACACCTGCGGGCGACGACGCTCGACCATGCGCTTGGCCGACTTGATGTTCTGGGCCAGCTCCTTGTCGACCAGCGCCTTCATGACGAACGGCTTGAACAGCTCGAGCGCCATCAGCTTGGGCAGACCGCACTGGTGCAGCTGCAGGGTCGGGCCGACCACGATGACCGAACGGCCCGAGTAGTCGACGCGCTTGCCGAGCAGGTTCTGGCGGAACCGGCCCTGCTTGCCCTTCAACATGTCCGACAGCGACTTGAGCGGACGGCTGCCGGGACCGGTGACCGGACGACCGCGGCGACCGTTGTCGAACAGCGCGTCGACGGCCTCCTGCAGCATGCGCTTCTCGTTGTTGACGATGATCTCGGGAGCACCGAGGTCGAGCAGCCGCTTGAGCCGGTTGTTCCGGTTGATCACGCGGCGGTACAGGTCGTTGAGGTCCGAGGTGGCGAAGCGGCCGCCGTCGAGCTGCACCATCGGACGAAGGTCCGGGGGGATCACGGGCACGACGTCGAGGATCATGGCGCGGGGGTCGTTGACCGGCGTGCCGTTCTCTCCCGTGCGGTTGAACGCGGCGACGATCTTC
The DNA here is from genome assembly GCA_033813615.1 of Microthrixaceae bacterium. Lineage (GTDB taxonomy): Bacteria > Actinomycetota > Acidimicrobiia > Acidimicrobiales > Microtrichaceae > Dermatobacter. The sequence continues at coordinate 3,001 of JAPXRJ010000245.1, read as the reverse complement.
AGGCGCTTGATCGCCTTCTGCTTGCGCTGGGCCGACAGGGGCTTGCGACCCTCCTCGGGATCGATCGCCTCGCGGAGCTTCTTCTCCTCCTCGACCAGGTCGATGCGGTCGATGAGCAGCTTGATCGCACCCGCGCCCATGCCGCCCTCGAAGTAGTCCTCGTAGCGGTCGCGCAGCTCCCGCCAGAGGGTCTCGTCCTCGATGATCTGACGGGGGTACATGTCGCGGAACTCGTCCCAGACGCGGGCGAGCAGCTCGAGCTCGTCGTCGTAGGTCTCGCGGATCGCGGCCAGGTCCTTGTCGGCAGCCTTGCGACGGCTCGTCAGGTCCGACTCCTTGGCGCCCTCGGCCTCGAGCGCCTCGAGCTCGGACTCCAGCTCCTCCATGCGGCGGGCCAGCTCGAGCTCGCGGTCCTTCTCGATCGCGTCGCGCTCGCCGAGCATCTCGCCCTCGAGGGACGGCAGGTCGGCCTGACGCCGCTCGTCGTCGACGTGGGTCACGAGGTTGGCGGCGAAGTAGATGACCTTCTCCAGCTGCTTGGCCTTCAGCTCCTCACGGGGCTCGATGCCCGACAGGAGGTAGGCCAGCCACGAACGGGTGCCGCGGAGGTACCAGATGTGCACCGCGGGTGCGGCGAGCTCGATGTGGCCCATCCGCTCGCGGCGCACCTTGGAGCGGGTGACCTCGACGCCGCAGCGCTCGCAGATGATGCCGCGGAACCGGACGCGCTTGTACTTGCCGCAGTAGCACTCCCAGTCCTTGGTCGGCCCGAAGATCTTCTCGCAGAAGAGGCCGTCCTTCTCGGGCTTCAGGGTGCGGTAGTTGATGGTCTCCGGCTTCTTGACCTCGCCGTTGGACCACATGCGGATCGCGTCCGCGGTGGCCAGGCCGATCCGGAGCTGGTCGAAGAGGTTGACGTCGAGCATGGGGGTTCGTCTCTCTCTCAGCGACGCTCCGCCTGGCGGCGGGCGTCGTCTTCGTCGGATCCGCGCTCTGGCCGGGACAGGTCGATGCCCAGCTCCTCGGCAGCACGGAAGAAGTCCTCGTCGAGCTCACGCATCTTGATCTCCTCACCCGTGCGGGAGAGGACCTCGACGTTCAAACACAGCGCCTGCATCTCCTTGATGAGCACCTTGAAGCTCTCGGGGATGCCGGGCTCGGGGATGTTCTCGCCCTTGACGATCGCCTCGTAGACCTTGACCCGGCCGAGGGTGTCGTCGGACTTGATGGTCAGCAGCTCCTGCAGGCAGTACGCCGCGCCGTAGGCCTCGAGCGCCCACACCTCCATCTCACCGAAGCGCTGGCCGCCGAACTGGGCCTTACCGCCGAGCGGCTGCTGGGTGATCATCGAGTACGGGCCGGTCGAGCGGGCGTGGATCTTGTCGTCGACCAGGTGGGCCAGCTTCAGGATGTACGCATAGCCGACGGTGACCGGGTTGTCGTAGCGCTCGCCGGTGCGGCCGTTGTAGAGCGTGGCCTTGCCGTCGGCGCCGATCAGCCGGCCCTCGTTGCCGTAGTCGGAACGGACCGACTCGGGCTCGACCTGCTCGAAGATCGACTTGATGGTGGGGTGACGCCCGGCCATCTCGGTCTCGTCCCACTTGGCGCCGTCGAACACCGGGGTGGCGATCAGCGTGGCGGGACGGGTGGTCGGACGGGTCTTGGTCTCGGTGCCGCGCAGCGGGGTCTCACCGACCTTGTCGCCGTCGTTGGTCCAACCCCAGCGAGCCGCCCAACCGAGGTGCGTCTCCAGCACCTGGCCGACGTTCATGCGGGACGGGACGCCGAGCGGGTTCAAGATGATGTCGACCGGGGAGCCGTCCTCCAGGAACGGCATGTCCTCGATCGGCAGGATCCGGGAGATCACGCCCTTGTTGCCGTGGCGGCCGGCGAGCTTGTCGCCGACGGAGATCTTGCGCTTCTGCGCCACGTACACGCGGACCAGCTGGTTGACGCCCGGCGGCAGCTCGTGCTCGTCGTCGCGGCTGAACACCTTGACGTCGATGACCTTGCCGGTCTCACCGTGGGGCACCTTGAGCGAGGTGTCGCGGACCTCACGGGCCTTCTCACCGAAGATCGCCCGCAGCAGGCGCTCTTCGGGCGTCAGCTCGGTCTCGCCCTTGGGGGTGACCTTGCCGACCAGCACGTCGCCCGGCTCGACCTCGGCGCCGACGCGGATGATGCCGCGCTCGTCGAGGTCCATCAGGATCTCGTCGGAGAGGTTCGGGATGTCCCGGGTGATCTCCTCGGGGCCGAGCTTGGTGTCGCGGGCGTCGACCTCGTGCTCCTTGATGTGGATCGACGTGAGCACGTCGTCCTTCACCAGGCGCTCCGAGAGGATGATGGCGTCCTCGAAGTTGTAGCCCTCCCACGGCATGAAGGCGACGAGGAGGTTCTTGCCCAGCGCGAGCTCGCCGTTGTCGGTCGACGGACCCTGGGCCAGCACGTCGCCGGCGGCGACCTTCTGGCCTTCGGTGACCGACGGACGCTGGTTGATCGTCGTGTCCTGGTTCGAACGCTCGAACTTGTGCAGCCGGTGGGTGGTCCGACCGGCCTTCTTGTAGTCCACGACGATCTGGGCGCCGTCGACCTCGATCACGGTGCCGTCCTCGGTGGCGAGCACCATGTAGGCGGCGTCCTCGGCCGCCCGCTTCTCGATGCCGGTGCCGATGTAGGGCGCCTCGGCACGCAGCAGCGGCACGGCCTGCTTCTGCATGTTGGCACCCATCAGGGCGCGGTTGGCATCGTCGTGCTCGAGGAACGGGATCAGCGACGTGGCCACCGACACGATCTGGCGCGGCGACACGTCCATGAGCTGGACCTCTTCGGGAGCCACGGCCGAGATCTCGGTGGTGGCACCCAGGAACTCGTCGCGCTCGAGCTGCAGCTTGAGGTCGCTCAGCGACGCGGCCTGCGGCGATCGACGCACCAGGACGCGCTCGGCGGTGAAGCGACCGTCGGGCCCGATCGGCGTGTTCGCCTGGGCGACGATGTACTCCTC
>JAPXRJ010000244.1:0-4162 GCA_033813615.1 Microthrixaceae bacterium | reverse complement strand
GACCGGAAGCGGCGGCCTGATCGGGAGCGACCGACAACACGGCAGCCATCACCGACCGCGGTCCGAGCCGCGGCCTGAGCCGCGGTCCGAGTCGCCACCCGACCCGCGGTCCCGTCGGTCCGCACGGGTGCGGCGGTCGACCGATCGACCCCGCCCGGCCCCGGATCGCCGATCGCCCAGCCGACGGTCGTTGCCGGTCCACACCGAGACCGGGAGGTCGCCGGCGGCAGGATCGTCGAACAGCGGAACGATGTGGTCGCGGCGCACCTTGCGCGTCCCGGTTCGAGGCAGGTCACCGACCACCACGATCTGGCGCGGCGCCTTGTAGCGCGCCATCCGCCCGCGGGACCACGCCAGCAGCTCGTCGGGCGTCACGGTGGCGCCATCGCGCAGCCGGACGGCGGCGACGGGCACCTGACCGAGCTTGGGGTCGTCGAGACCCACGACGCCGGCCTCGATCACGTCGGGGTGCTCCTCCATGTCGGCCTCGACCTCGACCGCGTACACCGAGTACCCCCCCGACTTGATCACGTTCTTCGACCTGCCCTGGAACGACATCAGCCCGAACGGGCCGGTGCGCACCAGGTCGCCGGTTCGCAGCCAGCCGTCCTCGGTCATCGCCGTCGCGGACGCCGCTGCGTCGCCGTGGTAGCCCTTCAGCACGCCGGGCCCCTGGATCTGCAGCTCGCCGACGCTGCCGGAGGCCACGGGCTGGTCGTCGTGGTCGACCACCCGCACCCGCCAGCCCGGCAGGGTCATGCCGAGCGAGTCGCCCAGACCCACCGGCAGCAGCGGTGGCGACACCTTGGCCACGACGCCGCCGCCGGTCTCGACCATGCCGTAGCCCTCGAAGAACGCTGCCTCGCCGACCGCACCGATGAGGGGCAGCGTGGCCGATGCGCCGTACGACTTGAACTTGCGCGCCAGCGCTGCCGGCATCACGTCGGCCCCGGTCATCCACACCCGAACGCAGGTGAGGTCCCGGTACGCGGCGCCGGCCTGCTCGAGCAACCGGTAGGTGGCGGGCACGCCCATGAAGGCAGAGGACCGACGGCGCTCGATGACGTCGAGCACACGTCCGGACTGGAACTGGCGCAGGAAGTACATCGGCACGCCGGCGAGCGTGGGGCCGAGCACCGAGATGAAGCCCATGATGTGCGCGACCGGCAGGCTCAGCACCAGCTCGTCGTTGCGCAACCAGGTCGGCAGGGCGGCCATCGGTGCCAGACCGCCGAGCAGCGCACGGTGGGTCAGCTCCGCCCCCTTGGGCGTGCCCGTGGTGCCCGAGGTGTAGAAGAGCGCGGCGATGTCGTCGGGGTCGGGTTCGGCCGGCGGCGGCGGGTCCGAGCGCGATCCCGGACCCTTGGACAGCTCGGCCGCGTCGCGGATGACCAGCGAGGCGCCGCTGTCGGCGATGACGTGGTCCACCTCGACCGGACGCATCTGCGGGTTCACCGGCGCGGGGACGCGACCGGCCCTCGACGCGGCCAGGCACAGCAGGAACTGGTCGATCCCGTTGGGGGTGGCGATCACCACCGGCTCTGACGGAGCCGATCGAGCCGCGATCGCCGCGGACCAGCGAGCGACCCGGTCGGCCGCGGCGCCGTAGGTGAGCTCGCGCACGGTGCCGGGGACACGGCCACGAGCGGCGCCACGAGCGGCGCCTCGAGCAGCGCCACGAGCGGCGGCCGGCGCGGCGGGATCCTCCTCGGTCACCATCAGCCGGTCGCCGTGGAGGTCGACCCAGCGGTCGGCCAGGTCCGCGAGCGTCACGTGGTGGCGCAGCGCGACGTCGGCACGTCGAAGCAGCCGAAGCATCACCGCTGCACCTTCTTGATCGGCGCCCACGACAGCAGCAGGCGCTTCTCGCCCTCGTCGGGGAAGCGAACCACCGCCTCGGTCTTGTCGCCCTGGCCTTCCATGTGCAGCACGACCCCCTCGCCCCACTTGGTGTGGACCACATCATCGCCCACGCGGATGCCCAGGTCGTGCGCCCCCGACGGAGTGGGCGGCGCCGGGCGGGTGGCCCGCTCCATCTGGCGCTCCCGGCCCGACGGCGCCCACGACGTCGACACCCAACCGCCGGAGCGATGCGAGGACCGGGACCGCTTGGATCGACTGGCCTCGGCCTCGACGACGAGCTCGGCGGGGATCTCGTCGAGGAAACGACTCGGCGGGTTGTACTGGGTGGAGCCGTGCAGCGTCCGGCACCACGCATGGGACAGGAACAACCGACGGCGAGCGCGGGTGATGCCGACGTAGGCCAGGCGGCGCTCCTCTTCCAGCTCGGCAGGTTCGGTGAGCGAGCGCATGTGCGGGAACACGCCCTCTTCCAGGCCGATCAGGAACACGTTGGGGAACTCGAGGCCCTTGGCCGCGTGCAGCGTCATCAGCACGACGCCGGTGTCGGCCGGGTCCTGTCCGTCGGCGCCGGCACCGTCGGGCAGCTGGTCGGTGTCGGCGACGAGCGAGACCTGCTCCAGGAACTCGTCGACGGTCGCGTACTCCCGGGCCATGCCGACGAGCTCGGCCAGGTTCTCCTGGCGACCCTCGGCCTCCAGCGTGTTCTCGGCGTCCAGCTCGGCCGCGTAGCCGGAGCGGTCGAGGATCTGCTCGAGCAGGTGACCCGGACCCTTGTCGAGCTCCAGCGCCAGCTCGTCGATCAGGTTCGTGAAGCTCTCGATCCCCCGGGCCGCCCGGGCGCTCGCCCCGGCGTCGTCCCAGCGGCGCAGCGCGTCCATGAAGGTCATGGAGTGGGCACGGGCGTAGGCGTCGAGCCGGCCGACGGTCTGGTCGCCGACGCCGCGCTTGGGCGTGTTGAGGACCCGCTTGACGCTGACCTCGTCGGTCGGGTTCACGACGGCCTTCAGGTACGCCATCGCGTCCTTGACCTCGCGCCGGTCATAGAAGCGCAGTCCGCCGACGACCCGGTACGGGATGCCGGAGCGCAGGAACTGCTCCTCCAGGACGCGGCTCTGCGCGTTGGTCCGGTAGAACACGGCGAACTCGAACCAACCGACGTCGCCGCGTTCGTGCAGCGACGAGATCTGGTGCGCGATCCACTGGGACTCCTCGGCCTCGTCCTCGCCCTGGAAGCGGACGATCTGCTCGCCCGGTCCCTCATCGGTCCACAGGTCCTTGGGCTTGCGGGCGGTGTTGTTGGCGATGACCGCGTTGGCGGCGTCGAGGATCGTCTGCGTCGAGCGGTAGTTCTGCTCGAGCACCACGGTGGTGGCGTCGGGGAACGTGTTCTCGAACTCGAGGAGGTTGCGCATGTCCGCTCCTCGAAAGGCATAGATCGACTGATCGAGGTCGCCGACGACGCAGACGTTGCGGTGCTCCTCGCCGAGGAGCATGACGAGGTCGTTCTGCACCGGGTTCGTGTCCTGGTACTCATCGACGAGCACGTTGCCGAACCGGTTGCGGTAGTGCTCGAGCACCTGCGGCTCGGCGCGGAACAGCTCGACGGTGACGCCGAGGAGGTCGTCGAAGTCCATCGCCCCGGCCTTGCGAAGTCGGGCCTGGTACTCCTCGAACACCTCGCCGATTCGCCGCTCGTGGATGACCGACGCGCGCTCCAGGTAGTCCTCGGCCGACAACCCGTCGTTCTTGGCCGCGGAGATCGCCGCGTGCACCGACCGGGGCGGGAACCGCTTGGGGTCGATGTTCAGGTCGCGCAGGACGTAGCTGGTGAGGCGCACGGCGTCGGCCTGGTCGTAGATCGTGAACGCCGACGGGTAGCCGAGGAGCTGCGCGTCGCGACGCAGGATCCGCACGCACGCCGAGTGGAACGTGGAGATCCACATCTTCTGCGCCACGGGGCCGACCAGTCGACCGATGCGCTCCTTCATCTCGCCCGCGGCCTTGTTGGTGAAGGTGATCGCGAGGATCTCGAACGGCGACACGTGGTGGTGCTGGATGAGGTGCGCGATCCGGTGCGTGAGCACGCGGGTCTTGCCGGACCCGGCGCCCGCGACCACGAGCAGCGGCCCCTCGCCGTGGGTGACCGCTTCGTACTGGGCCGGGTTCAGGCCCTCGAGCAGGTCCTCGACGTCCATCGACGCCACCCTACTTGCGGGTCCCGACAGCCCCGATCGGGCTGCGTAGCAAACCGCGAACGGCGAACTCGCGAACGGCGAACTTGGGCACCGCAGACCAGTGA
>JAPXRJ010000243.1:0-4163 GCA_033813615.1 Microthrixaceae bacterium | reverse complement strand
ACGAGCGTGCCGATCGTGATCCTGCCGTCGATCACCTGGAGGCCACCGAGCAGGTACACCGCCGCGGTGCCGATGGCGCCGACCAGGCCCATCATCACCATGAACCATCGCGAGTACATCGCCGAGCGGACGCCGATGTCGCGCACCGACGCGGCCCGGGTGGCGAACTGGTCGGTCTCCTCGTCGTGGTCGCCGAACAGCTTCACCAGCTGTGCTCCGGACACGCCGAACCGCTCGGTCATCTGGGCGTTCATGCCTGCGTTGAGCTGCATGGAGTCCCGGGTCATGCCCTGGAGCTTGCGGCCCACCCGCTTGGACGGGACCAGGAACAGCGGCAGCAGGACCACGGCGACGATCGTGATGCGCCAGTCGAGGGCGATCATCGCGACCAGCGTGAACGCGAGGGTGATCACGTTGGACACGACGGTGCCGAGGGTTCCGGTGATGGCTCGCTGCGCGCCGATGACGTCGTTGTTGAGCCGGCTGACGATGGCGCCGGTCTGGGAGCGGGTGAAGAACTGCAGCGGCATTCGCTGCACGTGGTCGAACAGGGTTCGCCGCAGGTCGTAGATCAGGCCCTCTCCGATGCGAGCAGACCAGTGCCGCTCCAACAGCGACGCCGCTGCGGTCGCCAGCGCGGCGAGCACGACGATCGCTCCGAGCACGACCAGGCCGGCGGTGTTGCCGTCGGGGATCGTCGTGTCGATGATCGTGCGGAACAGCAACGGGGGGATCAGCGCCAGGCCGGCGCCGGCGGCGATCATCGCGACGAACCCGATCAGCTGCACCCGGTACGGGCGTGCGAAGTGCCCGACCCGTCGCACCACGGCGCGGTCGAGCGTCTTGCCCTCCACCGCCGAGGCGTCCTGGTGCATCATCCGGAACATCGCGTTGGACACGCGCCGAACCTACAGCGGTCCTCGTCCCCACGGACGCGGCGTGATCGGCCAAGCTGTCGGTCCGATGACCGACCGTCGCACTGCCTTCCCGCCCGTCTCAGGGTCCTCCGGCTGGCGTGGTCGCCGGTCGCTGCTCGTGGTGCTGGGTGCCGCGGCCGGGCTCGCGGTGCTGGCGGTCGCCCACCCGGCCGGCGCCGCAGCGCTCGCACGCGGCGCGGCCGATGCCGGTGAGGAGCTGCTGTCGTGGTGGCAGGCGGCGATCCTCGGGATCGTCGAGGGCATCACCGAGTACCTGCCGATCTCCTCGACCGGTCACCTGCTCGTCGTGAGCCGCCTCCTGGGCCTGCCGAGCGAGGAGGGCAGCGCCGGGCTCGAGGCCGTCAACACCTACGCGATCGCCATCCAGTTCGGGGCGATCCTGGCGGTCGTCGGTCTGTTCTGGCGTCGCTTCGTGTCGATGGTCGCCGGCCTGTTCGGTCGCGACGACGGCGGCCGACACCTGCTGGTCGTCCTGGTGATCGCCTTCCTGCCGTCGGCCGTCGTGGGATTCCTGTTCGACGACGCGATCGAGTCGGCGTTGTTCGGGCCGTGGCCGGTGGTCGTGGCGTGGGTCATCGGGGGCATCGTGATCCTGGTGCTGGAGCGCAGCGGGAGGATCCCCGATCGCGGCGAGAAGGCGGCGCCGGGCACCGACCCGCTGCTCGACATCACCTCCCGCCAGGCCTTGATCATCGGCCTGGTCCAGTGCCTCGCCCTCTGGCCCGGCACCAGCCGCTCGCTCACCACGATCCTGGCCGCGCTGCTGATCGGCGTGGCGGTCCCCGCGGCGGTCGAGTTCAGCTTCCTGCTGGGCTTCGCGACGCTGAGCGCCGCGTCCTTCTACAAGATGGCCAAGGACGGCGGCGTGCTCATCGAGCAGTTCGGCGTGGTCACGCCGCTGATCGGCCTGCTGTTCGCGTTCATCTCCGCGGTGCTCGCCATCAAGTGGCTGGTCGGGTACCTCGAGCACCACGACCTGACGATCTTCGCCTGGTGGCGGTTCGGCGCCGCGGCGGTCGCCGTCGGCCTGCTGTTCGCCGGCGTCATCTGACCCACTCCCCCTTCAGACCCCACCCCGATTCTGACGAGAAGTCAGTACCGAAACGGTCGGATCCCTACCGCAGAATCCGCTCGGGGGCAGGCGATCCGCCGATCAGCTGGCGACCGCCTCGGCATCGATGTCGACGGCGGCCCCCGCGAACTGGGCGTTGTAGAGGCGGGCGTAGGCGCCGTCGGCGGCGATCAGCGTGTCGTGGTCGCCCTGCTCGACGATGTCGCCGTGCTCCATCACCAGGATCGTGTCCGCGTCGCGGATCGTCGAGAGCCGGTGGGCGATCACGAAGCTGGTCCGGTTGGAGCGCAGCGCGGCCATCGCCTTCTGGATGAGCACCTCGGTGCGGGTGTCGACGGAGCTGGTGGCCTCGTCGAGGATCAGGATCGTCGGGTCCGACAGGAAGGCGCGGGCGATCGTGAGCAGCTGCTTCTCGCCGGCCGACACCGTGCCGCCCTCGTCGTCGATGACGGTGTCGTAGCCGTCGGGCAGCGAGTGCACGAAGCGGTCGACGTAGGTGGCGCGAGCGGCCTCGAGGATCTGGTCGTCGGTGGCGCTCAGGTTGCCGTACGCGATGTTCTCGCGGATCGTGCCGCCGAACAGCCAGGTGTCCTGCAGCACCATGCCCATGTGGCGGCGCAGGTCCTGTCGGCTGATCGTGGCGGTGTCGACGCCGTCGAGCAGGATCGCTCCGGAGTCGACGTCGTAGAACCGCATGATCAGGTTCACCATCGTCGTCTTGCCGGCACCGGTCGGTCCGACGATGGCGACGGTCTCGCCGGGTTGTGCCACGAGCGACAGGTCCCGGATGAGGGGTTTGTCCGCCGTGTAGGAGAACGCGACGTCGGCGAACTCGATGCGGCCGCGGACGTCCACCGTGGACAGGTCCGTGGTGGCGTCGTCGGGCTCCTCGGGGGCGTCGAGCAGCTCGAAGACCCGCTCGGCCGAGGCGATGCCCGACTGCATCACGTTCAGCATCGATGCCACCTGCGTGAGCGGCTGGGTGAACTGGCGCGAGTACTGGATGAACGCCTGGATGTCGCCGATGTTCATGGAGCCGTTGGTGACCATCAGGCCGCCGAGCAGGGCGATGAGCACGTAGTTGACGTTGCCGAGGAACATGACGGCGGGCTGGATCGAACCGGACATGAACTGCGCCGCGGCGCTCGCCTCGAACAGCTCGTCGTTCTTCTGGCGGAACCGGTCCTCGACGTCGGTCTGGCGGTTGTACACCTTGACGAGCGCGTGGCCGGTGAAGGCCTCCTCCACCTGGGCGTTCAGCACGCCGGTGTAGCGCCACTGCTCCACGAAGCGCTTCTTGGAGCGCGAGGTGATCTTGCGCATCGTGACGATCGTGATCGGGACGATGATCACCGTCACCATGGCGAGCTGCCAGGAGATCGTGAACATCATGACGAGCACGCCGACGAGCTGCAGCGAGCTCGACAGGAGCTGGCTCAGCGTCTGCTGCATGCTCTGAGCGAGGTTGTCGATGTCGTTGGTGACCCGGCTCAGCAGATCGCCGCGGGCCTGGCGGTCCACGTAGCTGAGCGGCATCCGGTTGAGCTTGTCCTCGACGGCGCTGCGCAGCCGGAACATGGTTCGCTGCACGACGCCGGCCAGCACCCAGTTCTGCACGTAGGAGAGGGTGGTGGCGACGATGTAGACGGCGGCGGTGATGAGCAGGATCCTGTGCAGCTCACCGAAGTCGATGCCGGATCCACCGCTCATCTGGCCCATGACGCCGTCGACGATCGTCTGCGTGGCGTTGCCCAGCAGACGCGGACCGAGCACGAGCAGCGTCACGCTGACGAGGGCCAGCACGACCACGCTGACGAGTCCGACGCCCTCGGGACCCATCTGGGAGGCGAGGCGCTTGACCGCACCGCCCAGGTCCTTGGAGCGCTCGAGCGGCATGCCCGCAGCACCGAAGCGACCCATGGCGCCGCGGGAGCTCTCGTTGATCTTGGCGGCCTGCTCGGAGGTCGACTCGCCCGTGCCGTTGTCGTTCGTGCTGTTGTCGTTCGTGCTGTTGTCGTTCGTGCCGTTGTCGTTCGTGAGGCTGTCGTTCGTGCCGTTGTCGTTCACGCTGCCTCCTCTGCGGTGAGCTGGGACGCCACGATCTCCATGTAGGTCGGACACGACGCCATGAGCTCGTCGTGGGTGCCCAACCC
>JAPXRJ010000242.1:2787-4169 GCA_033813615.1 Microthrixaceae bacterium | reverse complement strand
TGCGAGCTGGCCGACCAGGTCGGTTCGACCGATTTCATCATCCGGGCCATCGACGCTCTTCCGGCGGGCACGCCCGTCGGTGTGGGCACCGAGATCCACCTCGTGCAACGGCTCGACGACGAGACCGACAAGGACGTCCGGTCGCTCGACCCGCTGATCTGCCCGTGCAGCACGATGTTCCGCATCGACGCACAGCACCTGGCGTGGACGCTCGACCGGCTGGTCGAGGGTCGGCCGACCAACGTGATCTCCGTCGACCCCGACACAGCGCACTGGGCACGTGTGGCGCTGGAGCGCATGCTGTCCATCACCTGACGCGACCGGCCGGACGGCAGCTGATCGACCGGTCCGATGGCGCCTGATCGACCGGTCGGCTGACACCAACGCCGTCCCGCCACTACCCGGAGGCGATCTCCGTCACCGGGAGCCGGTCGAAGGTCTCCTGGGCACGGGCGTCCCGAACCCGGACGCGCCCGACCCACACCGATGCCGGCGTCGCACGATCGAACCGCTCCCCGGCGGGCCCGCCCTTCACCGAGATCACCGTGTCGGGCCCCGGGTCGTCCACCCGCACCGTGACACTGCGTCCATCGGGTCCCGGCTCGAGTCGTCGTGGCGTCGAGCCCGGGACCGAGACGGTGACCTCCGCGTCCTCGGCGGCGCCGACGTCGAAGCTCACCGTGAACGGTGCACGATCGCCGTCCAGGGTGCGCACGCGGATCCCGCCGTCGGGTCCCAGGAGCTGGATCGCGTCACGCCGACCCCAGGTGGTGCTCAACCAGTCCACGTAGGTGACACCGAGCGGTCGGGTGATCCCCTCGCGCAGCGTCGTGGCGGCGGTGGAGCCGAGCGCGCCGGTGAGCCGACGGCGGAGCGGTCGGAGGTCGACCCAGGCCCAGGTTCGGTCCGGGCTTCGCCACGCGGGCTGTCCGGACGCCGCTTCGGCCGCCACGACCGCCCGGTCGCCGTCCGCCCACAGGTGATGCGAGCGCTGAACGAGCAACCCGTCGAAGCCGGCGAGTGCCGCGGCCTCGGTCGAGCTCCCGACGTCACCGGTCAGCCATCCCTGTTGCCAGTCGCCGCTGCCGCCCTTGAACGCTCCCGCGCTGAAGCGGAGCGAGGACCCGGCGAGGAGCGACGGTGCCAGCAGCCGGTCCGAGCCGAGGTCGTCGGGGAACGGCACCGCAGGGAGCTCTGCCACCGCCGCTCCGTGCGGGAGTGCGCTCCGGAGGCTCTCGACCGTCGTCCGGTCCTCGCGGACCATGGCGTCGACGTGGTTCCGATCGGGCACCAGGGGGTGCTCGAAGAGGCTGACCGCCACGATCGCGCACACCCAGATCGCGAGGCGCGGGTGTCGCCCCCAGCGCCGCTGGACCACGAGC
>JAPXRJ010000242.1:0-2777 GCA_033813615.1 Microthrixaceae bacterium | reverse complement strand
GCGATCGAGGAGAACGCGACGAACGCCGCCATGCGCGACCACACACGGGTCTGGGTGAACCCGAGCGTCGCGACCAGGAACCCGAGACCACCGACCGACGCGAACGCGACCGACCCCCCGACGACCACCATCAGCCGCTCCAGGAGCCGGTCGGTCTCGTCGCGACTCCGTCCGATCCACCGTGTGGTGCTCCATGCGATCGTGATGAGTCCCGCCACCGCGATCAGACCGATGCTCACCCCGTAGTCACCGACTCCGTCGACCCAGTACGCATGCTCACCGAGCTGCGCCAACGTCGGAACGCGGCTCTGCGGCAACGGGAGGAGCATCTGCGCCAGTCGGAGGCCGTACCGGTCGTTGTCGACGATGGATCGGGTGAATGTGCCCTCCGTCGACGACCCGTGGCGAGCGAGCAGGTCAGGACCGAGGGTGAGACCCATCGCGAGCGCGAGTCCGAGGATCAGGACCGCGGGCACGAGCAGACGCCGCCAGCTCCGAGAGCGAACGGCGGTGACCGCCCCCAGGACGGCGATGAGGATCACCGTGAAGGTCGCGTAGTACACGCTCGACATCGCGATCACGGCCACGGCGAGGGCGGGCAGCAACATCGCCTTCCGACTCTGGCCGCTCCATGGCCTGGAGCCCAGGATGGCGAGGTAGGTCCCGAGCGCGACCGGGAACAGAGCGAAGAGGTACAGGTGGCCGGCCGCCAGTCGATCCGTGAGGACCGGCGACATCGCGAACGCGACGGAGCCACCGGCGGCCAGCACACGGCCTGCTCCCAGCCACCGAATGACGGCATACGCGGCGACGACCGTCGCGGCGACCCCGACCAGGATCGCCAGGTTCATCGCGAGGTACACGTCTCCGGTCATGCGGGCCAGCGCGCCGAGCACGAAGACGTGGATCCGCTCCGTACCGGTTGGAACGGCGGCCTGCCAGTCCATCCCGTGCGGAGCGTTCAGGAGGTTCGTGAACCCCGGGGCCCCGAACCAGTCAGCGCTCCTCGCGATAGCGAGGTGCTGGAAGGCGTCCTGCGTGTAGATGACCGGCTGACCGAGTGGCCACATCCCGAAGAAGACCAACGGCACCAGCAAACCGAGGACTCCCACCGGAAGGAGCTCCCACGGACGGAACCGGTCGTCGTCGGAGTCCGTCGCCGATGGACCAGGGGCCGTGGGCTCCGCCACAGGGCGCTGGTCGAGGATAGCGGTCATCCTGGTTCTGTCGGCACGACAGGACCCGAAGCAAGAGATCGCGCTGCTTCGCCCCGAGCGGACCGTCACCGCCAGGATCGGAAACGGGTCAGTCGCCGCCGAGCAGCGGAGCCAGGAACTGACCGGTGAAGCTCTCGGCGGACTTGGCGATCAGCTCCGGGGTGCCCTCGGCGATGACCTGACCGCCGCCCACGCCGCCCTCCGGGCCCAGGTCGATCACCCAGTCGGCGGTCTTGATCACGTCGAGGTTGTGCTCGATCACCAGCACCGTGTTGCCCTGGTCGACCAATCGGGACAGCACCGTGAGCAGCTTGCGGATGTCCTCGAAGTGCAGGCCGGTGGTGGGCTCGTCGAGCAGGTACATGGTGTGGCCGGTCGACCGTTTGGCCAGCTCCGATGCCAGCTTCACCCGTTGGGCCTCGCCGCCGGACAACGTGGTCGCCGGCTGACCCAGGCGCACGTAGCCGAGCCCGACGTCGACGAGCGTCTGCATGTGCCGGGCGATCGTCGGCTGGTTCGAGAAGAACCCGAGCGCCTCCTCGCAGGGGAGGTCGAGGACTTCGGAGACGTTGAGCCCCTTGAACGTGACCTCGAGCGTGTCGCGGTTGTAGCGCTTGCCCTTGCACACCTCGCACGGGACGTACACGTCGGGCAGGAAGTGCATCTCGATCTTGATCGTGCCGTCGCCGGCGCACGCCTCGCACCGGCCGCCCTTCACGTTGAAGCTGAACCGGCCGGGCATGTAGCCGCGGATCTTGGACTCCGGTGTCTGTGCGAACAGCTTCCGGATGTGGTCGAACACCCCGGTGTAGGTGGCCGGGTTGGAGCGTGGCGTCCGGCCGATCGGTGACTGGTCGATGTCGATCACCTTGTCGACGTGGTCTATGCCGTCGACCCGGCGGTGCAACCCCGGCGGGATCTTCGAGCCGTAGACGTGCTGCATCAGGGACCGCAGCAGGATGTCGTTGACGAGCGTCGACTTGCCCGATCCCGACACGCCGGTCACCGCCACGAAGCAGCCGAGCGGGATGTCGACGTCGAGGTTGCGGAGGTTGTGCTCCCGTGCCCCCTTGACCGAGATCCAGTCGTCGCCGGGCTGACGCCGCAGCTCGGGGACGGGGATGACCCGCCTGCCGGCGAGGTACTGACCGGTGATCGACGCCTTGTTGCGCAGAAGACCTTTCACGGTTCCGGTGTGGACGACCTGCCCGCCGTGCTCGCCGGCACCGGGCCCGATGTCGACCACGTGGTCCGCGATCCGGATCGTGTCCTCGTCGTGCTCGACGACGAGGACGGTGTTGCCGATGTCGCGCAGGCGGATGAGCGTCTCGATCAGCTTGTGGTTGTCACGCTGGTGCAGTCCGATCGACGGCTCGTCGAGGACGTAGAGCACCCCAACCAGCCCGGATCCGATCTGGGACGCGAGTCGGATGCGCTGCGCCTCCCCGCCCGACAGCGTCGCAGCCGAGCGCTCGAGTGACAGGTACTCCAGCCCGACGTCGCAGAGGAACTGAAGTCGAGTGTTGATCTCCTTCATGATCCGCTCGGCGATCAGCGCCT
>JAPXRJ010000241.1:0-4221 GCA_033813615.1 Microthrixaceae bacterium | reverse complement strand
GGTGGCGGCGCCAACCTCAGCCAGGGCCAGCGGCAGCTGATCACGATCGCCCGGATCGTCCTGGCGGACCGACCGGTGCTGATCCTCGACGAAGCCACCTCGAGCGTGGACACCCGGACCGAGATCCAGCTGCAGCGAGCGTTGACGACGATGATGGCGGGACGTACGAGCTTCGTGATCGCCCATCGGCTCTCCACTGTGCGCGACGCGGACGTGATCGTGGCGATCTCCGATGGTCGGGTGGTCGACGTCGGCAGCCACGACGCGCTCATGGCCGCCGGCGGCTTCTACCACGACCTCTACATGAGCCAGTTCCGCGGCCATGCGCGACCGCCGGAGATCGACGCCACCACCGCTACGACACCGTGACGACGAGGGCCGGGTTGCTCAGCCGCCGGTTCTCCGGGTCGGGGCCTTGGTCGTCGGGACTGCAGTCGTCGGGGCTGCAGTCGTCGGGGCTGCGGTCGTCGGGGCGGCGGTCGTGGGCGGAGAGGTCGTCGTGCTCGGCGCGTCGGCGTTCGCGATGCTCTGACGGATCGCCTCCAGCGTGGCGGTGTCGACCAGGCCGGTGGCCGGCACGCCGAGCGCCTTCTGGAACGTCGTCAGAGCATCGGTGAGCGCCTGGGTCCAGTTGCCGTCGACCGGGCCGTTCCAGAAGCCGGCGAGCTTCAGCGTGTACTGCACTGCCGTGGTCGTCGCGGCGGCTTGCGCTGCGGCCTTGCCGCCCTTCGCCGCCAAGGCGGTCTGGATGGCGGCTGCGGTCGAGTGGTCGACGTAGCCGGTCGCAGGCAGCGAGTTGGCCGTCTGGAACGCGGAGACCGCCGTGACCGTGGCGGGGCCGTAGATGCCGTCCACGGCGCCGTCGTAGTAGCCGAGGATCTGCATCGCGGTCTGGAGCGCGGCGGTGTAGCCGACGACGGCAGTCTGGGCCTGGGTCTGTTGCTCCGACGTCAGGCACCCGGCCTCGGAGAGGACGCGCAGCCAGGCGACCTCGAGCGCGAACGCCGCCGCGTTCACCTGCTGACCCGCTTGCACGAGCGGCGTCTGGTCGTCGACTCCGGCGAGCACGGTGCTGAGCTCCTGCTGCTCTGTCCGAACCCGTTCGACCGTCGCCGCCGGGAGCAGCGTCGTGCTGGTCGTGGTGGTGGATGGCGCCGTGGTGGTGGAGCTCCCGGCCTTCACCGCATCGAGGTCTGCCTGGGCGGCGGTGAGCTCCACCTGGGCCGTGACGAGGGCGCCGTGGGCATCGACTGCTGAGGCGGCCGAGTCGGCGACGACGTCGGCGGGTCGGTCGAGGTCGGCGCCGAGCGTCCGGACGTCACCGACCGTCGCGGTCTGATCTGTGAAGATCTTGCCGTAGCGGTCGAGGGCGGAGACGTACGCGCCGGCGTGGTTGCAGAACGTCCCCCTCGCCGTGTCGTATGCCTTCTGTGCGTCCGCGACCGCCTCGGTCCGACTGTCGACCGCCTTCTGGGCGCGTTCGAGGTCCGTGGTCTGGGTGCAGCCGGTGACGAGGAGCCCGATCACCGTCGCTGCCACCGCGGCCCGGATCACGGTGCTCATCCTCGGATCTGATCCGGTCATCGCTGTCACCCCTGTCACCCCTGTCGAATCTGTCAGCTCCGGTTCTTTCCGGATCTGGATGTAGTCGAATGTCTACACGCTCGGGATCCGTCGGTCCGGGCTTCGATCGAACCGTCGCGTCGCTCGTCGGGACCTGGCGCTTCAGATCGTCGATCGTGCCGGTCGGTCACGCCGTGGCATCACGTGCCTGAGGGTCTGGAGGGGACGGGAACGGGGTCGCGCCGAGGCGCCGGTTCGAGCGGGTGAGCTCCATGCGCACCTGGTCGATCGGAAGGTGCTCCAGGCCGGCGCTCGCGATGAGGAACGGTTCGAACAACCGCCAGCCGATCGCCGCCGCCATGATCTGGGCGGCCCTCAGTCGCGCCGAGTCCGGGGAGGCGTCGTAGGACTCCTCGATCACCGACCGAAGCCGGTCGGTGATCGCCCCGCCGATGGCGATCGCGTCAGGTGCGTCCGTGATGACCAGATAGGTGAGCACCAGGTTCCAACGCACCATGACCGAGTCCGGGTCGAAACCCCGCGATGCAGTCGGGTGCTCATCCATCTCGTCGAGCAACTGGGACGTCAGGTCGTCGAAGACGGCCCGGACGAGCTCGTCGCGCGTGCCCACGTAGCGACTGATGAGACCGAGGTTGACCTTCGCCTCGGCGGCGATGTCGCGCAACGTGACCTGCGCGACGCCTCGAGCTCCGAACAGGGCGGAGGCGGCGTCCAGGACCGACCTCCGCACCTCCTCAGGTCCGTGCGGCAGACCCTTCGGTCGTCGTGGGCCGGGCGAGGGCATCAGACAGGAGTCGTGCCGAGGATGCGGTGATGTGGGTCACCCATGGAGGTCCCGTCCGAGACATGCAGACATCGGCAGCAGGCTACGGCGCGTCCAGCCTGGCAGAGGACCAGGGACCCCGCCGCGCTCGCCGGCAGCACCCGAGCGGTTCGGGGGCGGCGGTCACCGCCACCCTCCGAACCGCTCCCTCAGCTACTTCTTCTTGCCCTTCTTGCCCTTCTTGCCCTTCTTCTTCTTCTTGTCCTTCTTCTTGTCCTTCTTCTTGGCCATTGGTCCTCCTCCTGACGTGGGACGTCGGCGATGGTACACGGATGACTAATTGATGCGGACTGTCGACGGGGCCGGTTCGCGGTGACGTCGGCGGACGGGTTCACCACGCTGATCCGGCACCTCCGTGCCAGTCCTCCCCATACGATCGACGTCGTGATGGTGCTGATCCCCGAGGGGGTCTCGCAGATGGGCTCGGACCGCTTCTACCCCGAGGAGCGACCGCGCCACGACGTCCACGTCGAAGCGTTCCGCATCGACGCGCACCCCGTCACCAACGACGAGTTCGCCGAGTTCGCCGCCGACACCGGATGGGTGACGGTGGCCGAACGCGCACTCGACCCCACGGACTACCCGGGGGCGAACCCCGACCTGCTGCACCCCGGTGGCGTCGTGTTCACGCCGCCGCCGGGTCCGGTCCCGCTCGACGACCCGAGCCGCTGGTGGTCCTACGTGCCCGGTGCGTCCTGGCGGCATCCGCTCGGGCCTACCTCGGACCTGGCGGGCAAGGGCGACCATCCGGTGGTGCAGGTCGCCTTCGACGACGCAGCTGCCTTCGCCGAGTGGAGAGGCGTCCGCCTTCCGACGGAGGCAGAGTGGGAGCACGCCGCCCGTGGCGGTCTCCTCGGCGCCGAGTACACCTGGGGTGACGATCCCTACCCGGAGGACCGCCACATGGCGAACACGTTCCAGGGTGCGTTCCCTTGGGAGGACCTGGCGCTCGACGGGTTCGCCGGCACGTCGCCGGTCGGGTCGTTCCGGGTCAACGGCTACGGCCTGTACGACATGGCGGGCAACGTGTGGGAGTGGACGACCGACTGGTGGGGCGAGCACCGGCCGATCTCGCCCGCATGCTGCGGGGGCGCTGGCGTGGCACCGGAGCGGGCAGGACCGCAGGCCGAAGCGGCGTCGGTGGCGCCGGGGGAGCGGTACGGTCGGCGGGTCATCAAGGGGGGCTCGCACCTGTGCGCGCCGAGCTACTGCCACCGGTTCCGACCGGCGGCCCGTCAGCCCGAGTCGGTCGACACCTCGACGTGCCACCTGGGATTCCGCTGCGCATCGCACACCTGATGGCAGAGAGGGTGCACAACGACATCCATCGTTCGAATGCGCACCTCAGATATCCGACGCAACCTCATGGGGGACCACGTGGAGCAGACCGACACGACGCCGTCGAACGGCACGCCACCTCCGAACGGCACACCACCTCCGAACGGCACACAGCTCCTCGACCCGGGGCTCGTCCCGTTCGTCGAGCTGATCCCCGACACCGAGCTCAGCGCCGACGTGTTGCCCGAGGTGCGCGACGGCTTCCGCACGATGATCGGTGGACTGACGCAGCTGTCCAGCCTGGTCGAGCGGACCGACCACGTCGTGGAGGACAGCCCGGATCCCGATCAACCCGTCATCGTCAGGGTGCACAAGGCGCACAACACCACAGCCGACAGCACGGGACTGCTGCCGGCGATCGTGTCGATCCACGGCGGTGGCTACGTGATCGGAAGCTACGACATGGACGACGGGGTCTTCGACCGCTGGTGTCCGATGCTCGGGGTGGTCGGGGTGGCGGTCGAGTACCGCCTGGC
>JAPXRJ010000240.1:0-4269 GCA_033813615.1 Microthrixaceae bacterium | reverse complement strand
GGAGAGGAGGCTGGTGGCACCATCGATCGTGACCGCGATCTGCGCGTCGAACCTCACCGTCAGCCCGCAGACCGGAGGCGGTTGCGAACCCAGGTTCAGGCTCGTCGTCGTGACGACCCGCGCGGGGAGGACGGTCACCCGATCGCCCGGACAGAAGGCGTCGCTCTGGGTGATCACCACCGAGTACGAGTCGGCGCCAGCGATCGGGTCCCAGGAGATCACCCAGCCGGTGCCGGGGAACCTCGGTGCCGCTGGCGCGGGTGGGGCGACCTTGAACTGCCGAACCGCCATCGCGGACTGGTTCGATCCGTTCGTCACCGTCAGGATCACCGTGTAGGTGCCGGCGACGCTGACCGGCAGCGCCGGTGGGCTCTGCTCCGTCGAGGTGGTGACGGTCGCACCGGCTTTCATAACCGTCCACGACCACGTCAGGATCGTGCCGAACCCGCTCTGGGGATCGATGGCCGGCGAGTAGCGGACCGTGACGGTCGGGGAGGCTGTCGAGAGGTTGCCCAGCGTCGGTGCCGCACCGCCGGGATCGGTCGGCACCTGGTCAGAGCTGACCGCGATCGTCACGGGGGCCTTGAGCACCAGCGTGATCGTGATCGAGGTCGACGAGGTGGCGCCGTCGTCGTCAGCCACGACGAGCTCCACGGTGCGGGACCCCAGCGAAGCGGTCGGGGGGAACACGTGGGTGATGCTCTGACTGGTCGTCGTCTCGGACTCGCCCTCCCCGAAGTTCCACGTGTAGGACACCACGGCTCCGTCGGGGTCGCTCGAGCCGGCGGCACTGAACGTGAAGGGGGTCGACAGGTCCCCGGTGTTCGGGTTCGCTGCCGCGACGGCGAACGGCAGCGCGTTGATCACCTCGATCGTCATGAACGTGGTGTTCGTAGCGCCGGCCGCGTCGGTGACGCTCAGCACCACGGGGATCTGGCCCGGCGTCGTGAACGTCCAGGACTGCGTCACGCCGGAGCGCGTCTGGTTGCCGGGGAACTCCCAGTCCCAGGACGCCACGGCGCCTTCACGGTCGCTGGATGACGCGCCGGAGAAGTTCACGGTCCCGTTCTTGGGGATCGACAACGTGTCCGCGACGATGCGTGCCGTGGGTGGACGGTTGCCGGTCGCGCCGCCGGTGACGGGGTCCCTGTCCACCCGGCGCGTCGCGGTCACCGCGACCGGCACGTGCGATCCGACCGGGGTCGTCACCAGCTCGACACGTCGACACGCGTCGGGTCCGGTCGCAGGGATGCACTTCGCAGCGCTGGACGAGGCGACCACCTCACCCAGGTCGTTCTGGCTGACCATCGCGCCGCCGTCGATGCATTTGCGCCGCAGCAGCACCGTCTCCTCGCCCGAGGCGGTCGGCCGTGTGACCTCGACGTAGGTGGTCCGCAGCAGCTGGGCGCTGCCCGAACGGAGCGCCAGGACCACGCGGCCCGTCCCGGCGGGAGCCGGGTCGCAGCCGGTCGCGCCGGTGGTCGTCACCTCGAGCGCGCCGGTGACGTCCTTGCCGAACCACGTGGTGAGGAACGCGGCGACCGCGGTGCTCGACATCCGGTCGTGGGAGCGGTCCTGCTCGGCCATCGCGAACCAGCCCCACATGATGAGGGGCACGACGATCATCGTGGACAGCCCGACGCTGAGGACGACTTCGATCAGCGTCATGCCGGCCTGGCCCCTCTGGGCACGCCGACGGTCGATGGTCGTCCTCGTCGCCGCAGCGGTCACCACTGCACCTTCACCACCTGCGCCGTGCGGGTGGCCTTGGACGACGTGGCCGAGATGCTCAACCGTTGCGCTCCGGTGCCGCCGGATGGACACGAAGTGGCGAACGTCGCGGTCGCCCGGTCCCAGTACTCGATCCTGGTGACGACGAGGGTGACGCCCGCCGGCGCCTGGAACCGGTCGGCCTGAGCGGCTTCGATGTCCGCGTAGGTCTGACCGGTGGGGAGACCCCCGGGAGCGCACGGCTCCCAGTCGAGCTGTCGGAGCGACTCGGAGTACCCGCTGAGGGCGGTCGACAGCCGCTGGCGCTCCTGGACGGATCCGCTGGTGACGACGAGGGTGAGCAGCGCCTGGGCGAGGGCGACGACGGTGATCGACGCCAGGACGATCGCGAGGAGGACCTCGATCATGCCCGCGCCGGCCTGCGATGGAGCGTGGCGATGGCGGTCCCTCCTGCGCGGTCGCATCTCGCTGCTCCCTCCACCCGATGTCGCCGGGTCAGGTGACGCTGGTCACCTGACCCGACGCCGACACTTCTACCCATCGGAGCCCGGGTCAATGAACTGGGACCGGAATCTTCTGAACGTTTCTCGTCCCCCGAACACGGCTCACCCGGGTCGAGGGCGTCGTGGGTGGCGGGCTTCGGCGAGGGGGTCGGGTCGACCGGGGAACACCTGTCGAACGGGACCGGGAGCACGTGGCGGCGGTCCCATGACCGCGCCTTTGATCGCGCGGAGGCGGTGCCATATAGTTGTCCGTCGGCCCGTGGGGACCCGTCCCTGCCCGCGGCCCTGCGACCCGCCCCTCTGGGATTCCAGCAGTCTGGGATCCGTGGGGATCCACCAGGAGGAAGTGCTCTGCCCAAGCCCAAGGAAGACGCCATCGTCCTGGAGGGGACGGTCGTCGAACCGCTCCCCAACGCCATGTTCCGAGTCGAGCTCGAGAACGGGCACAAGGTGTTGGCGCACATCTCCGGGAAGATGCGGATGCACTACATCCGGATCCTGCCGGGGGACAGGGTGCAGGTCGAGCTCACCCCCTACGACCTCTCACGGGGTCGCATCACCTACCGCTACAAGTGACGTCGCTCGAGCGACGGAACATCCGAGTGATCCGGAAGCCCTCATGAAGGTCAAGCCCAGCGTCAAGAAGATCTGCGAGAAGTGCCGTGTCATCCGCCGCAACGGTCGGGTCATGGTCATCTGCGACAACCCGCGCCACAAGCAGCGCCAGGGCTGAGCAGCTCGCTCCCCACAAGGAACAGGCCGAGAAGGAACAGGACAGACACACATGGCACGCATCGCCGGCGTCGACATCCCGCGGGAGAAGCGCCTCGTCATCTCGCTCACCTACATCTACGGCATCGGCCGGACCGCCTCGGAGCACATCTGCGAGGCCACCGGGATCGATCCGTCGACACGGGTCCGCGACCTGACCGACGCGGAGGTGACCCAGATCCGTTCGGTCATCGAGGACGGCTACAAGGTCGAGGGCGACCTTCGTCGGGAGATCAACCAGAACATCAAGCGCAAGATGGAGATCGGCTGCTACCAGGGCCTCCGTCACCGTCGTGGCCTGCCCGTCCGCGGCCAGCGCACCCACACCAACGCCCGTACCCGCAAGGGTCCCAAGAAGACCGTCGCCGGCAAGAAGAAGGTCCGCAAGTAATGGCAAAGCCACCGGCCGGGGGTCGTCGTCCCCGGAAGAAGGAGCGCAAGCACGTCACCCACGGCGTCGCGCACATCAAGAGCTCGTTCAACAACACGATCATCTCGATCACCGACCTCGAGGGCAACGTGCTCGCCTGGGCGTCGGCCGGCAACGCCGGGTTCAAGGGCTCACGCAAGTCCACCCCGTTCGCCGCCCAGCTCGCCGCCGAGCAGGCTGCGCGTCGGGCCATGGAGCACGGCGTGCGCAAGGTCGACATCGTGGTGAAGGGCCCCGGCTCGGGTCGCGAGACCGCGATCCGCTCCATCCAGAACGTGGGCATCGAGGTGACCGGCATCAAGGACGTCACCCCCGTGCCGCACAACGGCTGCCGTCCCCCCAAGCGTCGGAGGCTCTGATCGATGTCCCGCTACACCGGCCCCCGCGCCCGCGTCTCTCGCCGTCTCGGCACCAACATCTGGGGCACCAACGGCGAGAACATCGCCATGGAGAAGCGCCCGTACCCGCCAGGCGACCACGGCCGAACCCGTCGCCGCGGCAACGTGAGCGAGTACCTGCTGCAGCTCCAGGAGAAGCAGAAGGCCCGCTACGCCTACGGCATGACCGAGAAGCAGTTCCGCAACCTCTACGAGGAGGCGAACCGCCGCCAGGGCGTCACGGGTGAGAACCTGCTGCGCTACTGCGAGCAGCGCCTCGACAACGTCGTGTACCGCGCCGGCTGGGCGTCCACCCGGCCGCAGGCCCGTCAGTTCGTGAACCACGGACACGTCGAGGTCAACGGTCGTCGCGTCGATGTCCCCAGCTTCCGGGTGCGCAAGGGCGACGTGATCCGCCTTCGAGAGAAGTCCCGTCAGCTGCTGGTCATCCAGTGGA
>JAPXRJ010000239.1:0-4281 GCA_033813615.1 Microthrixaceae bacterium | reverse complement strand
TCGCCGCCCGGTTGGACGGTTTCCGGGTGGCAGCGATCGACGTCCGCGGCCACGGCCGCTCCGACGCTCCCGACCTCTCGACCGACGACGCCATGTCCTGGCAGGGCACGGGTGCCGACGTGCTCGCCGCCGTCGATGCGCTCGGACTGGTCGACCCCTTCGGCGTCGGCCACTCGATGGGTGGGGCGTCGCTGCTGATCGCGGAGCTGGAGCGACCGTCGACGTTTCGGGGCCTCTGGGTCTTCGAACCGATCGTCATGCCGCCGACCTTCACCGCCCGGTCGGGCGCCAACCCGCTCGCCGAGGGCGCACGGCGCCGTCGGGCGGAGTTCGCCTCGGCCCGGGACGCGTTCGACAACTACGCGTCCAAGCCGCCGTTCGACGTGCTCGACCCCGACGCGCTGGCGGCGTACGTGCGCGACGGCTTCGCGACCGGACCGGACGGGTCGGTGACGCTGCGGTGCCGACCCGAGGTGGAGGCAGCGACGTTCGAGATGGGCCCGGAGCACCACACCTTCGAGCGACTGGGCGAGCTCGACGTCACCGTGACCGTCGCCCGAGGTCGGATGGAGCCCGGACCCGCGGTGTTCGCCCCGGCGATCGTCGACGCCCTTGCGGACGGTCGGATCGAGGAGCACCCGGACCTCGGACACTTCGGACCGCTGCAGGACCCCGCGGCGATCGCCGCGTCCATCCGCGCCGCGGCGAAGGCCGCTCCCCCAACGTGACACTCGCCGGCTTCACCCCCCGGACCGGCAGGACGAGCATGGGCGTCACAGGGTCGCCGTAGCATCTGGTCATGGCTCCGCCACCGGCCCCCGACGCTCCTCCGACTTCGACACGTCAACCGACACCGACAGCGACGTCGACAGCGCTCCCGCTGCCGACGTCGCTGTCGCCGTCGAAGGTGTCGGCGTTCAAGGACTGCGCGCTCGCGTTCCGGTTCTCTGCCATCGACAAGCTGCCAGAGCCTCCGTCGGTGCCCGCCACCAAGGGCACCACGGTGCACCGAGCACTCGAGCTGCTCTTCCTCGACCCACCCGACCTGCGCACCCCCGAACGAGCACAGGACTGCCTGACCACTGCGCTCGCGGAGATGGTGACCGACGAGGACTACCTGGGCCTGGAGCTGGGCGACGCGGAGGCAGCGGACTTCGCAGCAAGCGCTGCCAGGATGCTCGAGCGCTACTTCACGCTGGAGGATCCGCGAACGATCAACCCGATCGGGTTGGAGCTCATGTTGAGCACCGAGCTCGGCTCGCTCACCGTCCGGGGGATCATCGACCGCTTGGAGCTCGACGCCGCCGGCGAGCTCGTCGTGACGGACTACAAGACCGGTCGAGCACCGTCGCAGGCCCAGGAGCAGTCACGCCTCGGAGGCGTGCACTTCTACTCGCTCCTGTGCGAGCGCGTGCTCGGCCGTCGCCCGGCCCGCGTGCAGCTGATCTACCTGGGCGACCAACCGCAGGTGATCACCACCTCGCCCTCGGAGCAGTCCACCCGAGGGCTGGCCAAGAAGCTCGAAGCCATCTGGTCCGCCGTGGAGCGGGC
The DNA here is from genome assembly GCA_033813615.1 of Microthrixaceae bacterium. Lineage (GTDB taxonomy): Bacteria > Actinomycetota > Acidimicrobiia > Acidimicrobiales > Microtrichaceae > Dermatobacter. The sequence goes on along the minus strand of JAPXRJ010000239.1, from coordinate 2,730 downwards.
GTGTGCGCACGACGACTTCCGACCCAAGCGATCGGCGCTGTGCAACTGGTGCAACTTCAAGGCGTTCTGCCCGGCGTTCGGCGGCGACCCCTCGCAGGCTGCGTCGCTGTCGAAGCGAACCGGTCCGCAACGCACGTTGGACCTCGCCGCGGCTGATGCAGGCTGAGTCCGTGCCGCCGAGGGGCTGGCTCGACTCGCCGACCATCGCAGCGTTCGATGCCCGCGCCGACCGCTGGGCCGAGCGCCTTCGTGGCCATGGATCGCTCGACCGGGTGATGTACGCCCTGTCGCAGGCAGCGAACCACAGCCTGCTCTGGCACGCGATCAACGCCGTCGACGCGGCCGTCGGCGGAGTGGTGGCAGGCCCGGCGCACCGTCGCCGGGCCCTGCGACGCAGCCTCGTCCTGGCCGGGGAGCAGGCGGTGGTCAACGGACCGATCAAGTCCTCCTTCCGGCGCACCCGCCCATCGACGGTCATCGATCACCCGCACGATCTCCGCACCCCGCTCACGTCCTCGTTCCCCAGCGGGCACGCATCAGCAGGAGCGTGTGCGGCCATGCTGCTGAGCCGGGACCTCGGCATGGCACCGCTCTGGTGGACGCTCGCGGGCGCCGTCGCGTGGAGCCGGGTGCACGTCGGAGCGCACCATGGGTCTGACCTGGTCGGAGGTGCCGCAGCGGGGACCGTGCTCGCTGCGGTTGCCGGCCGGGCATGGCCGGCACCGCCGAGCACCACGGCGTCGGCTCGACAGCGGACGGATCGAGGTGCGACGACGCCCGCATGACGCGTCGCTCCGCAGCAGCGCTACCTTCTGACGCGGTGGCTGCACATGACGAGCACGCGGCGAGCACGGGCGACCGCATGACCCAGCTCGAAGCTGTCATGTGGATCCTCGACGGCGACCCTCGGCTGGCGTCGGGATTCGCCAACCTCACGATCCTGGACCGCCCCCCGGACCGAGACGTGCTGCGATCCCGGATGGTGGACGCTTCGATCGCGGTGCCCCGGCTTCGCCAACGGGTGGTGTCGACGGCCGGCCTGGGAACACCCAGATGGGAGACCGACCCGGACTTCGACATCGAGCACCACCTGCGCTGGGTCGACCTCGACGACCGCGACGTGGACCAGCTCGCCGCCGACCTGTCGGGCCGCCCGTTCGACCGGGACCGGCCGCTGTGGGAGTTCGTGGTCATCGAGGGGCTCCCCGACGGGCAGGCGGCCATGGTGCAGCGGTTCGACCACACGCTCACCGACGGCGAAGGCGGCATCCGGCTGTCGGTGCAGTTCCTGGACCTCGAACGTCATCCCGACCGGCCCGCCCCTGACCCGGCCGACGACGACGCGGCGACCCCATCGGGACCGGCGGATGGACCCGATGGGGAGGGCGACGAACCCGGCGGTCTCGGTCGAGCGGTGAACGGGATCCGCGACGCGCTCCTGGCCGCCCCCGGCGCCGCGCTGCGGGGCGCGGCGAGCGTGCCCGCCGGAGCGGGAGCGGCGATCGCGAACGCCGGTGGAGCGATCGGGATGGCCAAGGGCTCGGTGCAGCAGCTCGCCGTCGACCGTCGCCGTTCGCCGTTGTGGACGCAGCGCTCGACCGATCGGTGGTTCGGCCGGTCCGCGCTGCATCTCGACGACGCGAAGGCGGCGGCACACCGCCTCGGCGGCAGCGTCAACGACCTGTTCGTCACCGGCGCGCTGGCTGCCGCAGCGCAAGTGCACGCGGCGGCCGACGCTCCTGTCGATGAGCTACGGGTCGCGATCCCGATCAGCAACCGCAACGGATCGAGCGGCGGTGGCAACGCCTTCACACCGGTCCACGCGCTCCTGCCCTCCGGGCCGATGGACCCGACCGAGCGGTTCGCTGCCGTCCACGGCCGACTCGATCAGCTCAAGCGGGGCACGGGCTCCATGAACCTGGACGCACCCGCCGCGGCGGCTCGACTGCTGCCGCCGTCCGCGCTGATCGGGCTCGTCGGCCGGACCGCCGGCGCGATCGACTTCGTGTGCTCGAACGTCCGGGCGGCGCCGTTCGACCTGTTCATCGCCGGCTCACACCTCGATGCGAACTACCCGCTGGGCCCCCTGCTGAACACCTCGTTCAACCTGACGACGATGTCGTATCGCGGCTGGCTGTTCCTCGGGTTGCTCGTGGACCGTGCCGCGGTCCACGAGCCGGAGCAGCTCCTGGCCGCGCTCGACGACGGCTATCGGGAGGTCCTGGCCGCAGGTGGCGTGTCCGAGCACCGGAAGCCCGACCTGGCGATGTGATCGGCCGGGCGCCGGCGGACCGTTCGTCTGCGGCGGCCGTCCAGGATCGACGGCCGGACGCTCAGTTGATGTGCACCTCGGCGTCCAGACGGGACAGGAGCGTTCGGACGTCGAGCAACAGGTCCGCCATCTCCGATGTGGACACGATCGAACGGTCCGCGATGTCGCCGAGGCCCTGATCGATGAGCTGCATGGCCGCTCGGATGGACTCGTCGGACTGCAGTTCCTTGACCTCGGTCATCCTGTCCTCCAGTTCGCCTCGCCGGACGACCGTGCTCCGGATCGGAGATCCGGCGGCCGAACCGGTGCCGTGCACCGTTCGGTGTCTGGACCGAGGGTACCCCGCTCCTCTGACATCCGGAGGTCGATTCCCGCTGCTTCACGGAGGGTTCACAGTCGCGACGCGGGATACCGTGGCGCGCCATGTCGATCTCCACACCCGCCGAACGCTCCGTCGG
>JAPXRJ010000238.1:0-4290 GCA_033813615.1 Microthrixaceae bacterium | reverse complement strand
AGGACGTGACCGCGGGTCCCATCGGACGGGTCGAGCTCCCGGTGCGGGTGCCGTTCGGGTTCCACGGGACCTGGGTGCCCGCCTGAGGGTCGATCGGCACGGCTCCGCCGCCGTCAGCTCAGATCGATGCGGGCCAGGTCGATGAGGGCCAGGTCGGTGCCGGGTGCGCCGATCAGGGCGATGCCGAGCGGAGCTCCCATCCCCTCGACGGCGACCGTGGCGCCGGGCGTGACGACCACCGGCACGCCGGCCAGGCCCGCCACCGACATCAGCCGCAGCGTGTCGGCCCGCACCCGATCGTCCACAGCGGAGGACGTCCGGCGGAGCGGTGCGGGACCCGCGGCGGGTGGTGCGACCAGGACGGTTCCGCCCTCGGTGGCGCGCATCACCGCGGCCCGCACCCGGGAACGGACCTCCCGGGCGAGCGCCACCTGTTCGGGGGTGACCCTCGACGCAGCATCGAAGCGGTCCGCTGTCGCCGGACCGAGCACGGGCCGGGCCGAGGTGATCCACTCGCCGTGAGCGGCCCAGGCCTCGGCGCCCTGCAGCGTGCGGAAGGCGACGAGGCACTCGTGGAGGTCGACGCCGAGTGCGACCCGCTCGGGCTGCCCGCCGAACTGCAGCGCCACCGCAGCGAGCAGCTCGTCGGCCAACTCGGCGTCGAGCACCTCGAACAGCTCGGCGGCGACCACCAGCCGGGTCGGAGTCGACGACTCCGGCACCGTCGCGGCGACCGACGACGCACTGGCACCAGCGCCGGTCGACAGCATCACCTCGGCGAATCCGCGCAGCAGCGTCGGCGACCTGGCCAGCAGGCCCACGGTGTCGAAGCTCGGCGACAGCGGAGTCACCCCGAGCGCGCTGACGGCACCGTGGGTCGGCCGCCACCCGTGGATCCCGCAGTAGCTCGCCGGCACCCGGATCGATCCGCCGGTGTCGGTGCCGAGCGCCACGTCGACCAGCCCGGCCGCCACGGCCGCAGCGGACCCCGACGACGATCCGCCCGTGGTCCTACCGGGGGCGGCGACGTTCGTCGGCGGGGCGAAGTGCACGTTGTCGCCACCCAGCGAGTAAGCGAGCTCGTCGGTGACGGTCTTGCCGACGACGGTGGCTCCGGCCGCGACGAGCGTGTCGACGACCGGCGCCGAACGTCCTGCCGGCCTCCGGGTCGCCGCCCGGTCGGGGTTGCCCGCGCCGGTGACGCGACCGGCGACGTCGATCACGTCCTTCACCGCGAACGTGGTCCCGGCGAGCGGACCCTGCTCAGCACCCTCCGCCAGCACCTCGACCGGCCCGACGAAGGCGTGGACGGTGTCGACCGGCAGCACGGCGCGTCGACCGGTTCCTCCGTCGCTCACGGCACGAGTCTGCCGCCACCGCCGTGGACCCGCGAGCGGAACGCGGCTTCTGGTGTGGTTCGCACCAGGGATGTCGTGGCGCACGACTACGTCCCGGCGTCCTCTGTGGCTGAGCGGCGGGCGGCGAGGGTGACCGGTGTGGCGCGGAACGTCCAGTCGGCACCGGTGGAGAACCGGGTCAGAGCGACCTCGTCCGGCTGGGCCGACGGCTCGGCGGCCAGCGAGACGACCCACTCGGCCACGGCCCCGTCCCGAGTGCGGGTCCGCTCGACGCGGCCGTAGGGCGTCACACCCCAGACCGCGGCGGCCAGCCCGTCGTCGTGACCGTCGGCCAGCCGGCTGATCCAGGTCTCGAACCCCCGCTCGTGCAGCGCAGGGCAGTCGCCCAGCCACAGGGTGAGCTGCTGATCGTCGTCGCGACCGGTCAGCTCGACGTGGAGGTCGACGTACTCCCGGGGTCGCAGCGCCGGGTGCAGCTCGAGCACCGTCGCCACCTCGTCCAGGGTTGCCCGCACCGACGCGCCACCGTGATCGACGCCGTCGTCACCACGGGGGAACAGGGCGGCGCGCAGACGCTGCGAGGTCAGCGCGGCGATGCCGACGAACTGCGCCTCGATGATGCGCAGCGCATCTTCGAGGCCGTTGCGGCGCTCGATGGCGAACCAGAAGGACGCGACCAGCAGGTGCTGCTGCACGCAGACCTCGTCGGCCATCGCCCGCAGCGCTGCGGTCGAGAACTGCTCGGTCTGCAGATCGGGATCGACCGCGCCGTCGTAGGCGTTCCACCCGTCGGCGAGCTCGGCGTCGGCCGCTCCGGCGCCGAGCGGTGCCAGCTCGAGCGACGCCAAGCGCGTGCGCTCGACGTGCGACGTCGGCTCCGGCAGCGGCACCTCGGGGTGGGAGTCGTCGATCGTCACCGTCCAGTGGCAGTGCGGATGGCGGTCCTCGGGCGCACGGGGCGGTCGGTGGATCGGACGGATCTGGGCGCGTCGGTTGGTGGCGATCGCCGTGGCATCGAACGTGGGATCCTCGATCGTGTGGCACATGGCGTGGACGTAGTCGTCGCCCATCGGCTCGACGTCCATCAGCGCGCCGCAGTGGTCCAACCAGAACTCGCCGTGGGTGTCGTCGATGACCTTCAGGCGGAAGTCCATGAACTCGGGCGGCGCGCCGATGTCGAGCTGCAGGCCCTTGAAGATCGTCGGCACGCCGGTGCCCTCGAAGCCGAGCAACCGCTGCATCCGCCGGGTGTAGATCGGACTCGCGCCCATCCACTCGTCGATGGCGATGTCGGCCATCGCGTCGCGGCCGTAGGCGCTGATCAGGTGCGGCATGCCGGCCCGATCCATCAGCTGGCCAGCCAGCAGGTACTCCCGCACCAGCACGGCGAGCTCGTCGTGGGAGAGGTCCCCGAGCGTCCGCACCGCTCAGGCTTCGGGGTAGGGCTCGAGGCCGAGCGTGGAGGCCAGGTGACCGAGGGCCAGTCGGGCGAACGGCGTGGGGACGTCGAGGTCGCGCCCCATCTCCGCCGCGAGCTCGAGGTCCTTGGAGCCCAACGCCAGCGTGTGGCCGAACATCGGACGCAGGCCGTCGCCGTCGGCCATGAGACCCGCCTCGCTGCGGACCATGAACGCTCCGGGTCCGCCGGTGATGCGGTCGGAGTGACGGACGATCTCGCCGAGCTCGGCCACGTCGAGTCCGGCCGCGGCCGCAAGACGCAGCGCTTCGCCGGCGGCGGCGTAGCTCGCGAACGTGATGAGGTTGCGGGCGATCTTCATCTGCGTCGCCGAACCGACCGGTCCGGTGTGCACGACCAGCGATGCGTAGCGGTCCAGCAACGGACGAGCCCGCTGGGCGGCATCGGCCGAGCCTCCGACCATCACGGCGAGCGAGCCGTCATGGGCGCCCATGGCGCCGCCGCTGATAGGTGCGTCGACGACCTCCACGTCGGACGCCGCGGCGAGCTCGGCCAGGGCGACTGCTCCCTCGGCGCTGATCGTCGAGTGGACCGCGACCACAGTGCCGGGAGCGGCGGTGAGGAGGATCCCGTCGGGACCGTCGAGCACGTCTCGGACCTGCTGCTCGTTCTGCACGACGATGCCGATGACCTGCGCAGTCCGGGCCAGCTCAGCCGGGGTGGCGGCGACCGTCGCTCCCTTCGCCACGAACGGCTCGGTCGCGTCGGACGACACGTCCATCACGACCAAACCCTCGGGCGCGTCGAGCAACCGCTCGGCCATCGGCGCTCCGATGTTGCCCAACCCGATGAACCCGAACTTGCTCATCTCGGAACCTGCTCCTCTGCTCGTAGCGCCTCGTCCTTCTCAGCGGCGGCGATCGCCACCGCTGAGACGGACAGAGCGGGTGAAACCGTTCAGCCGGACACGGCGATCGACTTGGTCTCGAGGTACTCCTCGAAGCCGGCGACGCCCATCTCCCGGCCGATACCGGACTGCTTGTAGCCGCCGAACGGCACATCAGCTGCGTACCAGATGCCGCCGTTGATCCCGAGCGTGCCGGTGCGGATGCGTGCCGCGACGGCAAGGGCCCGCTCCTCGTCGCCCGAGTAGATCGCCCCGGACAGGCCGTACGGTGAGTCGTTGGCGATGGCAACGGCCTCGTCATCGCCCTCGTAGTCGATGACGGTGAGCACCGGACCGAAGATCTCCTCCCGGGCGACGCGGGCCGAGTTGTCCAGCCCGACCACCAGCGTGGGGTCGACGAAGTAACCCTTGTCGAACCGCTCGGATCGGCCACCACCGACCGCGAAGCTGCCACCCTCCTGCCGGGCGAGGTCGAGGTAGCCGAGCACACGGTCGAACTGGCGTTGTGAGATCAGGGGACCGCAGATGGTGCCAGGGTCGGTCGGGTCACCGGCGGCAAGCGCACCCATCGTCGCAGCAGCGACCTCGACGACCTGGTCGTGGAGGTG
>JAPXRJ010000237.1:0-4336 GCA_033813615.1 Microthrixaceae bacterium | reverse complement strand
CCATATCGACGGGAAGGTTTGGCACCTCGATGTCGGCTCATCGCATCCTGGGGCTGAAGCAGGTCCCAAGGGTTGGGCTGTTCGCCCATTAAAGCGGTACGCGAGCTGGGTTTAGAACGTCGTGAGACAGTTCGGTCCCTATCCTCTGTAGCCGGAGGTGAATTGAGGAAAGCTATCCCTAGTACGAGAGGACCGGGATGGACGTAGCTCTCGTGTGCCAGTTGTCCTGCCAAGGGCATGGCTGGTTAGCGACCTACGGACGGGATAACCGCTGAAAGCATCTAAGCGGGAAGCCTCTTCCAAGATGAGTTCACCCACAGGGTCAACCTGGTAAGGCCCGTGGTAGAACACCACGTTGATAGGCCGGAAGTGTACGCACAGCAATGTGTTCAGCTGACCGGTACTAATCGGCCGAGGGCTTGGGTTCGTCTTACAAGACGTTCGTGCTCGCTATGAAGTCCTCGAGTGGACGCCGGCCCCGGAGTCGGGGCCGCCCGCTCGTCAGTTGACAACAGATTTCGGTGGCCAGAGCGGAGGGGTCACACCCGTTCCCATCCCGAACACGGAAGTTAAGCCCTCCAGCGCCGATGGTACTTGGGACGTTCGTCCCTGGGAGAGTAGGACGCCGCCGGATTTCTCGAAGGGGAGGCGCGAGAGCGCCTCCCCTTCATCGTTTTTGTGCTTCCCTCATGCCCGGCGGAGGCCATCGGTCCGATCCGGTACGGTGTCGGGCCCCAGCGTGCCGGGAGCGCACGTGGCGACGCCGTGTGGAGCTCGTCTGGGGTCCACGCCCACGCCCCTTGATCCCAGAGGTGTTCGATGTCCAGCCCAGCGAGCGATCGACCTTCACGCAGAGGTTCGGATTCCGACGACGAGGAGCGCCGTTCCTCGCCCAGCCGTCCGACGGCCGGGCGGCGGCCATCGGGTGGCCGGGCACGCAGTGGACAGCCACGCGGCAGTCAATCAAGCGGCGGTCAATCACGCAGCAGTCAATCACGCAATGGTCAGCAGCGCGGCAGTCAGTCACGCAGCGGACGTTCTTCGTCGGATGGCCGGCGGTCCTCCGGTGGCGGCCCGGGTGGTCGACCGGCTTCGCGTTCGGCTCGTCCCGGCACGCCTCGGGACGACCGGCGAGACGAGCGCCGAGGGCCTGGGGCCCGCAGCGGTGGCGGGACGCGCTCGACGACGCCGAAGGGCCCGGGCGTGCGCTCCAAGGACACACGGCCGGTCCCGCCGCCGCCCAAGCGCACGTCGAAGGCGGATCGCCCACCTGCCGCGCCGCCGCGCGATGCAGAGGTGTGGATCGACGAGGGCCCTGTCGGCGGTGCGACCCGCAAGCGCAGCTCGTCGCGGCGTTCGGGACGTCCGGTGAAGGTCCATGCCCCGGGTCTGGTCGACCTCGTCGGCGTCACCCGTGCCGCTCGCTTGGAAGAGCGGCTTTCCGAAGCAGCCACCGCGTACGCCCGAGAGCGCTATCCGGATGCGCGCAGGCTGCTGGCCCCGATCGTGACCGAGGTCCCGGACCTGGCAGAGGCGCGAGAGCTGTACGGACTCACGCTCTATCGACTGGGACGGTGGAAGGACGCCGCTCGCGAGCTCGACGCCTTCGTCGAGCTGAGCGGCGGCTCCACCGAGCAGCACCCGGTCCTGGCCGACTGCCGACGTGCGCTGGGCCAGTACAGCAAGGTGGACGAGCTGTGGGAGGAGCTCCGCTCGACCTCGCCGTCCGGAGAGCTGGTCGTAGAGGGTCGGATCGTCGCTGCCGGGGCACTGGCCGATCAGGGTCGCCTCGCAGAGGCGATCGCGCTGCTCGGCAAGGGCTTCAGGATGCCCAAGCGGCCGATGGAGCACCACCTGCGGCGTGCGTACGCGTTGGCCGACCTCTACGAGCGATCCGGGGATGTGCCGCAGGCCCGGACCCTGTTCGTCCTGGTCGCTCGGGCGGAGCCGGGGTTCCTGGATGCAGCAGAGCGCGCCACGGGTTGACGAGCGGACACCGAGGCACCGGTGACGGGCGTCGTGCGGTGGCGATCAGTCGCCCCCGTTCGATGGTGTGGCCGTCGATGGTGTGGCAGTCGACGGCGTGGTGGTGGTTGGTGTTCTGGAACCGACACCCGGAGCCCGCTCCGTCAGCCACCAGTCCTGCCAGATGCGCTCCAGTTCGGGGCCGAACCACTCCTGGGACAGCTGGTGGAACTCCGGCCCGTAGAAGTGGCTGCCATCCTGACGCAGCGTGCGGTCCTGCGAGCGGTCGCCGAGCCAGCCGGCGAAGTCGATCACACGTGAGGTGTCGGGCCGAGCGGCCTGCACCTCGGTCAGGATCTGGTTGTACCGCGCCATCCGCGCTGGATCGATCTGGCGACTCGCCGCGGCCGGCCGTCCGTCGTCCATCCAGGTGCCGAAGTCCGGCCAGGCGACGAGCACGACGAGTGCGCCCTGGGCCGACAGCACGTCGACGGCTTGGATGAACTCGTTGCGAACGAAGTCGTCGACCGCGGGGTCGCCGAGAGCAGAGAAGGTGTCGGTCCCCGGAAGCATGGCGTCGGGGGTCTGCCAGACGGCGGAGACGACGAGGGCGATGTCGGGTTGGTTGGCGGTCAACGACTGGGCATAGCGCTCGGGCCAGCTCGCGCACTCCGGTCGAAGCGGCACGACCACGTCGGGCTTGATCGCCGTGAACCGGGCGATGCCGCAGCCGAGCTCGGCGTCGCCCTTGACGTTGAGGAACGTCCCGGTCTCCGACGCCCACTGGCCGAACCCCATCCCGACGCCCAGCGCTGTCGAGTCGCCGAAGATGCCGACCTTGGCCACCGGGGGAGTGGGCACGACGGTCGACGTGGTGCTCGTCGAGCTCCCGGCCTGTTGCTCGAGGAACGCCTCGTAGCTGTCCTTGGCCTGGTCGAAGTCCGTGGCCAACTCCTTGCGGTCGACCGGGAGCGGAAGGAACGCAAGGGCCGCGACGACGGCCATCGCCACGCCGGTCGTGGCGAGCGCACGTCCGGGTGCGGGCCAGCGGCCGGCTCGGACCGGTTGCTCGACGAACCGGTACGACGCGATCGACAGGAGGATCGTGGCCGCCACCGCGATCGCGGTCTGAGCCCAGCGGTTCGCGTCCGGCCAGAGCTGGCGGGCGGTGAGGAACAGCGGCCAGTGGAACAGGTAGATCCCGTACGAGCGGATGCCGAACCATCGCAACGGCATCCAGCACATGACCGCTCGCATCGGTCCCGACGGCAGCGCCGCCGCGGTGATGACCGTGCAGGTGAGCAGCGCGTACAGGCCGAAGCCCCCTCGGTAGAGCCACGACGTGGTCTGCGGGAGCGACCACCACCACCACGCCTGGACGGCGAGCGCGATCGAGCCGATCCAGATCGCCGTGCTCCGCCAGCGGAGCCGCAGCGCGAGTCGACGCCGTATCGACGGGTCCGAGAGCAGCAGCGCCAAGAGCGACCCCAACAGGAGCTCGACAGCGCGCGTGTCGGTGCCGAAGTAGATGCGGTCTACCGACATGTCGAAGACGAACGGTTCGGCGAAGGACGCGACGGCGAGCAACGCCAGAGCGCCGGCCAACCGCCGGCGGTGTCCGCGACACGCGATCCAGAGACCCAGCAGGACGACCGGGAACAGGAGGTAGAACTGCTCCTCGATCGAGAGGCTCCAGAAGTGGAGCACCGGCGACGGCGCCGTGAACAGGTCCGCGTAGGAGCTGCCGCGGACGATGTCGTACCAGTTGGCCACGTCGAACAACGCGGCGAGGACGTTGCCCCGCATGGTCGCTCGCTGGTCAGCGGTCGCCACGAAGGGACCGAACAACGCCATCACGGCGGCGAGGGTCACCAGCGCAGCGGGCAGCAGCCTCCGGAACCGACGGGTCCAGAACGATCGAAGGGCGACGTTGCCGGTGCGTCGCGCTTCGTTGAGCAGCAGGGATGTGATGAGGAACCCGGACAGGGTGAAGAACGTCGACACGCCCAGGTAGCCGCCGACCATCTTGTCGAAGCCGGCGTGGAAGGCGACGACGGCGAGCACCGCGACGCCTCTGAGCCCGTCGAGCCCGGGCAGGTGCGACATCCGGGAGCTGTCGTCGCTCGTCAGTCCGACGAAGTCTCGGGTTGCGGGATCGGTGGTCAGCATGCAGGAGGTGGAGCGGCGGCGACGTCGGAGGGCGACGACGCACGGGGCCTACAAGTGTCGCGCAGGCGGCGCGTTCCACCGGCGACGTGCCGCTGCGCTCCTCGGAGTGCCCTCAGGCCACGCTGCGGCATCAGGCGCACCAGCGGTCACCGATGAGCTGAGGTCGGCTCGCCGGACGCGAACCCGCCACGCCCGAGCGGAC
>JAPXRJ010000236.1:0-4452 GCA_033813615.1 Microthrixaceae bacterium | reverse complement strand
GACGACGTCGGCCTCCCGGGGTGCAGCGGGCGACTCAGGCGGGCAGGACGACGAGGTCGTCCGCGTGGACGACGGTCCCATCGGACGCGTCGGAGGACCGTCGACCGGCCATCGCCTTCAACGTCGGTGTGTCCACCCGCACGAGGCCCTTGGCAACGACGGTGCCGTCGGGGCCGACGACCTCCACCGCGTCCTCCGCGTCGAAGGTTCCGTCGACCGAGGTGACGCCGGCCGCCAGCAACGACCTCCCGCCGCTGACGACGGCGCGCACCGCGCCCTCGTCGATCGCGACCTGTCCGTGGGACGGCAGCGCGAACGCGATCCAGAGCTTGCGGGCCGACAGCTTCCGCGCCCTCGGCAGGACGATCGTGCCGACCCCGGAGCGACCGGCGATCGCGTCGTCGAGGACGCCGACGCGGTCAGCTGCGGCGATGACGGCACGAACACCGGACCACGAGGCCATCTTGGCGGCCGCCAGCTTGGAAGCCATCCCACCCGAGCCGCGAGCGCTGCCGGCGCCACCGGCCAAAGATTCGAGGTCGTGGTCGACCTCGACGATCTCCTCGATCAGCGACGCCTCGGCAGAGAAGCGTGGATCGGCGTCCATGAGGCCCGGCGCGTCGGTGAGCAGCACGAGCAGCTCCGCCCCGACCAGCTGCGCGACGAGCGCGGCGATCCGGTCGTTGTCGCCGTAGCGGATCTCGTCGTCCGCGATCGCATCGTTCTCGTTGACGACCGGGACGACGCCGAGCTCCAGCAGGCGCTCCAACGTCGAGCGGGCGTGCAGGTACTGGCTCCTGACCATGAAGTCGAGCGGTGCCAGCAGCACCTGACCACCGACGAGGTCGTGGGCACCCAGGTGCTCGCCCCAGGTCTGCATCAGTCGGATCTGACCGACGGCGGACACCGCCTGCAGGGTGCGGGCGTCCTTGGGTCGATGCTCTGCGCTGATGCCGAGGACCGGCAGCCCGGCGGCCACCGCGCCGGAAGAGACGAGGATGACCTCGTGACCGGCCGAGCGAGCGCGGGCGACCTCGCCGGCGGTCTTGGCGATCGCCGACCCGTCGATCGTGCCGTGCCGGTCGGTCAGGCTGGAGGATCCCAGCTTCACCACGATCCTCATGAGCGGCTGTCCTCGTCGTCGCTGTCGTCGGGCGCCAGATCGAACGGCTGGGCGACCATGTCGGTGTCGGACTCGAAGTCGAAGCTGAGCCCGCCGATGTGCACGACGTCGCCGTTGCGCGCCCCGGCCCGACCGAGCGCCCGGTCGACCCCGAGCTTGTCCAGCCGCTGCCGGACGACGTCCATCGCCTCCGGGTTGGTCAGGTCGTTGAGGTTGACCGCTCGCAGCGCTTCGCGACCTTCGACGTTGAAGCTGCCGTCGTCGTTTCGGCTGATCGTGATCCCTTCGACGACGGGACGCAGGGTCACGAACCCTTCCGGCGCAGGCTGCTCGGCGCGTGCCGCTTCCACCAGCTGCCGGAGCGATCCGACGAGTTGTGCGACGCCCTCACCGGTGACTGCCGAGACGACGAGCCCGTCGAACGAGTCGCGCGCATCGGCCTCGGCGAGGTCGGCTCGGGACCCGATCCGCAGGCGCGGTCGGTCGACCAGGTCGGGGCGGTAGCCACCCAGCTCGCCGAGGAGCGTCGCCTCCTGCTCCTGCCACGAGGCGCCGGCGAACGGCGACAGGTCGAGGAGCAGGACGAGGACGCGTGCGCGTTCGATGTGGCGGAGGAACTGATGGCCGAGGCCCTTGCCTTCGGCCGCGCCCTCGATGAGGCCGGGGATGTCGGCGACGACCATCTCGAAGCCGTCGTCGGTGCGCACCACGCCCAGGTTCGGCTCGAGGGTGGTGAACGGGTAGTCGGCGATCTTGGGCTTGGCGGCCGAGATGCGACTGATCAGGGTGGACTTGCCGACGTTGGGGAAGCCGACGAGGGCGACATCCGCCATGAGCTTGAGCTCGAGACGGATCCAACGCTGCTCGCCGTGCTCGCCCTGCTCCGCGAAGCCGGGGGCTCGACGCTTGTTGGACAGGAACCGGGCGTTGCCCTTGCCGCCGATGCCGCCGGCCGCCGCCAGCCACCGGTCGCCGTCACCGACGAAGTCGGCCAGCGCCACGCCCTCCCAGTCGTAGATCTGCGTGCCGATGGGGACGTGGACGATCAGGTCGTCGCCCTTGGAGCCGTGACGTTTGGCGCCCTTGCCGTGGGTGCCGCTCACCGCCTTGCGGTGCGGGTGGTCACGGAACGCCAGCAACGAAGCGGTGTTGTGGTCCGCGACGAGCCAGACGTCGCCGCCCTTGCCGCCGTCGCCGCCGTCGGGACCACCCATCGGCGTGTGGGCTTCGCGACGGAACGACACGCAACCGGCACCGCCGTCACCCCCACGCACGTTGAGGGAGCACTCGTCCACGAAGTTCGACACAGCGCCCCAGCCTACGGGTCCTCCCGTGCCGGAACTCGGGACATCTGAGGTCGCGTAGCGACACCAACCGTCCCGAGCTCAGCCGTGGTCCGACTGCAACCGTGGTTCAGGCGATCTGATGGACCGGACAGGCTGCGTGCTCGGCGACGGCCCTGGCCAGCCGGGCATCACCGGTGACCAGGCGTCCATCGAGCCCCTCGGCGAGCGCCACGTAGGTGGCGTCGTACGCGGTGAAGTTGTCGCGAAGATCCCAGATCCGACCCAGGAGCGGCTCGGCGGACCATGCAACGGCGGGAAACTCAGCCAGGTCGTCGAGCGCCTGGCGGGCGCGGGCGTCGGGCACCTCGCCTCGCTGGACCCACTTGCGCAACACCGACGCGGTCTCGACGAGGCACAGCTCGGGGACGTGGACGTCGACGCTCGCATCGGCGAAGAGCTCGACAACCTCCTCGCCGCGGGGGCTGTTGAGGAGGAACTCGCTCATGGCGGACGCATCGAGCACGAGCGTGGTCACGGCCGAGCGTCGCGGGCTTCTTCGAGCAACGCCGCCGCAGACGTGGCCGTGTCGACCGATCCTCTCGCCCGGACCCGCTCGGCCAGCTCCCGGAGCGTCGGACGCTGGGCCACCCGGGTCAACTCGCCCAAGGCGAACTCCGACAGGCTCTTGCCCTCAGTCGCCGCTCTCGACTTGAGGGTCCGATGCACGTCCTCGGGAACATCGCGGATCTGCAGGGTCGACATGCAGATCACCATAACATCACCCAATCTGCATGTCGGACGCGGGCCGACCATCGTCCCGCCCCGTTTCGAGTCTTGGAGCGGCCCACGTGCGGTTGGGTCCCTGCGCGGTTGAGTCCCTGCGCGGATGAGTCGGTGAGGGTCAGGACGGCTCGGTAGTGTCGCTGCCGCTGTCGGGTGGCGCTCGCCGCCCGGATCGACCACCAACGGGGGGAACCATGAGCACCACGTTCGCCGACACCACCACGCTCTGGGAGCTGGTCGAACGTCGGGCCGAGGCCACGCCGGACGCGCTGCTGCTCATCGACGAGTCGGGCCGCACCCTCACGTGTGCGCGGTTCCGGGACCGGGCGCTTCGCGCCGCTGCGGGCTTCGCCGAGCGGGGCGTCAAGGCAGGGACCCGGGTCACCTGGGAGCTGCCGAACCGCTTCGAGACGATCATCGCCAGCTTCGCCCTGGCCCGCCTCGGCGCCGTGCAGAACCCGGTCCTGCACTTCTACCGCCACAAGGAGGTCGGCTACGCGATCCGGGCGACCGAGGCGGAGTTCGTCCTGGTGCCCGGCACCTGGAGCGGCTTCGACTTCACCGGCATGGTCGCCGAGCTGACGGCGGAGTCGACCTCGCCGCCGGTGGTCATCGACGTCTTCGCGGACCTGCCCGACGGCGACCCGGCCACCCTCGCCGACGTCGCGGCCCCCACCGACGGCGACGAGGTCCGCTGGGTGTACTTCACCTCCGGCACCACCTCGGACCCCAAGGGCGTCCGCCACAGCGACCGCACGCTGATCACCGGCGCCAACGGCCTGGCCGTGGCGCTCGACATGAGCCCTGACGACGTCGGCTCGATCGCCTTCCCGTTCAGCCACATCGCGGGCCCCGACTACTTCGGCACGATGCTGCTGGCCGGGTTCCCGGCGATCCTGTTCGAGGCCTTCGCTCCGGCCACGGCCATCCCGGTCCTGGCCCAGCACGGCGCCACGATGGTCGGCGGCGGCACGGCCTTCTACCAGATGTACCTGACCGAGCAGCGCAAGGACCCGGCCACGCCGATCATCCCGTCGCTGCGCAAGATGTCCGGCGGCGGCGCCCCGATGCCTCCGGAGATCTTCGACGAGGTCAAGCGCGAGTTCGGCGTCAAGATCTGCCACGGCTACGGCATGACCGAGTGCCCGATGATCTGCGAGGGCTCCCCGCACGACACCGACGAGCAGCTCGCCAACACCGTCGGCAAGCCGGTCGAGGGCCTGCAGCTTCGCATCGTCACCGAGGACGGCTCGGTCGCCG
>JAPXRJ010000235.1:0-4456 GCA_033813615.1 Microthrixaceae bacterium | reverse complement strand
ACCCACGCCCGCGGACCCGACGCAGTTCTCCTCCGCCGTCGACGGCACGGGTGAGCGCTTCGACCTCTACGGCGAGCTCGCCTTCACGACGCCGACCGGCAACATCGTGTGCGACATCCACGGTGAGCCTGACAGCCTCGACCACCGTCCCCCGTTCGCGACCTGCCTGGCGATGGAATCCACCTGGTCGATCCCGGAAGAGCCGTGCGAACTGGACTGGGCCGACAGCGTCGTGTCGTTGGGCAGCAAGGGCGTGGAGCGCGGGGCCTGCACCGGCGACCCGCCGGTCACGTACGGATCGAACGAGCTGCCGTACGACTCCTCGCTGACCCAGGGCCCGATCACCTGCGTCTCCCGCCGGACCGGCGTCGTGTGCACCTACGCCGGGACCGAGGTGCCGATCGCGGGCTTTGTCATGCAGGGGACACCCGTTCGGGTGTCCCCTGCATGACAGAGCGATCGAGGGCACGGGTAGCCTCCGCGCATGACCGAACCCGCCGCCGCGAACCCGGTACCGCCGACCGACCACCGGAGCCTCGAGGCGCCGCCGGACCTGCCCGCGACGCTCGGTGAGCTGCGGGCGTCGGGCTGGACGTCGGTCCCGGTCAAGCACGAGATCCGCGCCAACGCGGCCGCTCGCATCAGGGCCGGCCGGCCGCTGTTCCCGGACGTCCTCGGCTACGCCGACACGGTGTTCCCACAGCTGGAGAACGCGCTGCTCGCCGGTCACGACGTCATCTTCCTGGGCGAGCGTGGCCAGGCCAAGACCCGCATGATCCGCTCGCTCGTCGACCTGCTCGACGAGTGGATGCCGATCGTCGAGGGGTCGGAGATCAACGACGACCCCTACGCCCCGGTGTCAGCGCACGCTCGCAACCTCGTCGCCGACGCCGGCGACGAGACGCCGATCGCGTGGGTGCACCGGTCGCTGAGGTTCGGAGAGAAGCTCGCCACCCCCGACACGGCGATCGCGGACCTGATCGGCGAGGTGGACCCGATCCGCGTGGCCGAGGGCCGCTACCTGTCCGACGAGCTCACCCTCCACTACGGCCTCGTGCCGCGCACCAACCGTGGCATCTTCGCCATCAACGAGCTGCCCGACCTGGCCGAGCGCATCCAGGTCGGTCTGCTGAACGTGCTCGAGGAGCGCGACATCCAGATCCGCGGCTACAAGATCCAGCTGCCGCTCGACCTGCTGCTCGTCGCGTCGGCCAACCCGGAGGACTACACCAACCGGGGCCGCCTCATCACGCCGCTCAAGGACCGCTTCGGCTCCCAGGTGCGCACGCACTACCCGCTCGACGTCGAGACCGAGGTGGCGATCGTCGACCAGGAGGCCGAACCCTTCGCCGCCCCCGGCGTCACGGTGACGGTCCCCGAGCACATGAGCGACATCATCGCCACGCTCAGCCAGCTCGCACGCCAGAGCCCGCACATCTCCCAGCGCTCGGGCGTCTCGGTCCGCCTGTCGGTGTCGAACCAGGAGACGATGGTCGCCAACGCGGCGCGCCGCGCCCTGGCTGCCGCCGAGGACGAGGTCGTGCCCCGGGTGTGCGACCTGGAGGCACTGCCGGCGTCGACCGCCGGCAAGATCGAGATCGAGACGCTCGAGGAAGGCCGCGACGAGCAGGTGCTCGACCACCTGGTCCGCTCCGCGGTGCTGACCGTGTTCCGGGAGCGGGTCCGACCCGAGTCACTGACCAAGGTCGTCGACGCGTTCGAGGACCGCGACCCGATCGAGATCGGCGAGGACGTCCCGGCCGCCGCGTACGTCGAGCTGCTGGCCGAGATGCCGGCGCTCGGCGGTCCGGTCCACGATCTGGTCGGCGAGCAGGCCAGCGCCGGGGTCATCGCATCGGCCGTCGAGCTGGTCCTGGAAGGCCTGCACCTCTCGAAGCGACTCAACAAGGACGCGGTCGGCGGCCGGTCCCAGTACCGCTCCCGGGGTTGATGCCGATCTCGAACCGGGCGGGACGGGTCAGGCCTTCTTCAGTCGGGCGATCGCCCCGTCGATGTCGCGCTGCAGCATCTCGCGACGCACGAAGTGCCCACCGGGCAGCTGGTGGTGCTCGTGAGGGAAGCCGGCGGCGCTCAGCAACCCGCTGAACTCGCGCTGACCCGCCTGCACCTCGGTCTCGTTGATGTCGAAGGTGCTGATCTCCTGGGCCTGGCCGCAGACCAGCATGATCCGCTTGTCCCGGAAGTTCGTCACGTGCTCGCAGGGGTTGTCGGCGCTGACCTTGGCCTCGTCCCAGAAGGGCACGCCGTACACCGTGCCCCCGGCCAGCTCGACCGCTGCGGAGCTGAGGTTGGCCCAGTGCACGACGATGCCCGCGTCGCGGCGGAGGCTGGCTGGACCCGAGTGGCTGCTGACCGACGCGAAGAGCCCGGGGAACCTGGTCGCGTACTTGAGCGCGCCGAAGCCTCCCATCGAGAACCCCGAGACGGCCCGGCCGTCGAGCTCGGCATAGGTGCGGAAGTTGGCATCGATCCAGGGGATGAGCTGCTGGATGTGGAACGTCTCCCAGTTGCGCGGCCCGGTGAGCGACGCGACCGGGTTGCAGTACCAGCCCGCGGCGCCGCCGTCGGGCATCACCACGATGATGCGACGGCCGGCGGTCAGTCCCCGGATGTCGTCCTCGAGGTCGAACTTGCGGAAGTCCTGGAGACCGCCGTGCAGCAGGTACATGACGGGGTAACGCTTCGACGGCGACGCGTCGTAGTCGTCGGGGAGCAGCACGTTCACGCCCGGCTGCCACGCGATCGCGCTCGTCGCGAACCGGTAGTAGTTCATGCGCCCGCCGAACACCGCGTGGTCGACGACCTGGAGCGCCGGGCCGGTCGGCGCGGTGCTGCACGCCGCCGTGGCGGTCAGCATGGCGAGGGCACCGGTCCCCCCGGCCGCTCGGAGGAACGTCCGACGATCGACGCGGCGGTCCCTTCGTGCCGTGCTCCCCGTCTGTGCCCCTCCAACCGTCTGTGCCCCTCCACCCGTCTGTGCTGCGCCACCCGTCTGCACGCGGCCCCCCACGTCGTCGCACCCGGTTCCACAGCGGCCCGAGTCGGATCCCAATTACCCTACGAATCGGGCGATGGCACCTCCAGGCCCGGGAGGGCCAGATCCCGGGCGACGGGGGCCAGGAGGGGCGATGGACTCAGGGGGCTTCACGGCGTCGACGGTGCCGGTGCGGTACGCGTCGGTCGTGCTCGACGCCGCGGCGGCCGCTGGGGTCGAGGCCCCGATCCTGCTGGACGCCGCCGCCATCTCACACGACCAGATCGAGGACCCGGGTGAGCGACTGGCGCTGACCGACGTCGGCCGGCTGCTGGTGCGGGCGCTCCGCCTGACCGACGAGCCGGGCCTGGGCTACGAGATCGGGCTCGGCAGCAGCCCTCTGTCGCCCGGGATCGTCGGTCTCGGCATGTCGAGCTCCTCCACGCTGCGGGAGGCGATCGACCTCGGGGTCGAGTTCATCGGCCTCCGCGTGCCCGTGCTGAGCGCCGAGCTGCGGGTCGACGGCGACACCGCGGCGGTCGCGGTCGTCGAGACGGCCCCGTTGGGCGAGCTCCGCCAGGTCCTGTTCGACACCGTCCTGGTCAAGCTGGCGCGCATCGGGCTCACGTTGGTCGACGGCTTCGGTCTCGACGACGTCGAGCTCTGGTTCGACTACCCCGAGCCGGAGTACTACCGACGATCGAGCGGGCGGCTCCCCAGAGCGTCCTTCGACATGGGGAGCAACGAGGTGCGCTTCGACGCGGCGCTCCTCGACCTGCGACCGGAGACCGCCGATCCGGACAACGCGACGCTGATCCGCCGGCAGTGCCGGCGCGAGCTGGAGGAGCTGGGGTTGGTGGGCGACGCGGTGGCGCAGGTGCGGGCCGTGCTGGTGGCCTGCGAGGACGGCTACCCCACGTTGGGAGACGTCGCCGATCGCCTGCACACGTCGAGTCGAACCTTGAAGCGTCGGTTGCACGACCGCGGGACGAGCTTCCACCGCGTCCTCGACGAGACCCGTCGGGCGCGAGCGATCCGTCTGCTCAGCGCGACGGACCGATCGGTGGAGACGATCGCGCACCAGCTCGGCTACGCGGATCCGAGCGGCTTCCGCCGAGCCTTCCAGAGCTGGACCGGCACGAGCCCGGCCGACTTCCGCCGTCGCGGTCCCGGCCGATGAACCTCGGCGGTGCCGTTCGGGTGCGGATCGGTGCGGTGGGCTCGAGTGCAGCGGCTGCTGCGTTCGATCCCCGTCGAGCTCCCGGTCGCGTCCGGCCCCGGCCGGCACCGGCCATCTGAGCTCGATCAGGGTGAGCCGTCGGGTTCGGCAGGAGCCGCCGCGCCGTCGCCCTCGTCGCGATCAGCCCAGTCGAGCAGCTCGTCGATGGCGAACCCGGCGTCGTCGATGCCGGCGTGCAGGTCGCCGAGCTCGACGAAGCGGGCGGGGACCGTCGCCATCGT
>JAPXRJ010000234.1:0-4520 GCA_033813615.1 Microthrixaceae bacterium | reverse complement strand
GAACCCGCAGATCTCGACGAGCGCTGCGGCACGATCGCGGATCTCGGCGTCGACACCGTCTTCCAGGCGGACACCCGCGATCGACGGGAGGATCGCCACCTTGCGGCCCTTGAGCTCGGTGGAGCCGAGGTCCCGCTCCCAACCGCCCGGGTCGGGAAGGCTGGTCGGGTCGCGGGGGTCGACCCCTGCGCACACGTCGTAGTGGCGGGCCGCGTCCCGCACGGAGCGTGCGAGCACCCCGTTGACCACGGTGCCGGGCCGAGAGAACGCCTCGGGGCCACGGGACATCCGACCGAACGTGCCCTTCATGCCGAACAGGCCGTTGTAGCCGGCGGGGATGCGGATCGAGCCGCCGCCGTCGCCGCCGCTGGCGATCGACACCAAGCCGCCCGCCACCGCCGAACCACTGCCGCCGGACGAACCGCCGACGGTGCGTCCGTGGCGCCACGGGTTGTGAGCCACGCCGTTGAGCTTGGTGACGCCGACGTTGAGGCCGCCGAACTCCGAGGCGGTCGTGAGCCCGACGGCCACCACGCCGCCGTCCTCGATGAAGCGGCGGGTGGTCTCCGACGTGTGATCAGCGATGCGATCCTTGAACGCCAGCGATGCGCCGGTGTCGGGCCAGCCCTCGACCTGCTCGAGCTCCTTGATGCCCACCGGTACCCCGCCGAAGGGCTTGGACAGGTCGGCCCGCTCCACCGCGGCGAAGGCGCGCTCGGGGTCGAGGAAGGAGAAGCAGTTCAAGTCGCTGGCCGCGATGGCGTCGTAGGTCGCCTGGAGCTCTTCGACCGGCGAGCGCTCACCGGCTCGGAAGGCGTCGACGAGCGAACAGGCGTCGCCCAGCCATGGACCGTCGGAGGGGGAGGTTCCCTCCGACGTCGGGGTTGCAGCGCCGTTGTCGGACATCGCACCATCGTCGCACAAGATGGCGAACCACCTTCAGTCCGCAGTCGACGTGGAGGACGGTCCGGTGCACGGCGGTGTCGGGCCCGGCGGCTTGAATGGGCCCATGCCACGTCAGACGGAGCTGTTCGAAGGTGGGTACGCACGGGAGGTCGTCGAGGTCCCCGTGACCCAGGAGCTGGGCGAGTCGTTCATGGCGTACTCGCTGTCGGTCATCACGTCGCGGGCGATCCCCGACGTGCGCGACGGCCTGAAGCCGGTGCAACGCCGGATCCTGCACGCCATGGCCGACATGGGGATGCGTCCCGACCGGCCGCACCGCAAGTGCGCCAACGTCGTCGGCGAGACGATGGGCAAGTACCACCCGCACGGCGACGGGGCGATCTACGACGCACTCGTGCGCATGGGCCAGAGCTTCGGCCGCAACGTGACCCTCGTGGACCCGCACGGCAACTTCGGTTCGCTGGACGACCCGCCGGCGGCCTACCGCTACACCGAGTGCCGACTCACCGAGGCCGCCATGGAGATGCTCGCCGAGATCGACGAGGAGACCGTCGAGTTCCGGCCGACGTTCGACGGCGAACGCCAGGAGCCGCTGTTCCTACCGGCGCGACTCCCCAACCTGCTGGTCAACGGCACCTCCGGCATCGCCGTCGGGATGGCCACGAACATGGCGCCGCACAACCTGCGGGAGGTCTACGAGGCCATCAAGCTGGTGATGACGAAGCGTCGCCCGAAGCCGACCACCGCCGAGCTGATGGCCGTGCTGCCCGGTCCCGACCTCCCGTCGGGTGGCGTGATCGTCGACGACGGCCTCGTCGAGGCGTACGAGACCGGTCGGGGCAGCGTCCGGATGCGGGCATCGGCAGAGATCGTGGAGCTGACCCGAGCGCGCCAGGGCATCGTCGTCACCGAGCTCCCCTACCTCGTCGGCCCGGAGCGGGTGGTCAGCCGCATCCAGGAGCTGATGCGCAACGACAAGCTGCCGCTGGTGTCCGACGTCAAGAACACGTCGGACCGCCACACGGGACTGCGCATCGAGATCGAGCTGCGACCGGGCGCCAACGCCAGGGCGGTGCTGACCGAGCTGTACCGACTCACGCCGATGGAGGACACCTTCGGCATCAACAACGTCGTGCTCGTCGACGGGAACCCTCGGACCCTCGGTCTGTACGACCTGTGCCAGCACTACGTCGACCACCGGCTCGACGTGGTGCGCCGCCGCACGGAGTTCCGCCTGGAGAAGGCCCGCCGCCGACTGCACCTGGTCGAGGGCCTGCTGATCGCGCTCGATGCCATCGACCTGGTCGTGTCGATCATCCGCAGCTCGGAGGACGCTGCGGAGGCGAGGGACCGGCTGATGGCCGAGCTGAACCTGACCGAGGTGCAGGCCGTGCACATCCTGGACATGCAGCTGCGCCGCCTGACCGCGCTCGCCAAGCTGGAGCTGGAGGCCGAGGCAGGCGAGCTGCGTGGTCGCATCGACGACTTCGAGAAGATCCTCGGTTCCGAGCGGCGCCAGCGGACGATCGTGCTCAGCGAGCTCGAGGAGCTGGTCGAGCGCTACGGCTACGACCGCCGGAGCCGGATCGTGACGCCGGACCACCTCGACGACGTGACCATGGAGGAGGCCCAGGCGGAAGAGGCAGCCAACCGGGTCGAGGAGCCGTGCGTGGTCGCGCTGTCGACCAGCGGGATGGTCGGCCAGGAACCGGTCAGCGGACCCAGAGCGGCCACACCCGGTCGACACGACGTGATCGCGCAGCGGGTCGCCACCACCACGCACTCCCAGCTGGCCGCGGTGACGTCCCGCGGCCGTGTGTTCCCGGTGTCGGTCGCTGCGGTGCCCGAGGTGACCGGCCGGTCTCGGGGCATGGCGCTGAGCGACATCGTCCCCCTCGACAAGGGCGAGACCGCGCTCACGCTGGTGACCGGGGGCGCGCAGGCACCGCCGGTCCTGCTCGTCACCGCGCAGGGCGTCATGAAGCGGGTCGCCGCCGCGGAGCTGCTCGGGCTTGCCGCCGGACGCACCGCCATCAAGCTCAAGCCCGGCGACTCGGTGGTGGCCGCCACCACCGCTCCCGACGGCGCCGAGCTGGTCGCGGTGGCGTCGAACGCGCAGGCGCTGCGCTGCGACGTCGCGGCCGTACCCGTCCAAGGGGCGGGCGCCG
Organism: Microthrixaceae bacterium; assembly: GCA_033813615.1. Lineage (GTDB taxonomy): Bacteria > Actinomycetota > Acidimicrobiia > Acidimicrobiales > Microtrichaceae > Dermatobacter. The sequence goes on along the minus strand of JAPXRJ010000234.1, from coordinate 1,446 downwards.
GCGGCGTCGGGGGCATGAAGCTGGGCGACGGGGCGACCGTGGTCGGCGCCGGCATCGCAGGGCCGGGTGCGGTCGTGCTCACCGTGTCCGACGCCCAGACCGCGAAGGTCACCGACGCGGACGAGCTGCCGGTGAAGGGCCGCAACACCGGCGGGCTCCGGCTCACCAAGTTCCGCACCGAGAAGCGGCTGGAGTGGGCCTACGTGGGACCCGACACCGGCGTGCTGGTCGTCGTCGGGGTGGAGGACGCGCCGTCCCGGCCGGACCCCACCCCCGAGACGCTCACCCTGCCCCACACCGGCCGGGACCTGGCGTCCAAGGCGACCAAGCGCCGCTGGCTGGGGGTCGGCACCGGCCGCTGGTGACCCCGTACCGGTTCTCGGTGCAACCAGTTCGGTCCTGGCGAAGCCAGCACACACAGACCGGCGTTCGTCGACACCGCTGGCAGCGATCCGTCATCGACCGCCAAAACCTGTTACCAATTGCCCGAGTCGGAGGGGAAGGCCCCGGCCGATCGAGGGGGAACCATGCGAACGATCCGACGAGCTCTCTTCGTCGCCGCTGCTGCAGCGATCACCACAGCAGCGGCCTGTACACCGAACCCACCGATGGACGACGGCCGCTACGTCGCTCCCACAGGGGTCGACACCGGCGACTGCTCCGCGAGCGCGTCGCCGTGCGCCACGATCACGTACGCGCAGACCCAAGCGGTCGACGGCGAGACGGTCCACGTGGCGGCAGGCACCTACCCTGAGCTCGTCATCGTCACGAAGTCGCTCGTGTTCGAGGGAGCGAACAGCGGGCGCAGCGACGGTGCCGACTTCGACGAGCGGGGCCCGGAGAGCACGGTCAAGGGCTTCCGCACCCCCGGCGAGCCGCACCCGACCCCCGATGGGACCAACGACGTCACCATCGACGGGTTCGAGATCGACCCGCAGGGTGACCCTGCGCTCATCGCTCCCAACACCCACCACCTGGTGGGCCTGTTCGGCGGCAACGACGTGAAGGTGGTCAACAACCGCTTCAACGGCGGCGAGTGGACACCCGACTGCGACTACTCCTGCACCACGATGACCGATGCTGCCGTGATGGTGCGCTCCGGCACCTACGAGGTGGCGAACAACTCGTTCGCCAACTTCCGCCGCCCCATGGATGTCGACCAGGACAGCGCCGAGCACCCGGTCCTCTCCGGCACGATCTCCGGCAACTCCTTCACCCATGTGACGAGCAGGGCGATCTGGATCTCCGAGTACCCCGGCGGTCCACTGCCGGATGCGATCACCGTGACGGGCAACGTCTTCGACGCGACCGGCTGGACCGACGACTCCTACCCGGCAGGGATCGTGATCACCGCTGGCGGCAACAAGATCACCGACAACTCGTTCACCGGGTTCAGCTCGGCGGTGTTCGTCCAGGTGTGCGACGGGACCAACGCTGCTGGTGACA
>JAPXRJ010000233.1:0-4523 GCA_033813615.1 Microthrixaceae bacterium | reverse complement strand
AGCCCGCCGGGTTGGCCACGGTGACCGGGCTCACCGGGCAGCACCCGGAGTTCCAAGAGGACGCCATCGCATCGCTGCTGCGTCGCGGCCTGCTGCAGCCGGTCGGCGACCGCGGCGTGGCACCCACCGGCCTGGGACGTCGGGTGGTCGATGCACTCGGGCTGGAGAGCGGGTTCCCGGCGTTCGAGGTGTTCGACGCGGATCTCAGCTCCAGCGATCCGCTGGCCTTCGCCCGGGTGGTCGGTCGTGTCGCCGCGCTGCACCGCCCCATGCTGGTCGACCCCTACTGCCGGCGAAGCGAGCTGGAGTACCTCAGCGCCCACACCTCGGTGACCCGTGTCATGGTGAGCGACCGCCTCGACGACGACGAGCTGGCCGAGCTCATCGACTTCGTCGAGTCGTTGCACGGCCGGGACCACAAGCTGCGACTGCGGGTGGCCGACGCCGAGCTCATCTCGGACCGCTGCGTCATCAGCGGCGACCGCGTCCTGCAGGTCGCCGGCCTCCCGGCTGCGAACGGCGGCGGCACCACGGTCGTGACCGAGCCGCACGACCTGGGTGAGCGTGCCCGTGACTACTACCGCGACGTGTGGCGCGGCGCGGACCGGCTGGCGACGTACCGCCCTCGCCGTGGCAGCACCCGCGCAGCCTGAACTCGACCCGCCTGAACTCGACCCGCCTGAGCTCGACCCGCCGGCAGCACGACCGGCCTGAACCCGGCCCCCGTGACCGGGGCGTGAGGATCCCGGCATCGACCGGTCCGGTGAACGTAGGGTGAACGAACGTCTGGACGACGGGTCCGGACCGACGGAGGAGAACGGGCCGATGCGCAAGAACGTCATGCGTGTCCTCATCGTGGTCGTGGCGGCACTGGGGCTGGTCGCCTCGGCATGCAGCAGCGACGATGAGGGAGACGACACCACCACCACCGAGGCGTCGCAGGGTGGTGACCGCGGCAACGTCGACGGCGAGCTGAAGCTCGGCGTCATGGTTCCGCAGACCGGCGACCTGAGCGTCATCGTCGACTCCTTGCAGACGCCGGTCGACATGGCCATCAAGGCGATCAACGACGCGGGTGGCGTCAACGGCAAGCCGGTCGTGTCGGTCGCGGCCGACGACGGCACCAACCCGAACGTCGCGACCACGAGCTACGCCAAGCTCGTCAACACCGACAAGGTGGACGCGATCATCGGCCCGGCACCGTCGGGTGTCGCCGCCAAGCTCCTCGACTCGATCGCCGCCGACAAGGTGCCGACGTGCTCCGGTTCCACGACCACCGCGGACCTGGAAGGCGGCGCGGATGGCTACTTCTTCCGCACTGCGCCCGGCGACGACCTGCAGGGTCCGGCGCTCGCCACGTTGATCACGGGTGACGGCCACTCCAAGGTCGCGATCCTCGCCCGCAACGACGACTACGGCAAGGGCTTCTCGGAGTTCCTCGGGACGGCGCTCGAGGACAGCGGTGCTCAGGTGACCGCGACCGTCCTCTACAACCCCGACGCCTCCAACTTCGACGCTGATGTGCAGAAGGCGCTGGACTCGAACCCCGACTCGGTCGTGGTGCTGGGCTTCAACGACGACGGCGCCAAGGTCGTCTCCACGATGATCGGCAAGGGTGCCGGACCCGCCGACATGCCGATCTACACCGCAGACGGCATGCAGGGCTCGAAGTTCGGCGCGACCGTCGACCCGTCTGATCCGTCGAAGGTCGCCGGGATCAAGGGCACCGCTCCGGCCGCCGCTCCTGCAGGTGTCGAGAGCCCCTTCACCGCGGAGTTCGCGGCGACCGGGATCGACACGATCTTCTCGTCCTACTACTGGGACTGCACCAACCTGATGGCGCTGGCGGCCGTGAAGGCCAAGAGCGACGACGGCTCGGCGATCCAGGCGAACTTCGCGTCGAACCTCGAGGGCGACAACGACTGCAACAACTTCAAGGACTGCAAGGCGCTCCTCGAGGAGGGCAAGACCATCCACTACCGCGGCGCCTCGTCGCTGTTCGAGAAGTGGAACGTCATGCAGCCCGGCACCGGCGTCTACTCGGTGTGGGCCTACGGCACCGACGGCAAGCCTGCCGACATCGAAGGTGCAGAGCAGATCTCGATCGGCTGATCCGATGAGTTGACTGCGTGCGAAGGTTGAGCGGGGTGGGACGTCCACGAGGCGCCCCACCCCAGGTGTCGCCCGCCGGTGGATGCGATCGCATCCACCGGCGGGGCGCGTCCGGCGGCGGTCGCGCTGCTCAGCGGTTGCGGACCAGCGAGCCGAGGTAGAGCTCGATGACCTTCGGGTCGCCGAGCAGCTCGGCGCCGGTGCCCGTGTAGGCGTCGGTGCCGTTGTCGAGCACGTAGCCGCGATGGCAGATCCGCAGCGCCTTGTGGGCGTTCTGCTCGACGATGAGGATCGACACGCCGGCGTCGTTGATGGCCGCGATGCGGGCGAACACCTCGTCCTGCATGGCCGGGGAGAGACCGGCGGACGGCTCGTCGAGCAGCAGGAGGCTCGGCTCCATCATCAGGGCTCTGGCCATGGCCAGCACCTGGCGCTGACCGCCTGACAGCTCATCGGCTCTGTTGCCGCGCCGGCCCTGCAGGGCGGGGAAGAGCTCGAGCACCTCGTCGCGGCGGACATCGAAGCGATCGGGTCGGAGGAACACCCCCATTCGGAGGTTCTCCTCGACCGTGAGGGTGCCGAACACGTTGCGCACCTGGGGGACGTAGCCGACGCCGCGGGACACGAGCTCGTGGCCGTGCACCCCGACGATGTCCTCGCCGTCGACGGTCATGGTGCCAGAGCGCACCGGCACCAGGCCGAACACGGCCTTGATGAGCGTCGACTTGCCGGCACCGTTGGGTCCGATGATGCCGACCAGCTCGCCGCGGGCGACGTCGATCGACGCGCCACGGAGGATGTCCACTCCGGGCAGGTACCCCGCGACGAGGTCCCGGACGACGAGCAGCGGTTCACGCGGGGTCATGACGTCGTTCCCTCGTCGGCATCGCGGTCGTCGGCATCTCCGTCGTAGAGCTCCTCGACGATCGGGCGCAGCTGGTCGGCCATGTCGCGCAGATCCGCGCTCGATCCACCGAGGTAGGCGTCGATGACGCGCTCGTCGGCGGCGACCTGGCCAGCCGTGCCGGTCGCGATGATCCGTCCCTCGGCCATGCACACCACCAGGTCGGAGATGGCGGAGACCACGTCCATGTCGTGCTCCACGAACAGCACGGTGATGCCCTCGCCGGGCAGCTCCCGGATCTTGTCCAGCAGCAGCTGGCGAAGCGCCGGGTTGACGCCCGCCATCGGCTCGTCGAGCATGAGCAGCCGCGGTGCCGCCATGACGCCCCGCGCCAGCTCGAGCAGCTTGCGTTGGCCTCCGGAGAGGGTTCCGGCCTTGTCGTCGAGCTTGTCGCCCAGGCCGACCCATCGGCCGAGCTCGGCGGCCCGTTCGCCCAGTTCGGCCTCCTGCGCACGCCACACCCACGGCAGCAGCGCGGTGCGGAGGTGCTCGCCTCGCTGGTCCTTGGCGGCCAGCCGGATGTTGTCGAGCACCGAAAGGCGTGGGAACACCCGAGCGCTCTGGAACGTTCGGACCATCCCGGTGCGCGCCGCGGCGTAAGCGGGCTTGCCGGTCATGTCGTGGCCCTCGAACCGCCACGTACCACCGTCGGCTCGCTCGAAGCCGGTGAGCACGTTGAAGAAGGTGGTCTTGCCGGCGCCGTTGGGCCCGATCAGTGCGACGACCGTGCCTCGCTCGACCTCCATGCGCTCGACGTCGACGGCCTTGACCCCTCCGAAGGAGCGGTGGACGCCCTCGGCGACGAGGATCGGCCCATCGGGCGCAGCGGTACCCGCGCCGAGGTCCGCGTCGTCGTCGCCGTCCGCGGGGGAGTGGGTGGGCTCACTCACCGATGACCGCCTCGTCCTTGTTGCCGAGCAGGCCCTGGGGCCGGAAGACCAGCAGCAGCACGATCGCCACGCCGACGAGCACGTAGCGCACCGCGCCGGTGTCGGTGCCGTCGATGAACCACCACCCGTCGCCGATGGCCTGGGTGAGCAGGCTGTTGAGCACCGAGATCACGAACCAGTAGACGATGGCGCCGACCGGCGGTCCGAGCACGGTGGCGACGCCGCCGAGGATGACGATGAGGTACCAGTTGAACGTGGTCTGCGACACGAAGAAGTCGGGCTTCACGAACCCACCGTCGAACATGAAGATGATGCCGGCGATCCCGCCGATCACGCTGCCGATGACGAACGCCTGCAGCTTCATCTTGAAAACGTTCTTGCCGAGCGACCTCGCCGCCTCCTCGTCCTCCCTCACCGCCTTGAGGAGCCGGCCCCAGGGGCTGCGGGCGAGTCCCCACACGAACACGCACAGGATGGCGACCAGGGTCCAGCCCACGCTGATCGTCCACAGGGTGTTCTGGTTGAAGCTGAACGAACCCCACCCGTAGCGGCCGTCGGGGATCGGGTTGACGGCGAAGAAGTCCTTGGCGATACCGGTGAGGCCGATCGGACCCCCG
>JAPXRJ010000232.1:0-4584 GCA_033813615.1 Microthrixaceae bacterium | reverse complement strand
ATCTCCAACTCCCCATCTCCAACTCCCCATCTCCAACTCCCCATCCCCACTCCAGCCCCAACGGGAGTCAACGGGCGATGGGGCGGCCAGGTTCGGCCGTAGGCTGATCGCCATGACGGTCACGGAGTCGCCCGAGCTCGCCCCACCGCCTGATCGGCTCCCTCCGATGGACACCGCGGCGCGGCTGCCGCGGCTCAGGGACCGGCTCGACGACGCCGGCTGCGATGGGGTCGTCGTGAGCGACCTCACCAACGTGCGCTACCTGACAGGCTTCACCGGCTCGGCCGGCCTGGTCCTCGTGTCCGCGGATCGCACCGTGTTCGTGACCGACGGGCGCTATCGGGATCGCAGTGCAGAGGAGCTGGCAGCTGCCGGCGTGGAGGCCGACATCCACATCGTCGCCGCCGGTCCCGACGAGGCGATCGCCTCGGCGGCAGCGGATGGCGGCGTCCTCCGACTGGGACTCGAGGCCGACGCCGTGACGTGGACCCAGCAGCGGCGATGGTCCAGCGAGCTGTTCAGCACCGGCGAGCTCGTCGCCACGAGCGGTCTGGTCGAGGAGCTCAGGCTCGTCAAGGACGCGGGAGAGGTGGCGCGCATCCGCTCGGCGTGCGCGATCGCGGATGCAGCGCTGGAGAAGGTGCGCCACCGGCTGGCCGACGAGCCGACCGAGGCCGACTTCGCCGCCCTGCTCGACGCCACCATGCGCGAGCTCGGAGCGTCTGACGTCAGCTTCGAGACGATCGTCGCGTCGGGACCCAACGGCGCCAAGCCCCACCACACTCCGTCGGAGCGCGTGATCACCGACGGCGACCTGGTCGTGATCGACTTCGGAGCGCTCGTCGACGGCTACCACTCCGACATGACCCGCACGGTCGCCGTCGGCGACGTCGGTGCCGAGCGCATCCGCATGCTCGACGTCGTCCTCGCCGCGCAGGACGCAGGCGTGCGGGCCGTCACCGCAGGCGTCGACGCGGCCGACGTGGACAAGGCGTGTCGTGAGGTGATCGAGGAGGCCGGATGGGGTGAGGCGTTCCTGCACTCGACCGGCCACGGCGTGGGCCTGCACATCCACGAGGAGCCCCGGGTGGGGGCGCGCTCCGCTGCTACCTTGGACGCCGGCCAGGTGGTGACCGTGGAGCCCGGTGTGTACCTCACCGGTCTCGGCGGTGTCCGCATCGAGGACACGGTGCTCGTCACCGACGGCGGTTGCGATCGCCTGACCCTGGCCCCCAAGGATCCCATCCTCGCCTGAGCGCGGCCCGCCCCGGCGCCGTCGCCGGGCCGAACAGACAGGCCGAGGACATGCCCCAGATCGCCACCGCGGACTTCAAGAACGGGATGACCCTGGACCTCGACGACGGACTGTTCTCCCTCGTCGAGTTCCAGCACGTGAAGCCCGGCAAGGGCGGCGCGTTCGTCCGCACGACGCTCAAGAACGTGCGCAACGGCGCCGTCGTCGAGCGCACGTTCCGTGCCGGTGAGCGCATGGAGCGGGCGATCATCGACAAGCGCGAGATGCAGCTGCTGTACCGGGACGGCGCTGACTACGTGTTCATGGACAACTCGACCTACGACCAGCTGAACGTCCCCGCATCGACGCTCGGCGACGTCGCGAACTTCCTCGTCGACTCATCGACCGCGCTGCTCATGATGTACGGCGACGAGATCGTCGGCGTGGAGGTTCCGGCTTCGGTCGAGCTGAACGTGGCCGAGACCGAGCCGGGTGTGCAGGGAGATCGGGTGTCGGGTGCCAAGAAGCCCGCCACGCTCGAGACGGGGCTCGTCGTCCAGGTCCCGCTGTTCATCGAGCCGGGTGAGCGCATCAAGGTCGACACCCGCACCGGCGACTTCATCTCGCGCGCATGACCGATCCCTCGAGGGGAGAAGACGACCCGCTGCCCGGCGCGGAGGCGCTCGGCGGTGAGCTGCCCGGCGGGGTCACCGACCGGCTGGCCGAGGGCGACGAGCTCGTCGGTCACGTCGTGCTGCCGCCGACCGTGCCGCAGGTCGCCGGTGGGCGCAGCGAAGCGCGCGAGCGCGCCGTGCACCTCCTGTACGAGAGCCGGATGAAGGCCCGTCCGGGTCCCGACACCGTTGCCGACCAGGTGGCAGCGCCCGACGAGTACGCCATCGACCTGGTCCGCGGCGTCGAGGCCCACCGCGTCGAGGTCGACGACGTCATCGGGCGCCTGGCACGAGGCTGGGCCATCGACCGGATGCCGTCGCTCGACCTCGAGATCCTCCGAATCGCCTGCTACGAGCTCGCTCACCGGCCCGATGTGCCGACCGGCGTGGTGCTGGCCGAGGCCGTCGACCTCGCCACTCGCTACGGCACCGATGACTCGGCGCGCTTCGTGAACGGCCTGCTCGCCACGGCCGCCACCGAGCTCCGCCCGAACTGACGGCCCGATCTGACGGCCCGAACTGACGGCCCGAACTGACGGCCCCAATGGGATGGGCGAGCGTCCGAACCGGCGGGACGGGGCGCCGCAGGGCCGTGCTAAGGTCCGGTCCTGACCGTGAAGGGGGTCCCGTGAGGCCCCTACGGACTGGAAAGGACGCTGCCGGTGGCAGAACGTGAGCGACGCCTGACGCGCCCCTACGGGGGCGTTTTCGTTGCCCGGACCCAGGTGCTCGATGCCGAGGGCATCCACCGGGCGGTCCGCCGGATGGCTCACGAGATCCTCGAGCGCAACCACGGGCTCGACGAGCTCGTCGTGATCGGCCTCCAGACCGGGGGAGTGGACCTGGCCAAGGCGCTGGCCGACTCGCTCGCCGAGATCGAGGGGCTCGGCCCCGAGGACCCACCGGTCCCGGTCGGCACGCTGGATGTGGCGCTGCACCGCGACGACATCGGGATCCGCCCGGTCCTTCCCGAGGAGGTCACCGAGATCCCCGTCGACCTCGACGGTCGCACGGTGATCCTGGTCGACGACGTGCTCTTCACCGGCCGCACGATCCGGGCCGCGCTCGAGGCGATGAACACCTACGGCAGGCCCCGGGCCGTGCAGCTGGCCGTGATGATCGACCGCGGCCACCGCGAGCTGCCCATCCGACCCGACTACGTGGGCAAGAACCTCCCCACCCGCCGCGACGAGCTGGTCGACGTGACGATGATCGGCGTGGAGCTCGGCGAGCTCCAGAAGCACTGAGGCCGTGACCGTGGACCGTCACCTTCTCTCCATCGACCACCTGAGCCGAGCCGACATCGAGGAGATCCTCGACGTCACCGATTCGATGGTCGAGGTCAGCTCCCGGGCCATCCCCAAGGTCCCGGCGCTTCGCGGTCGCACCGTCGTCTCGCTCTTCTACGAGGACTCGACGAGGACCCGCCTGAGCTTCGACACCGCCGCGAAGCGGCTGAGCGCCGACACGATGAGCTTCGCCGTGTCGTCCTCGTCGGTGAACAAGGGCGAATCGGTCCGCGACACGATCGAGACGATCGAGGCGATGGGCATCGACGCCGTCGTCGTCCGCCACCGCAGCTCGGGAGTGCCGGCGCAGATCGCGGCGTGGACCGACGCCACGGTCATCAACGCCGGCGACGGCTGGCACCAGCACCCCACCCAGGCGCTCCTCGACAGCTACACGATCCGTCGGCACGCAGGGTCGCTCGACGGCATGCACATCGGCATCGTCGGCGACATCAAGCACTCACGGGTCGCCCGGTCCGACATCGAGGCCTTCAGCCGACTCGGTGCGCAGGTGACGTTGATCGCCCCGCCCACGTTGCTGCCGCCCACCCTGGCGCCGTGGGACGTGCGCGTGACTCACGACATCGACGCCGTCCTGGGTTCGCTCGACGTGTGCTACCTGCTGCGGATGCAGCGCGAGCGCATGACCGAGGCGCTCGTGCCGTCGCTGCGGGAGTACACCGCTGAGTTCGGGCTCACCTCCGAGCGCGCCGACCGACTGCGCGAGGGCGCACTGATCCTGCATCCCGGCCCGATGAACCGCGGCGTCGAGATCGCGTCGGAGGTGGCTGACCGACCGCAGGCGGTGATCACCCAGCAGGTCGCCAACGGTGTCGCGGTCCGGATGGCGGTGCTGTTCCTGCTGCTCGGCCCCGGCCGAGCCGCGCTGCCCCCGTTGGCCGACGTCCTCGACGTGACCGCGGAGGCCTCGAACCCCACGACCACCGGAGTGCCGCAGTGACCCAGGGCGACGACGAGCGACGACACGACGAGCTGGTGATCAAGGGCGCCACCGTGCTCGACGCAGACGGCGAACGGTCCGCCGACGTGGTCGTGTCGGGCGGTCGGATCGCCGCGGTGGGCGCGGACCTCGACGCGCCGGTCGTGCTCGACGCTGCGGGCTGCATCGTCGCGCCCGGGTTGGTCGACCTCCACACGCACCTTCGCGAGCCCGGCAAGGAAGAGGCGGAGACGGTCGAGACCGGTTCACGCGCGGCGGCGCTCGGCGGCTACACCGCTGTGCTGGCCATGCCGAACACTTCGCCGACGATGGACTGCGCCGCCGTCGTTCGCGAGGTGCTGGAGCTCGGTCGGGCCGGCATCTGCGACGTGCACGCCGCCGGAGCGATCACCGTGGACCGCGCCGGGGAGCACCTGGCGCCGATGG
>JAPXRJ010000231.1:0-4601 GCA_033813615.1 Microthrixaceae bacterium | reverse complement strand
CCCAGGGCGGCATCGTCACCGGACCCACCCTCGCACTCCTCGGCGACAACACCTCACGACGTGAGGCGGTCGTTCCCCTCGAGCGCGCCGACCAGCTCGGGTTCGGTGGGGGCGGGAACACCTACAGCATCACCGTGAACGCACCGCTCGCGAACCCCCGCGACGTCGGCCGCCAAGTCGTCGAGGCGATCGCCGCGTACGAGCGGCAAGTCGGCGCCGGGTGGCGGCGGAGCGCCTGAGCGGTGGTTGCGTTCCAGCCGATCGTTGAACTCGGTCTCGCCGCGACGAGCGCCGGAGTGTTCGTGTTGGACTCCTCACTCCTCGACGGTGCCGACGTCCTCGCCGGCGGCGACGGGTTCGTGTGGACAGACGTGACAGACGACGTGGTCGGCCCGGTCCGCTGCCAGCGAGGATCACAGCAGGGCAGCGTCCCGACCTTGCGCTACGACGGCGGGTCGATCTCCTTCGAGCTCGACAACCAAGACGGCCGCTACGACCCGGCGAACACCTCGGGGCCGTTCTATCCGCAGCTCAAGCCGGGCGTCGCGGTGAGGCTCCGCGTCGAGTCCGACAACTGGATCTATGGGCCCTGGACGGTCTTCACGGGCGTCGTGTCGTCGTGGCAGCCCCGCTATCCCGCCGGTGACCTCATCTCCACAGTAGAGATTGCGGGGGAGGACAACGTCGCGTTGTTCGCTCGCGCCGACCTCCCAGCCCTCGATACAGCCGTCGGCGCGGGTGAGAGCGCGACGGATCGACTCGACCGGATCGCGGACCGGATCGGGTGGCCCGCGGCGAAGCGCCACTACGAGACGTCGTCGGGGTCGATAGCGACGATGCAGGCGACGACGATGGCGCAGCCCGCGTGGACCGAGATGCTCCTCACGGCGGACAGCGACTGCGGCTTCGTCTGGTTCGACCAGGTCGGAACGCTGCGGTACACCGGACCGGCTCAGATCCCCGCCGGCGTGTTCATCGAGTTCGACATGGATAGCCCCTCCTCGATGGCGTACTACGACGAGTTCGAGCCGCGGTTCGACCTGGAGGAAGTGTTCAACGCGGCGAACATCGCCCGCGTCGGGGGGCACACCGTCTCGGCGGTCGACGAGACCGGCGTCGCCGAGTCCGGCCTCCGCGCCTACACCCGCACCGACCTCATCTGTGAAACCGACGACCAGTGCGACCGGGTCGCGCAATGGGTGGTGTTCTGGCGTGGGCGCGCCCGATACCGCATCGGGTCCATCACATGCCGGGGGACGCGGGACCTCCTCTTCCTCCTCAACCTGGACATGGGCAAGCGGCTGAAGGTCGTCCAGCACACCCCCGACGGGCGCGACGTCACCGTCGAGGGTCTGTCGCGCGGCCTCGAGTGGACGATCCACCCCGCTGTCGGTGAGTGGGAGCTGCGCATCGCGATGCAGTCGGTCCGCCCAGCGATCCTCGACGCGTTCATCTTGGATTCGTCGCTTCTCGACTCCGCCAAGATCCTCGTTCCCTAAGGAGACCCATGGCACTGCTCACCTTCACCGCCGGAACCCAGCTTCCCGCGGCGTCGATGAACTCCCTTGCGAAACAGGTGGTCATCACCTGCACCTCGGGATCGCGTCCCGGTTCACCCAACGCGGGGATGACGATCTATGAGACCGACACCAACCGGGTGTTGTGTTGGAACGGGTCCGCATGGTTGCCCCCACAGAACCTCCCGTGGGGTCACATCGGCACCGGCGCCGCGTCGGGATCTCAGTCCGGCATCGGCGGCACCGTCGTCGACGTGACGTCGTTGTCGGTCACATGGACCGCGGTTGCGGGCCGCCGCTACCGCACGACGGCAACGATCCCGATCTTCTCGCTGTCCGGTGGGCCGGGAACGGTGCAACTCCAGATCACCGACGCCGCGAACGCGATCAAGAACGCGACGAACGCCACCATGTCGAGCAGCGACGGGGCACTGTTCGTATCCTTCGTCGAGACGCCGTCGGCGGGGTCGACGACACGCAAGGCGCGGATCCTCGCGACCGCCGGATCGGGGACGATCACGGGCGGCACCGGTTACGTGCCAGCGCTCACCGTCGAGGACATCGGCACATGATCCGCATCGTGCTGACCGCCGGCGAACGCCCCGAGCCGCTCACCTACCAGTTCCTCACCGCCGACGGCGCCGCGATGGACATGACCGGTTTCGACACCGTCGAGGCGCGCGTCGTCCGCCCCCCCGCAGCCGCCGTGCTCGCGGTCGCCGCGACGTGGCATGACCAGCTCACCGGCGTCGCCAAGGTGACCTGGCCCGTCCCGTGCACCGCGCTGGAAGCCGCGGGGGTCGCCACCGCACAGGTGTGGGCGACGAACACGACGACAGGTCAACGCCTCGCGTCGGTGCCGATCCGGTACCGCGTCGAGTCGGTCACCCCCGCCCCCTGACACCCACCCAATCGAAGGAGCCTCCCCATGGCTGGCAGCAAGTCCGACGCGTACGAGCTCGACGTGCTCGCGTGGAACACGAATCAGACCCGGTCGGGGTCGGTGTTCGGCAACACGGCGCGCATCCAAGACGCGACTTCCGACACCTCGTCGCCGTACATGGCGCTGTTCACGGCGCCCCCGTCCTCGCCGACGGACGCCTCGACGTTCACCGAAGTGAGCGGCGGCGGCTACGCGCGTCAGGGCACCTCCGGCAAGTGGGCCGCTCCGTCGGCGGGTTCGGTGTCGACCAACGCAGACGTCACCTTCGGCCCTGCGTCGGCGTCGTGGGGGACGGTGACCGCCTGGGCGCTCATGGACACGGCGACGGGGGGGCGGATGCTCTACTTCTCCGACCTCCGCGACGGCGGCGGGTCGCCGGTCACCAAGGCCGTCGGCAACGGCGACAGCCTCACCTTCCCCTCGGGGCAGGTCACCATCACCGAGGACTGACGGTGGGCGCCATCACCCAGAGCGCGTTCGGGTCGCTCACCACCGCCCTGTCTACCGAGCTGAACAGCCTCGCGAACGGCGCCTACACCGCGGCGTCGGGGGCGATCAGCAACAGTGCGGGGAACCTCTACGGCGGGTTCCGGCTCGGCGTCACGTTCGGCACCGCGCCGAGCGCGGGCGGGTGGGTCGGGGTGTATCTGCTTACCCAATACGACGGCTCGAACTACGCCGACGGCGGCGCGTCACCGTCGATTCCGCAACCCGAGCTGCTCGTCGCCTCGTTCACCCTCCGGTCAGTGACCACAGCGCAGCTCCTCGACTCTCCGCGGGTCGCGGTCCCCCCCGGATCGTGGAAGCTCGTAGCGTTCAACGGCTCCGGCCAGGCGTTCCCGGCGTCGGGTGCGACGGTCAAATACACCCTGTGGTCTGAAACCGTGGCGTGAGCGATGCTGACCCGCGAACTGGCGGAGGGGTCGCCGCTCACCTCTGGTCTCGTCGTCGCGTACGTCGACGGGGTGGAGCGCCTCTCGAAGCGGTCAGGGCTCTACGGCGCCAACCCGCAGTTCGTGTACCCCACCGGGGTGGCGACCCGTGGCGGCACCGCCGTCGCCGAGCAGACCAGCAACACCGCATGGATTCAGCTCGCCGAGCGCGGCATCCGTCGCGCCCGCGCGGACTGGACCGTGCAGGTGACGGGGGCTTGGAACGGAGGCAGCTACGGGACGGTGTTCTGCATCCCGTACACCTCGTCGTGGAGCAACCCCTACGCCACGCTCCTCCTGCGCCGCAACGGGTCGGCCAACTCGATGCAGGTCCTCGCCGCCAACGCCGCGGGGAGCTCCTTCGATTCCGCCGCCTCATCATCGGGTCTCCTGCCCGTCGTCAGTTCTCCCACCTCTGCTGACATCTCCACCATCACCGTCCGCAAGCGCGGAGCGACCCTGTCGTTCTTCCGCGACGGCACGGCCTACGGCACCGCCACCCTCGGGTCCGGCTCGGCGCTGAACTTCAACGGGGGGAACGCTCTCCCCCCGATCCTGTGGTCCCGTCACCCTGTGCAGACAGGTGACTGGTCGGCGGGAATCGTCGGACCGGTCTTCATGTGGGATCGGGCGCTGACCGATGGTCAGATCCGCATGGCGGAGCGCCGATGGGGCACGCTCCTGACCCCCACCGTCACCCACAGACGAGCGATCACACCATCAGGTGCGGTGCTCACAGCCGGCGCGTCCGCGGGCGGATCGGCGACGGTCACCCCAACGTGTCGACTCACCGCGACCGCTGCTGTAGCGGGCGCGGGTGTCGCAACAGCGGACGCCCGGCCACGACTCACCGCCACGAGCACCGCGACCACCACAGGGACCGCCACATCGGCCGTCGTGGTCACGCGGAGCTCCGCCGTCGCTGCTGCTGCCTCGGCGACAGCGACCGTCACCGCCGTCCCCACCCTCGTCACAGCCTCACCCACCGTCGCCACCTCGGGGAGCTCGTCCGCGACGGTGGCGCCCCACCTCCTCCTCGCCGCGGTCGCGGACACCTCGGCCACCTCGACAGCGACGGTCGTCCCGCTCTTGGTCACCTCCGCGCCGACGGTCACCACCTCGGGCGCAGCGACGGTCACCGCTGTCGTCACCACGTCCGCCACAGCCACGGTCCTCGCCGCCGCCGCGTCGAGCTCCGACAGCCGTCCG
>JAPXRJ010000230.1:0-4603 GCA_033813615.1 Microthrixaceae bacterium | reverse complement strand
GTTCCGGCCGAACGCGTCGGAGCACCGGGTGATCGACGTCGACCACCGCCTGGACGTGACCAGCCAGTTCGTCGACGGCTCCGGCTCCATCGACCTGCTGGCCCGCGCCGGCCTCGACGCCCGGACGGCTCGACGGGTCATGCGCTTCAGCGCTCAGGACCTGGCCGAGACCACCGAGCGCGGCGCCTACATCCAGCAGCTGGCCCGGATCAGCCAGAACGAGCTGTGGCCCGCGGCCGAAGCGCTCGTCATCGCCGATCGTCGACTGGAGGAAGAGGCGGACGCGGTCGGCTCGAGCGTCGAGGACGCCGAGGTGATCGAGCGCATCGAGCACCACCACGAGCAGTTCGAGCGCTCCCAGGCCGACAGCGAGAAGGTGCGGCGGCTCACGTTCCTCGCCGCCGGGTTCTCGGCCCTGCTCGCGGTGCCCGCCGCCGCCCTGATCGGCTCGATCGCCGTCATCCCGCTGGCGTTGATCGCCCTGGCGGCTGTCGCTGTGTCGATCGTGTTCTGGCAGCGCATGGAACGGGCGCGCTCCGCGGAGGAAGCGGCGCTGGCCGACGCCGGAGCCCAGTCGTACCTGGGCTTCCACCTCCAGCGGGTCAACAGCCTGCTCAGCTCCGACATGGGTCGCCAACGGCTGATCCGAGCGGCCGAGGAGCACCGTCAGGCGGCCCAGCGCTGGCACGCCCTGGCCGGCGACGTCGACGTCAACTGGGCGGTCGCCAACCGCGCCGAGATCACCTCTGCTGCGCGGCTCCGGGCCGACGTCCAGCCGTTCCTCAGCGCCGAGGACCCGACCGGGGGCGACCAGACCGCGGCCGCGGCGCACGCCGTGCTCGGTCGGCTGGAGCAGCTGCGCAGCCTCGGCCCCGGATGGGAGAGCTTCCCGGCGCTGCTCGACGAGCCGTTCCAGCACCTCGATCCGGCGATCCTGCCGGCGATGCTCGAGCTGCTCGTGCGCAGCTCCGAGCACCAGCAGATCGTGCTGTTGAGCGAGTCGCCTGCCGTCGCCGAATGGGCCAAGGTCGAGGCGATGACGGGAGCGATCGGGGTGATCGAGCCCAGCGCGATCGTCCCCACCACCTCGGCGATATAGGGGTGCTCGGCGACGAGCCGGGTCGCAATCCGGACCACGGATCCCGAGCGGGGTGCCGGTAGCGTCGGCGGCGTGATCCTGCGCCCGGCGGTGGTGGCCGATGCCCCCGCGATCCTCGACATCTACAACCACGAGGTCCTCACCTCGAACGTCACCTTCGACCTGACCCCGAGGACGCTCGACGAGCAGCGGCGGTGGATCACCGACCGCTCCGGGGCACATGCCGCGATCGTGGCCGTCGCCCAGGTCGACGGCGCCGACACGGTGGTCGGCTTTGGGTCGTTGTCGCCCTACCGCGACCGCCCGGGCTACTCCACCTCGGTGGAGGACTCGGTCTACGTGCACGGCGAGCACCGCGGCACCGGCGTGGGTGGCGCGGTCCTCGCCGAGCTGGTGTCGCGGGCGACGGCGCACGGGTTCCACGCGATGCTCGCCCGCATCGTCGCCGGCCACGATGCGTCGATCGGCCTGCACTCTCGACTCGGCTTCGACGTCGTCGGCACCGAGCGGGAGGTCGGCCGCAAGTTCGGGCGCTTCCACGACGTGGTGATCATGCAGCGGCTCCTCTGATGATCGGACGGCTGTGATGTCGGGCGCAGCGATCGAGCTGGCGGCGCACCGTGGTGACATCACGGTGCTCGACGTCGACGTCATCGTGAACGCGGCCAACCGCTCGCTGCTCGGCGGGGGTGGCGTCGACGGCGCGATCCACCGGGCGGCGGGGCCTGGGCTCCTCGCCGAGTGCCGGACGCTCGGCGGCTGCGAGACCGGCGACGCCGCGGTCACCGCCGGGCACCGGCTGGCGGCCCGCCACGTCGTCCACACGGTCGGGCCGATCTGGCGTGGCGGCTCGAACGGCGAGCCCGAGCTGCTGGCCAGCTGCTACCGACGATCGGTCGAGCTCGCCGACGGGCTGGGTGCGGCGACGATGGCGTTCCCGGCGATCTCCACCGGCGTGTACCGCTACCCGCGACGCGACGCCGCGGCGATCGCGGTGGACACGTTGCGGTCGCTGCGACCCGCCTCGGTGTCGTCGGTGCTGCTCGTGGCGTTCGACGCCGCGACCCACGAAATCTACGCCGAGCTGCTCAACCGCTGAGCCCTCGACGACGAGCTGCTCAGCCGCCGAAGTCGAACGGGATGAACGTGCAGGGCACCGATCGGGCCGTCGACGGCGACAGCGCGTTCATCACCTCACGCAGCGCCTGGCGGTCGAACGCCAACCCGGCGTGGCCGTCGTAGTTGAGCGGGCAGATGTCCTGGATCGTGATGTTGCGGACGTTGCGCCCCGTCAGGAACTGCGACTCGTAGGGCGTCACGATCTCGTCGTAGCGACTGGCGATCACGGTGTAGCGAACGCCCGGCACGGTGTCGGGGACCGAGCTCATCTGGCGCATGAGCTCCGAGCCGGTCTGCTGCTGCACGCACGCCGGGCAGATGGGGGCCAGGAGCGAGTCGATGAGACCCGACACGCCCGTCTTCTGGCTCAGCGTCACCATGCCGTGGAACGTGGTGCCGTGGTTCGACGGCGCCAGGCCGACGAGGTTGCGGACCTTGGGTGCGCCGCCCAGGAAGTTGAGGTAGTAGCGGGGCAGGAGCCCGCCCTGGGAGTGGCCGACCAGGTCGACCTCCTCGGCACCGGTCCAGGACCGGACGCGGTCGACGAAGGTCGACAGCTCGGCAGCGGAGGTGCGGATGTCGCCGAACCCGTAGAGCATCCCGAGCACCGGGCCGCCGTAGTTGAACGTGAACACGCAGTAGCCGTCGTTCTTGAGCAGGGGCGACAGGGTCGACCAGTTGAGCGCCTGGTTGGCGAAGGTGCCGTGCACGAGGATGACCGGGACCGGATGGGTGCGGCTGCGACAGCCGGGATCGTTCGCTCCGGCCGGCGGCACCGACGGGTCGAGCCCGTTCGCCGCGCTGAGCAGCGAGTACTGCACCTGCAGCTTGCCGGGCACCGTCGGTTCGGGCGCGCATGCGGCGCCGAGCATCGCGAGGACCGCGACCAGCGCCGCTGCGGCGACCACTGCCGCGGGCCGTGTCGCTGGCGGCCTCGCACGCCGTGCGGCGTCTGCAGCGCGACCTTCTGTGAACGAAGAACCAGCCATTCCACTCCCCCTCGACCCGCTCATCCCACCAGCCCGATCCCCTCGACCGTTGCACCCTCGGCCGTTCGGACTCCCCGTCCCGGGCCGCTGTGACCCACGTCATCGTGTCACCCGGCACCACGTCGGTCCAGCAGCAGCCGGCAGCGCCTTCCCGCAGCACCAGCTCGCAGCGCCTTCCCGCGACATCCCGCCCGACGCGACGGAACCCCGCAGCGGAGCGGGGTTCCGTGTCGTGGGCCGGGGAGGATTTGAACCTCCGAAGGCATACGCCGGCAGATTTACAGTCTGCTCCCTTTGGCCACTCGGGCACCGACCCAGGGAAGCGGCCACGATAGCGTTCCGGTCCGCACCGATCGAAACCGGATGGTGGTCGCCCGATGGCGTCGACACCCTCGAGAAAGGCCAGCGAATGCCCAGCTTCGACATCACGTCCGAGGTCGACGCCCAGGAGATCCGCAACGCGGTCGACCAGGCCTCACGGGAGGTGGCGAACCGCTTCGACTTCAAGAACACCGACTCGTCGCTGGAGCTCGGCGACGACACGATCACGCTGCGCTCGGCGTCCGAGGACCGGCTGGCGGCGCTGCGCCAGGTACTCGAGGAGAAGTTCGTCAAGCGCGGCATCTCCATGAAGGCGCTGTCGTACGGCAAGGTCGAGGAGGCCTCGGGCATGTCGGTCCGTCAGGTCGCCGCGCTCGTCGCCGGGATCAACTCGGATCGAGCGAAGGACCTCAACAAGTTCATCAAGGCGTTGGGCCTCAAGGGCGTGCAGTCCCAGACCCAGGGCGAGCAGGTCCGGGTGATCGCCAAGAAGCGCGACGACCTGCAGGCCGTGATCGCCGCGTGCAAAGAGCACGACTTCGAGATCCCGCTGCAGTTCGGCAACTTCCGGGACTGACACTCCAGCGCGTTCGGGCAGTCCAGCGGGGGTCAGGCAGCCCAGCGAGGTCAGGCAGCCCAGCGAGGTCAGGCAGCCCAGCGAGGTCAGGCTCTCCAGGGCGTTCAGGCGGCCCAGGCGTTGCTGCGGAGCCGGGCGATGCGCTCGGTCACCGGCGGGTGCGTCATGAACAGGCCCCGGGCGTTGCGGCCGCGCAGCGGGTTCACGATGTAGGCCGACGCCTCGGCCGGGTTCACCGTCGCCGGCACGCGCTCCGCTCCGGCCTCGAGCTTCTCGAGCGCCTTCGCCAGCGGCTCGCCGGTGCCGATCATCCGGGCGGCCGACGCGTCGGCCTCGTACTCGCGGCTGCGGCTGATCGCCATCTGGATCAGGGCGGCGGCGATCGGGGCGAGGATCACCATCAGCAGCGCACCGAACGGGTTGCTGCGCTCGTCGGAGCGACCGCCGCCGAAGATCATCGCGAAGCGGGCCATGCTCGCCACGAACGTGATGCCCATG
>JAPXRJ010000229.1:0-4631 GCA_033813615.1 Microthrixaceae bacterium | reverse complement strand
CGCCCGATCGCGGTCGAGGTCGGCGACGGCGCCGCCGTCTTCATCGGCCCCGACAACGGCGTCCTCGCTCCTGCCGTCGGGTTCCTGGGCGGCGCCACCCGGGCGGTGTGGCTGAACGACCCGGAACGGCACCTGGCCGCACCCGGTCCGCTGTTCGACGGTCGCGATGTGTTCGCCCCCGCCGCCGCGCACCTGTGCAACGGCGTGGCGCTGGAGGAGCTGGGCGAGGTCGTCGATCCGGCCACTCTGTTCCCCGGGCTGATGCCGATCACCCGGGTCGAGGACGGTTCGCTGATCGCCGAGGTGCTGTGGGTCGACCGGTACGGCAACGCCCAGCTGAACGTCGACCCCGACGAGCTCGATGGGCTCGACGGCGCCGACGACGGCCACTTCGAAGTGCTCGTCGACGCCGGCCGTCGGACCGCTCGCCGGGTCACGGCGTTCGACCAGATCGGCATCGGCGCGGTCGGCTTGGTCGTCGACAGCTACGGGTTGATCGCGCTGGCGGCGCGCCAGGCGAGCGCCGCGGTCGACCTGGGCGTCGTCGCCGGCGACGCGGTGACGCTGCGCCCGATCGCGGATCGGGCCGCGCTCGACGAACCGGTCACGGTGGTGACGGTCCAGTTCGGCCGCCGTGCCGACCCCGTCCCGCCCGACCCCGTCCCGCCCGACCCCGTCCCGCCCGTGCAGGACACGCTGGGCCCCGACGCTCGCGGCTCCGACACGCCGAGCTCGCAACCCGGAGGTGCCCTGTGAGGCGCAACACCACGATCGCCATCGTCATCCTCATGCTCGTGATCGTCGGGGCCGCGTTCCTGCAGCTGGTGGTCCTGGCCCGCTGAGCCCACCCACCCCACCGCCAGGCCCGTTCTGTTCTATGGAACCGACCAGAATCGGTCGGTTCTATAGAACAGAACGGGAGGAGCCGCCGGGCCCCGGCTAGCGTCGCCCCCGGTGAACCTGGCGACGATCATCGATTCGCACCCCGGTGACGCCACCGCGCTGATCAGCCGGGGCCGGGCGACCGACTACGACACGCTGCGGGGCCAGGTGGCGGCGCTGCGTGGGGCGTTCGTCGGTGCCGGCCTGCAGCCCGGCGAGCGCCTGGCGATCGTGGCCGGCAACAACCGCTACTTCGTGGTGTCCTACCTGGCGGCACTCGGCGCCGGTCTGGTCGTCGTGCCGCTCAACTCCACGAACCCGCCCGCTGCGATGGCCCACGAGCTGCGCGAGTCGGGCGCCGTCGCGATCGTGGCCGGGCCGACGGCGAGGGCCACGTTGGGTGACATCGACTGGTCGACGGTGCCCGACGTCCGCTACTTCGTCGGCGCCGGGTTCGAACCCGGTCCCCTCGGCGAGCTGTTCGACGACCTCCTGACCCACGAGCCCGCGCCCGTCGTCGACCGCGACCCCGACGACGTCGCCGTCCTCATCTTCACGTCCGGCACGGCAGGCGCCCCCCGGCCGGCGATGCTCACCCACGGCAACCTGTACACGAACATCCGCCAGGTGCTGGCATCCGACGTGCAGATCCAGGAGCCCGGCGATGTGGTCTTCGGCCTCCTGCCGCTGTTCCACATCTTCGGTCTCAACGTGGTGCTCGGCGTGGCGCTCACCGTCGGAGCGTCGATCCTGCTGATCGAGCGGTTCGACCCGATCTCCGCGATCGAGTCGATCGTCAAGCACGGCGTCACGAACGTCTCGGGTCCGCCGACTATGTGGGCCGCCTTCGCCGGTCTGCCGGGCCTGACCGGCAACGAGCTCTCGACGGTGCGTCGGGCCGTGTCAGGGGCGGCCAAGCTGCCGACCGAGGTCGCCCAGGCCATCCGGAACCGGTTCGGCCTGGAGCTCGACGAAGGCTACGGGCTGACCGAGGCGTCACCAGTCGTCACTGCACCGATCGCCGGTGTCACCCCCCAGGGCTCGGTCGGCATCCCGGTGCCGGGCGTGTCGGTCAGGCTGATCGATGCATCCGGCGACGACGTGCTCGTGGGCGATCCCGGCGAGGTGATCGTCCAGGGTCCGAACGTGTTCGCCGGCTACTGGAACGACCCCGAGGCAACGGCGCGGGTGCTGTCCACCGACGGCTGGCTGCACACCGGCGACATCGGGGTCGTCGACGACGCAGGGAACCTGTACCTGGTCGACCGGGCCAAGGACCTCATCATCGTCTCGGGGTTCAACGTCTTCCCGGCCGAGGTCGAAGAGGTCCTGCTGCAGCACCCGGCAGTCGAGGGATGCGCGGTCGTGGGCGTTGCGCACCCGCACACCGGCGAGTCGGTGAAGGCCTACGTGAAGGTCCTCGACGGCATGCCGATCGAGGAGGACGACGTGGTCGACTTCTGCGCCGAGCGCCTCCCGCACTACAAGTGCCCCAACAAGGTGTGGTTCGTCGAGGACATCCCCCGCGGGCTCGGCGGCAAGGTGATCCGCCGCCTCCTCGACTAGCGGTCGACCGGGGCGGTGGCCAGCTCGTAGAGCTCGGCCCAGTACGGCGAGCTCGGCACCTGCTCGCGGGTGGGTGCCGACGGGTTGGAGAACAGGAAGCCGACGAACAGGATCGTCACGCCGACCGCCAGCCAGATGCCGAAGTCGACCATCTGGTCGCCGGTGCCGAAGAGCGTGCCGCCGGTCCCGAGCACCAGGGACCCGATGGCGATGAACAGGTTGGTGAGCGCCAGCCGGCCGGGAGCGATCGCCATGGCCGCGGCGACCTCGGGGCGACGGCGCAGGCGCAGGAGCGACACGGCGGACCACAGCGCACCGCCGATCAGCACGATCGCCCCCACGCCGGAGCCCACCGCGGCCATCGCCCGTGGCCCGACGCCGAAGACCTCCCGACCCGACGGGATGCCGGCGATGTCGACCGGCCCGAGCAGGGGGGCGGTGAGCACCACTCCGGCGCAGAACGCGCTGAGCACGGTGAGCCACCAACGGGTCACGTCGCCGCGACGGGTGCCACCCAGCAGGTAGACGGTCCCGAGCGCCAACCACGGCACGTTGAGGATGGCGCCGAACAGGTAGAAGACCCGGAAATCGAGGTCGCCCCAGCCGACGGCGGCCGCCCAGAAGTAGGCCGACGCCGCCACGGCGAACATCCCCAGCGAGACCGTCCACGCCAGCTCGTGCGCCTTGTGGCGGGCCAGCCACCGCTCCAGCGTGGAGAGCCCGAACGCCACCGACACCAGCACGGCGACGGCGCCCATCCCGGCGGCGGCCGTCACCGTCGGCTCCCGCATCCGCTCGGGCCGGGGCGTCGGGCGGCCGGCTTCGTGCGAGATCGCTGCATCGCCACAGCTTGTCCGCTCGGTCGGCGAAGGGCGAGGCCGCGGCCCGCCGGGGGCTTTGTGAACGGGTGCACGAGCGGGGTACCTTCGACGGATGCCGCCTTCTGGTCGCGCCGCCATCCCCGACGCCACCGTGGCGCGCCTCCCGCTGTACCACCGGTGCCTCCTGGACCTGCAGGCCGAGGGCCGCGGCAAGATCTCCTCCGAGCAGCTGGCCGACCTCGCCGGCGTGAACGCGGCCAAGGTCCGCAAGGATCTGTCGCACTTCGGGTCCTACGGGACCCGCGGGGTCGGCTACGACGTCGACCACCTCCTGGTCGAGATCGCCACCGAGTTGAACCTCGACCGCGACTGGCCGTGCGTGATCGTCGGCGCCGGCAACCTGGGCTCCGCGCTCGCCACCTTCGCCGGCTTCACCAACCGGGGTTTCACGGTCGTGGGCGTGCTCGACGTCGACCCGACCAAGGTCGGTCGCACGCTCGGCTCGCTCACCGTGCGCCACCAGGACGAGCTGGCGGAGCTGGTGGCGGAGCAGGGCGTGGCGATCGGGATCTGCGCCGTGCCGCCCGCTGCGGCCCAGGAGGCGGCGGACCGGATGGTCGCCGCGGGCGTGACCTCGATCCTGAACTTCGCGCCGACGGTCCTCGACATGCCCGACGGCGTGCAGGTGCGCGACGTGGACCTGGCCGTCGAGCTGCAGATCCTCGCCTTCCACGAGGACCGGTCCCGCCACGGCGGGCCGGACGCCGGCTGACGCGAGCCGGCCGCGGGCTGACGCGAGCCGGCCGCGGGCTGACGCGAGCCCTGAACTGGCGGCGATGGCCCTCGCGCAGCATGCTGGTGACGTCCATTGCGGCCCCGTCGCCCTCTCGGCCCGGCGGCCCGAACCAAGGAGCGCCCCAGGCGTGTCTCTCCTCGTCGTCGGAGCGAACCACCGCACCGCACCGCTCGCCCTGCTGGAGCGCATGGCGGTCTCCGGCGACCGACTTCCCAAGCTCCTGCACGCGCTGGACGCGGGTGCCGACACGTCGGAGGTCGTGGTCCTCGCCACGTGCAACCGCACCGAGGTGTACCTGGTCGCCGAGCGGTTCCACGGTGCCTACGCCGAGGTGCGGGACTTCTTCGCCGACCTGACGTTCCTGCCACCCGAGCGCTTCGCGGAGAACCTCTACGTCCACTACGACGAGCAGGCCGTGCGCCACCTCTTCGAGGTCTCGGCCGGCCTGGATTCCGCGGTGCCGGGCGAGCACGAGATCCTCGGCCAGGTGCGCGGGGCGTGGGACGTCGCCCGTGAGGAGGGCACCGCCCGCCGCTCCCTCAACCTGCTGTTCCGCCACGCGCTGG
>JAPXRJ010000228.1:0-4698 GCA_033813615.1 Microthrixaceae bacterium | reverse complement strand
GCCGGCCGGGAACGGGAACTCGGGTGCCAGCCGGTAGTCGGCCAGGAAGATCTCGCAGCCCGTGCCCTTGACCATCGACGCGGCGAACGCCGAGTACATCATCGGGGAGGTCCCGATGTAGCCGCCACCGTGCAGGTAGAGGATCGTGCCGTCGATCGACGCCTTGTCCTCGCCGTCATCCACGTGTTCGTCGGTGCTGCTCCGTCGACGACACCACAGGCCCGGCACCCCGGCGATGACGTCATGGGTGATCTCGACGTCGTCGACGAGGTCCACGAACGGCGGCATCACGACCGAGCAGAGCTTGTCGAGCACCTTCTCCATCGAGCGGAACTCCTCGATCGGCAGACCCATCGAGAACCCCATGAACGAACGTACGACCTGGCGGGTGACGGACCGGCCGACGTTGTCGAGCACACTCGCAGGTCCTTCCCAGGGACGCCGGAACGGCACTCGGGCGAGCCCGTTGGTCAGGGCCTGACCCAGGCCGACCAGCGTGACGGCTGCCACGGGTAGCGAGGCGGTCTGAACATCCGGACGATCGGCCATCACCATGGCCGACAGGATATTCAACCCACCGATTCTGACGAGAAGTCAGGACCGAAACGGTCCGATCCTCACCGGAGAGTCGTCGTGGCGATCAGGAGTTCGGACGGGCGACGGCGGCCGGCTTGCGCAGCGGCGCTCCCGTGACGGGGTCGCGGACGATCGTCCGGCCCGCCGGGTCCGACTCCCGCTTGTACCAGCGGAACCAGATCACGCCCATCACGGTCCAGATCACCGGCAGGTTGCCCACCTTCATCAGCACACCCGCGGTCTGCTGGTCGTTCAGGGCGTCGAACCCGGCCAGACGCGGCGCCAACTCGTAGGTGCTGTAGAGGGGCTGGGAGGAGAAGGTCAGGAACCCACCGGGGATCATCGGCATCAGCGCGGCGGCGGCGAACAGGTAGACGAGCTTCACCGGGGCCGACGACGCCCGGGACTCGGGGATCGGGTCGATGATCGGCGACCACAGGATGATCCCCGACACCAACCAGATCATGTCGAGGGCGAACGAGCCGAACTGCGAGGCGCGGAGCGTGTCGACGGCGATCGGCGAGTGCGTGACGATCAGGATCACGTTCGACGTGATCGCCGCGACCACCGGCCGGGCCAGGATCCGGTGGATGCCCTCGAGGTGCAGGGCAGACAGGATCCGACGCCACATCCACTCGGGGGTGCCCAGCAGGAGCATCGGGGCCGCAGCCAGCGTGTAGAGCATGTACTGGAGCATGTGGATCGAGCTGAGGTAGCTCGCTCCGAGGGTGCCGACCGGCCAGTCCGACGCGATCCACAAGAACACGATGCCCAGCGCGAACTGGTAGGGCCGACGACGATCGCGCCGGCGGGACCTCTCGGTCAGCTCGTCGTCGAGGGTGGGGTCGCTGCCGTCGGGTCCGTGGCGACGCATCGAGATCCAGTAGCCGGCGACGAGCGCGCCGCTCAGCAGCCAGACACCCAGGTAGGGCTTGGGAGTCCACGACCACTTCTCGACGATGGCCGAGCACCACCACCTCATGGCGCCATGCTCGCACGGGGTGGGCGGCGATGACCAACCACCGTGGCACCGGTCACGATCTCGCCATCAGGTCGGGGATGTCCGCGACGTCGACGACCTCGGCCGTCACGTCCACCGCCGGGGCGTGCTCGAAGGTCAGGCGCAGCGTCACCGCGGTACCGGGTTCGAGCGGATCTGCCAGGTCCGAGACCATGAGGTGCGCGCCCCCGGGCTCGAAGACGACTGCTCCACCGGAAGGGATCGGCTGGGGAAGCAGATCGCTCCCCTCCTCCGTCGACGACCCGTCGGCCGACATCGCTCCCATCGGCTCGACGGTGTCCGCGTCGGGGCTGGTGACCGACGTCAGGCGATCCTCGCCGCCACCGTTGGAGATCCGCAGGTATGCGGCGCCGGAGTGAGCGCCGTACGAGCCGATGTAGGCGTCACCGATCGTCAACTCCCCCGTCACGACCGTGGTCGCCGCACCCTCGACACCTCCGCCACCGTCGGCAGCGCCGCCGAGCCCGCCGCACGAGGCGCTCAGTGCACCCGCGCCGAGCAGGCCGGCTCCGACCAGCAGCGCCACGACGGGTCGGCGATTCACCCGGCACCGGAATCGACGGGTACGTCGCCACCGAGCATCCGGGGGAGGTCCCTGGTCCAATCGCTCTGGCGTGTCCCGAACGGGTAGACGATGCGGGCCCGCCCGTCAGGCGCGTACACGATCATCTGCGTGGCGTGGCCGATCGCTCCCGACGACTGGGTGTCGGCCCCGCCGCCATCGACCGCGGGTGGCACCTTGGCGGCCTCTTGCGCGGCGATGATCTGCTCTGGGGTGCCGGTCAGGCCGATGAACCGGGTGTCGAACTTGTTCAGGTACGAGCGGATCACCTCTGGCGTGTCGTTCTCCGGATCCACCGACACGAAGACCACGTCGAGCTGGTCGCGCACTTGCGGTCCCAACGTCTCGAGCGCCGTGTCGAGGGTGCCGAGGTTGATGGGGCAGACGTCGGGACAGCTGGTGTAGCCGAAGAACAGGACCGTGAACCGGCCATCGGTGCGCTCCAGCAGATCGAAGGGCCGTCCATCCGTGTCGGTCAGGACCAGGTCGGGCTTCTCCTGGGCTTCCGGCAGCAGCCGCCCGGCCCATGGCTCCTCGCCATCGGAGCGCGTCGCCACCGCCAGGCCGATGCCCAGGACGGCCAACGCACCGATCACGATGAGCGCGATCTGCAGGCCGGGCCGACGGCGGTGCGGGCCGGCCGACCCGAGCCCGTCGTCGCCGAGGATCCGCTCGGGCGGTGTGCCGGCACCTCCGGGACCGCCCACGGCGGCGGGTTCCTCCGGTGCCGCCGGTCGGTCGACGGGGGCGGACATGGCACAGCGACGGTACCAGCGCGCCGCCGAGCCCGGCAGTCGGCCCCACCACGCCAGCGCGCCGGCCGGTAGCATCCCCGTCATGGCCGGGCCCGACGACGTCGCCGCGCTGGCCGCTGCTGTCGGACTGGCGGCGACCGACCTGCGGCGAGCAGACGTCGAGGCGCAGTTGGGCCTACCCCACTCCGACCTGGTCCGGATGTGGCGGGCGATGGGGTTCGCCGAGGTGCCCGAGGACGAGCCGGCGTTCGGGCCTGAGGACGTGTTCCTCGCCGGCCGGCTCGCAGAGCTCGTCGAATCGGGGCGTCTGGACGACCGGGAGGTCCTTCGGCTGGCCCGGGTGATGGGTGCCGCCTTCTCTCGAGTCGCCGAGGCGCAGGTGGGGCTGCTCGAAGACGCGCAGGACCGGACCGAAGTGGACGTCACCCGCGACGCCGAGCTGCTGGCCCTGCTGGAACGATCGCTCGTGCACGTGTGGCGTCGCCACCTACTCGCAGCGTTGGGCCGACGACTGCGCGTCGACGACAGCGAGGACGACGAGGTGGCGTCGACGACCACCGTCGGCTTCGTCGACATCGCCGGCTTCTCGTCGCTGAGCCGACGTCTCGAAGTCGACGACCTCGCCGAGCTGGTCGATGGGTTCGAGGCAGCAGCGCTGCAGGCCGTCGCCGACCACGACGGCCGGGTGGTCAAGTTCATCGGTGACGCGGTCATGTACGTGGCTCCAGACCTCGACGCCGGCGTGCGCATCGGCTTGGACCTCCAGGAGCTCGCCGCAGATGCGGACGTTCCCGCCGACCTCCACTGCGGCGTCGCAATCGGCCCGACGGTCACGATGGGCGGCGACGTCTTCGGTCCGACGGTCAACCTCGCCAGTCGCCTGACCGACGTTGCCCGCCGAGGCACGGTCGTGGTCACCCGTGACAGCGCCGATGTGCTGGGCGAAGATCCGAGCCTGGTCGTCCGCAACATGCGGCGCGCCTTCGACCTGAAGGGCATCGGCCGGACCCGGCTGTCGACCGTGGCCCGGGCAGGCGCATCCGCTCCGACACGCCGCCGCAAGGGCTGAGCCTCCGCCGGCGCCGACCGGTCCCGGCTCCCGATCTCGACGCCGGGCACGGCGCGGGTCCAGACTCGTCCCGATGCCAGAGGCCCCCTTGCCCGGTGGTGACGACGCCCCCACCGGAGCCGATGACCCGACCGACGACTCCAAGTCGGCGATCGGCGTCCTGGTGGTGAGCACCGAAGCTCCCGTCGACGAGCCCGACCAACGTCAGGCCGTCGTCGACATGCGGCGGCGACGACAGCGGCGGAGGCTCGGCAGCCACGACTGGGGAGAGCTCGCCTACCGCGTGTACACGACGACGCTCGCCGCCATCGTGACGGTCGTCTTCGCCTCGGGATTGATCGGCGACACCAAGCTGGACGCCGCCGAGACCCGGACGTTCCTCGACCGTGCGCCCGCCTGGTTCGGCCTCGGCGCTGCGATCGTGGTGCTGATCGGCATCCGCTCCGGCACCAGAGGCGGGCCGCTGGCGCTGGAGCGACAGGACGTGCACCACCTGCTCCTCGCTCCGATGGACCGCTCGTTCGTGCTGCGTCGTCCGGCGCTCGGGGTGCTGGTCTACGGCTGCCTCGGCGGCGCGATCCTCGCCGGTCTCGGTGCCGGCCTCTTCGACCAACGTCTCGGTGGCGCGTCGCTCCCATGGTTCGCCTGCGGCGCCGTGTTCGGCGCGACGCTCGCCGCCCTGGCCGTGGGGGCCGGGTTCCTGACCGCGTCGCGC
>JAPXRJ010000227.1:0-4764 GCA_033813615.1 Microthrixaceae bacterium | reverse complement strand
GTGGTGGTCGGTGCCGGCTTCGGTGGTCTCGACCTGGTGAAGGGCCTGGCCGACGCGCCGCTCGACGTCGTCCTCGTCGACGCCAACAACTTCCACACGTTCCAGCCGCTGCTGTACCAGGTGGCCACCGCCGGCCTCGACAGCGACGACATCGCCGCGCCCGTGCGGGGCATCGTGCGTGAGCTCGACAACGTCGACGTCCGGTTGGGCACCGTCGTCGACATCGACGTCGAGGACCGTCGCCTGGTGCTCGACGAGGGACCGAACGTCTCCTATGACCGGCTCGTGCTGGCCACGGGCGCGGTCACCAACACCTTCGGCGTCCCCGGCGTCGACGAGCACGGCTTCGGGCTCAAGTCGCTCGAGGACGCGCTGCGGCTCCGCCAGCACATCCTGCGGCAGTTCGAGCGCGCCGCGGTCGACCCGTCGCTCGTCGACGAGGGCGTGCTCGACGTCATCATCGCCGGCGGCGGACCGACCGGCGTCGAGCTGGCCGGCGGCATCGCCGAGCTCTACCGCAACGTGTTGAGCCACGACTTCCCCACGCTCGACGTCCGCAAGGCGCGGGTGGTGATCATCGAGCCCGGCGAGCGGGTGCTGGCGCCGTTCCACCCCAAGCTGGCGGCGCGCGCCACCCGGACGCTGAACCGGCTGGGGGTGGAGGTCGTGTTCGGCATCGGCGTCGCGGGAACCGACGGCAAGGTCGTCGAGCTGAGCGACGGGTCCGCCGTGCCGTGCTCGACCCTCGTGTGGACCGCGGGCGTGACCGCCAGCCCGCTGGCCCAGGTGGTGGCCCGGCACCTGGGCGACGACGCGCTGACCCGCGGCGGACGCATCGTGGTCACACCCGAGCTCACGATCCCCGGCCACGCCGAGATCGCGGTCATCGGCGACCTGGCCGCATCGCTCGACGACGACGGCAACCTGCTCCCGCAGCTGGCACCGGTCGCCATGCAGGGTGGGCGACGGGTGGCGGCCAACCTCATCGGCGAGCTGTCGGGCGCCGCGCCCGAGCGGTTCCGCTACTTCGACAAGGGGACGATGGCCACCGTGGGGCGCCGCAACGCCGTCGCCCAGCTCCCCGGCAAGCTGCGCTTCTCCGGCACCGCGGGCTGGCTGGCGTGGCTGGGCCTGCACCTGATCATGCTGATCGGGTTCCGCAACAGGGTGAACGTGCTCGTCAACTGGGCGTGGAACTACGTGACGATGGATCGGGCGTCCCGGCTCATCGTCGGCGACGAGGACCAGGTGGTCGGCTCCAGCTGAACCTCGTCGGCCCCATCCAGGCGCCACGGCGGCACCTGTTCGACTTGGATCCCGGACCTCGCGGCATCCTGCGACACGTTCGGCATCCCGCGGCACGTTCGGACGGGCCCGATAGCGTGGCGACATGCCGAGCGTGACGTTCGAGGGTGAGACCCACGGTGAGATCGTGGTCAAGGTGCGACGCTGGTTGGCGTCGGTCGACGGTCAGGAGGAGTCCGGGCTGTCCGCTGCAGAGGCGGTCACCCAGGGCGCGGAGCTCACCAAGGACGCACTGCGCATCATCGCGTCGGCAGCCCCCGAGCCGGTCGCGCAGTCCGACCTGGTCAAGGGGCTGACGAACATGGGCTACAAGGCCACCGACGCGACCCGCTCCGCGGTGGTCGCCGGCCTCGACTCGATCGAGGAGATGACCGGTGGGGGCGTGGTGCAGCAGGCCAGCGACGTGGGCCGCAAGGTCGTGTGGTCGATGAACACCACGATCGCCAAGCAGCTGCTGCGTTCGCTCCGGGGCTGAGCGGTCACGGACCGTTCGGCACCTGGTTCGCGATTCCCGACTGGTTCGCGATTCCCATGACCCCTGGTGTCGCTCTGCGACACTGCAGGTCACGGGAGCTCGGTTGCCGATGGGAATGCGGCACCCCCAGCGCGGCATGGGGGAGATCCCGGGTGTCCGGCGTCGTCGCGTCGACCGACGATGCATCCGAGGGCGGCGACGGTCCGTCCGGGAAGGACCGGCATGCGGTCACGGCTCTGGTGGGTGCTCGGCGTCCTGGCGGTGACGGCGATCGTGGTCATGGCGGCCGGGTGGTACGTGGTCGATCGGACGTTCAACCCCGACTGCTTCGACCGCGCCGTGGTCGACCGGCTCGCGGCGGACCCGGTCGAGGACGTCCGACCCCGCGGTACCGAGCTGGTGTGGCCGGCGACGGGCCCGCAGTGCAGTTGGATCGAACCCCGCTACGAGGACGCGTCGAGGTCCTGGACGTTCGCCGTCGCGGATCCGGGCCGGGTCCCTGCCGTCGCGGCCGAGCTCTCCGCCGCAGCGGTTCGGGCGGGCTGGCGTCCGACGTCGAGCTCGACGCCGCAGGGCGACGAGGTGCTCCTCGAGATGACCAAGGAGATGGGCTCGAGCGAGGCGCGGTTCGTCGTCACGACCTGGACCGTCGACGAGTTCGGCGCGACGGCGGAGCGTCCGGTCGGCACCGTGATGGTCTCGGCGACGACCGAGATCACCGAGTCGCCGTGAGCGTCACCGGGATGCGGTCGTGGGGTCGATCTGGATCGCCAGGTCCTCGATGGACGTCGTGAGCTTGCAGCCGTCGGCGACGAGCTGATCGCGGTTGCGGCGCTGCAGGTCGGAGCCGTCGTAGCGGTTGAGGTGCACGACGGCGCGGACCGCGAGCGCGTCCAGCCCGTCGAGGGCGGCACGCACCGAGTGGATCGTTCCCAGTCCGGCGTCGGTGACGAGCACGACCACGTCGGGCGCGAGCACGCGGGCGAGCGCGACGCCGTCGCCGTCATGCGCGGCGGGTGACCGGGTGCCGCCGGCGAGCTCGACCAGTCCGACGTCGACCGGCTCGATCCGGCCGTTCGCTCCCCACGACGCTGCCACTTCGAGTGCCAGGTCGCTGATCTCGATGCGCTCGCGGCCGAGCACATCGGCGGCCATCGGCGGCGCCATCGGCACCTCGTAGCGCCGGTGCGGCGGACACACGATGAGGGGGTCCTCGCCGGTGGCGCGGGCCAGGTGATCCGCGTCGGTGCCGACGATGCGGCCATCGGCGTCGGCCACGAGGTCGTCGGCGCTGAACGACTGCGCCGGCTTGCGGGCCGCGACGCTCAGCCCGCGGTCACGCAGCGCCCGAGCCAGCGCGGCGGCGACCCACGTCTTGCCCACCTCGGTCCCGGTCCCGGCCACGACGACCAGCTCCCGGGGAGCCCCCTCCCGCCCGTTCTGTTCGTCAGAACCGACCCAAAAACGTCGATTCTGACGAACAGAACGGGCGAGGGCGGCGGCGAGGCGGTCGACGTCGTCGTCGGTGTGCGCGGCCGACAGCGCGATCCGCAACCGGCTGGTGCCGACCGGCACGGTGGGCGGGCGGATCGCGGGGACGAGCAGTCCGTCGGCCAGGAGCGCCCGTGACGCGGCCAGCGCGGCGTCTTCGGAGCCGAGCACGACGGGGACGATCGGCGACGGGTGACCGGGGTGGATGCGCTCGACGTGTCGACGAAGACGAGCCCGCAGCTCGTCGCCCTCGGCGCCGCGCACGATGCGCAGAGCGGCCAGCGCGGCCGCCGCGGTCGACGGCGGCGGCGCTGTGGTGAAGATGAACGACCGCGACGTGTTGATGCAGAGGTCGACGACGTCGCTGCTGGCGGCGACGAACCCGCCGAGCGAGCCGAGCGTCTTGGAGAGCGTGCCGACGGTGACGACGTCGCAACCCGCGTCCCGGGCGATCTGCGCGGCCGTCCTCGGTGCGCCGTCCGCCTCTCCGGCGCCGAGGACGGCATGGGCCTCGTCGAGCACGAGCAGGGCATCGTGGGTCGCGCAGATGGCGGCCAGCTCGGCGACGGGGGCGACGTCGCCGTCCATGGAGAACACCAGGTCGGTGACGACGACGGCGTGCGGCGTGCTCCGGGCGGCGAGCGCCCCGGCGAGCACGGCGAGGTCGTTGTGCGGGTACACCTCGACGTGCGCACGGGCGGCCCGGATGCCGTCGATGATCGACGCGTGGTTCAGCTCGTCGCTGAAGACGGTGGTGGCATCGCTGCCGCCCGCGCCGACCAGCGCGCCGAGCACGCCGAGGTTGGCGGCGAAGCCGGTGGGGAACAGGAGCGCGGCGTCGTGACCTGTCCAGTCGGCGAGCTCGTGCTCCAGCTCGGAGTGCACGCGGCGTCCGCCGACGATGAGCCGCGACGCTCCCGACCCGGCGCCCTCCGCCTCTGTCGCGGCGACCGCGGCGGCGATCACCGCCGGGTGCTGGCTCAGCCCGAGGTAGTCGTTGGACGCGAACTGCACGACCTCCGCGCCGCCGCTGGCTGCGTGCTCGCCGAGCGCCGCCGCCTCGGGACCCGACACCAGGGTGGTGCGCGGCGCACCCCCGCCGAGCGTGCGGACCGAGCGCCAGCGACCGGCGGACCGCACCGCGTCGTTCCGACGCCGGATCGCGTCCCGCATCGAACCCACGCGGCCGCGCTCACTGCCCGTTCTGTTCGTCAGAATCGACTGAAAAGCGTCGGTTCTGACGAACAGGACGGGTGGGGCTGGACGCACTGGTGGGGTCGGCGACCTCGGTGATGGCCTCGACGAGGACGTCGACGATGAGCTCGACCTCGTCGGCGGTGGTCGTGAGGTGCGGGACGACGACGACCACGTCGCCGAGCGGTCGGATCAGCACGCCGCGGGCCAC
Source organism: Microthrixaceae bacterium (assembly GCA_033813615.1). Lineage (GTDB taxonomy): Bacteria > Actinomycetota > Acidimicrobiia > Acidimicrobiales > Microtrichaceae > Dermatobacter. Next base: position 88 of record JAPXRJ010000227.1, on the reverse strand, counting down.
GCACGCGGCGCTGACCTTCCGACCCCAGCGCGGCGCGGGCTCGTCGGGAGCGACCGGTGGCGGGCCGAGCTCGATGCCGATCATCAGT
>JAPXRJ010000226.1:0-4777 GCA_033813615.1 Microthrixaceae bacterium | reverse complement strand
CCAGCGGCGCGTCGTTGCCGTCGACGACGTAGGGCTCCTCGTGCTCCTCGACGCCGATGCCGTGGCCGGTGCGGTGCACGAAGCGGTCGCCGAACCCGGCTGCAGAGATCACGTCACGCGCCGCCCGATCGACCACGGACGCCGCCACGCCCGGAGCGACGGCATCGAACGCCGCCTGCTGGGCGGCGGCCAGGACCCCGTACACCTCGGCCACCTCCGACGGTGGCGTGCCGGTCCAGACGCATCGGGTGATGTCGGAGCAGTAGCCGACGCCGTTGTCGTCGACCATCGTGGCACCGAAGTCGCACAGCACGACCTCGTCGGGACCGACGACCCGTGCCCCGAGTTCGTGGTGCGGGCTCGCCGCGTTCGCTCCGGCGGCGACGATCGCGAAGTTGACCCGCTGATGCCCCTCGTCGACGAGGCGACGGCCGAGGTCGGCGGAGATGTCGGCCTCGGTCCGGCCGACGAGCACCACATCCCCCTGCTGCAACTGGGTCGCCACCTGGTCCGCAGCTACCGCCGCCGCAGCCAGCGCGGCGATCTCGTGGTCGTCTTTGACGGCCCGCAGCGCCTCGGTGACCGACGATGAACGAACGAACTGCGATGACGGCAGCGCAGCCTGCAGGTCCAGCACGAAGCGGGCCCACGTCCGGTCGCCGACGGCGACCGATACCGCTGGACCGACGAGATCGGCCACGATCGCGACCGGGTCCTCGGTCTCGGTCCACGGCCGCAGCGCGAACAGCTCCGGGCGCTCGGTCACCCTCGGCGCCTCCAGGCCCGGGACCACGAGGGTGGCCGAGCCGTCGACGGGAACGACCAGCATCGTCAGGCGCTCGAGCGGCATCGCCTCGTAGCCGCACAGCCACGGCAGGTCCGCGCCGACCGAGAGGCACAGCACTTCGACGTCGAGCTCCACCATGCGGGCCCGGACCCGGTCGAAGCGGTCGGCGAACGGGCTCACGTCACCGGCCCGTCGCAGCACCTCGTCGGACGAAGAGGGGCGCGCACCGCTCAGCCGATGGCGCGGTAGACGGCGTCGACGAGGTTCACCCGCCGGTACGACAGCGCCGTGTCGGCGTCGAGACCGGCGTTGAACAGCACGGCCAGGACCAGGCCGCGATCCGGGTCGGCCATCGCGAAGCTCGTGCCGCCCTGGCCGGCGTGGCCGAAGGCCCGCTCCGACGGCCCGTTGCCGAAGAGGTGCGACGACAGGGGCGTCATGAAGCCGAGGCCGAAGCCGGCGTCACGACCGAGCGTGGCGTCGTGGTTGAGCGGCAGCCGAGCGGTGGTGGCAGCGGCGAGCAGGTCGGGGGGCACGACCACCTCCGCGCCGTCCAGGTCGTCGAGCAGTCCCTGGTAGAAGGTCGCCACGGCCGACATCGTCCCGTACGTGCCGAACGCCGGGTTCCACTCGCACGCCGTCTCGGGACCGACCTCGGCGAGCAGGGGGACCGGCTGGTCCATGGTGAGGTCATAGGTGGCGGAGATGCGCCTGTGCAGCCGGTCGTACGCCTCGGCGTCGAAGCGGACGACCAGGTCGTCGGGATCCACGCCGTACGGCTCGAGCACGGCGGTTCGCACGAAGGCCTCGTACGGCTGCTCGGTGAGCGATTCGACCGCCTTGCCGAGGAGGTACCAGCCACCGAACTCGGCGTAGGCCCGGTCGGTGCCGAATCGCCACGCCATCGGCGGCTCCGACGCGACGAGCCAACCCTCCCGGGATCGCTCGGGCAGGATCCGGGCGAGGACCGTGTTCATCACGTGGAGCCCGGCAGTGTGGCCGAGCACCTGCTCGATCGTCCGTTCGGCGATCCACGGCGCGCCGAGCGCGTCCAGGCCGTCGACCACGTCGCCCAAGCGGTCCTCCAGGCTGAGCTCGTCGTCCGCGATGAGACGAAGGACGGCCGTCGCCAGCAACGGCTTGGCGGTGCAGTAGAGGGCGGACAGGGTGTCGCGCGTGAACGGCTCGCCCAGGTGGGTGCTGCCGACGGCGGTGTCGAGCACACACTCGCCGTCCTGGATGACGACCAGCTGCGCTGCCGTGTGGAAGAACCCCTCGGCCGCCTCGTCGGTGATCCGCTCGACGAGCTCGACAAAGGGTTCGGTCACGATGTCGTCGGTGGTGGTGTCAGGCACCCTCCGACGGTACCGCCGCCCGTCCGGTCCCGCGCCCGCCTGTCCCGCGTCATGCCTGTCCCGCGTCATCCAGGCCGTTGACTGGGTCGGGGCTCCAGCCCATACTTTCGCCACGGCGGGGTGGGAGCCTCGTCGAGGCTGGAGGGAGCCACCATGTTGCAGCGCCGCACCGCGCTCGTGTTCGTCGTCGCGTCCATCGCGTTGATCGCCGCGGCGTGCACTCCGCCACCGGTCGACACCACCGCGCCCGTGTTGACGCTCCCCACCAACTGGTCCGTGCCCGCCACCGGACCATCGGGCGCAACCGTCACCTGGATCGCCACCGCGACCGACAACGTCGACCCCACCATCACCGTCACCTGCACCCCGGCATCAGGCACGCAGCTCCCGATCGGCCCCACAGCGGTGTCGTGTTCGGCCACCGACACAGCAGGCAACGTCGCCACCGGCGGCTTCACCGTCACCGTCGAACCCTACGATCCGGGCGACACGACCGCGCCGGTGCTGACGATCCCGACCGGTGTCACCCAGGAGGCCACGAGCCCCGCGGGCGCCAACGTGTCCTGGACCGCCACCGCGACCGACGACACCGACCCCACCGTCGAAGTCAACTGCTCCCCGGCATCGGGCACGGGGTTCGTCATCGGCTCCACGCCGGTGTCGTGTTCTGCCACCGACGACGCGGGCAACATCGCCACCGGCGGCTTCATCGTGACCGTGGTCGACTCCACCGCACCGGTACTGAACCTGCCCGCTGCGGTGGTCGTCGCCGCCGACGGGCCCGGCGGTGCTCCCGCGTCATGGTCCGCGACCGCAGTCGATGCGGCCGACGACGACGTCGATGTCACATGCACACCCGCGTCGGGCACGACCTTCGTCGTCGGTGACACCCCCGTGTCCTGCACCGCCACCGATGACGCCGGCAACGCCGCCACCGGCGGCTTCACCGTGACCGTCACCTTCACCGACGACGTCCCCCCGGTGCTCACCCTGCCCGAGGACTTCACCGTCGAGGCGACCGGCCCGTCCGGCGCCCCAGTCACGTGGTCCGCGACCGCGGTCGACGACTTCGACGACGACGTCGATGTCGTCTGCACCCCGACTCCCGCCACGTTCACGCTCGGTGCCCACCCGGTCTCCTGCACCGCCACCGATGACGCCGGCAACACCGCCACCGGCGGCTTCACCGTCACCGTGGTCGACACGACGCCGCCGGCGCTGAACCTGCCGGCGGATTTCTCGGTGCCGGCCACCGCACCATCAGGCGCTCAGGTCACCTGGACCGCGACTACCACCGACACCGTCGACGGCAACATCGCCGTCAACTGCTCCCCGGCGCCAGCGAAGTTCGCTGTCGGCCCGACGCCCGTCACCTGCACGGCCGCCGACGCCGCCGGCAACACCACTTCAGGCGGCTTCACCGTGACCGTCGAGCCCTACCCGTTCCCCGAGGCCGAGCGTATCCACGCCAGCAACTTCCACACGTGCGCGCTGAACGACGACAGCAGTGCCCACTGCTGGGGTAACAACGACTACGGCCAACTCGGCAACGACACCACCGCCAACTCGCTTGCCCCGGTGACCGTCACCGGGCTCGTCGACGCCATCGCCATCGCCACCGGCAGCAACCACACGTGCGCACTGCTCGTCGATGGCACCGCCCGCTGCTGGGGCGCCAACTACTACGGCCAACTCGGCAACAACACCACCAACGTCGACTCGTCGACACCGGTGACCGTCACCGGGCTCGCCGATGCCGTTGCCATCACCGCTGGCGGCAACCATACGTGCGCGGTGCTCGCTGACGGCACCGCCCGCTGCTGGGGATGGAACAACGACTACGGCCAACTCGGCAACGGCACAATCGGTGGCTGGTCGTCCATTCCCGTGACCGTCACCGGGCTCGCCGACGCCATCGCCATCACCGCCAGCTCTGGGCACACATGCGCGCTGCTCGCGGATTACACCGTCCGCTGCTGGGGAAACAACAGTGCCGGCCAGCTTGGAAACGGCACCACCACCAACTCGCTCACACCGGTGACCGTCAGCGGGATCACCGACGCCGTCGCCATCACCGCTTCCGATTACCACACGTGCGCTGTGCTCGGCGATGGCACCGCCCGCTGCTGGGGCCTCAACAGCTACGGCGCGCTCGGCGACGGCACCACCACCGGCTCGGTCATACCGGTGACTGTCACCGGGATCACCGACGCTGTCGCCATCACCGCCGGCTACCACACGTGCGCTGTGCTCGGCGACGGCACCGCCCGCTGCTGGGGCCCCAACTGGAAGGGCCAACTCGGCAACGGCACCACCACCGACTCGTCCGCACCTGTGACTGTCACCTCGATCACCGACGCCGTCGCCATCTCCGCCGGCTACAGCCATACGTGCGCGCTGCTCGCCGATGGCACCGCCCGCTGCTGGGGCCTCAACGGCAGCGGTCAACTCGGCAACGGCACCACCGCCGACTCCTCCACACCGGTACCGGTGCTGAACCTTCCCTGAACCGCCGCCGGGAGCCCCGAAGGGTGGAGAGGGCTCGTTTCCAGAGGCGTATGCGGCCGCAAGCTCCTGCGGGAACAGCGCCCTGGCGGTCAGGCGGTCAGGCGGAGGCGGCCTGGTCGGCCAGCAA
>JAPXRJ010000225.1:0-4781 GCA_033813615.1 Microthrixaceae bacterium | reverse complement strand
AGAACGGGGGTGGGCGGGGTCAGACCGTGACTGGCTCTGGACTGCTGGTGCGGATCATGTGGTCGAAGGCGCTGAGCGACGCAGTTGCTCCGGCGCCCATGGCGATCACGATCTGCTTGAACGGGACCGTGGTGCAGTCGCCGGCGGCGAACACGCCGGGCACCGACGTCTGGCCGCGGTCGTCGATCACGACCTCCTTGCGGGGGGACAGCTCGACGGTGCCGTCCAGCCACTCGGTGTTGGGCAGCAGGCCGATCTGCACGAACACGCCGTCGACGTCGACGGTGCGGTTCGACTTGGTCGTGCGGTCCTCGACCACGAGCCCGACGACCTGCTCGCCGTCGCCGACGACCTCGGTGGTCAGCGAGCTGACCAGGATGTCGACGTTGCCCATGCTGAGCAGCTTGCGCTGCAGCACCTCGTCGGCGCGGAGCTGGTCGTCGAACTCGATCAGCGTGACGTGGGCGACCACTCCCGCCAGGTCGATCGCGGCCTCGACCCCGGAGTTGCCGCCGCCGATGACAGCGACGCGCTTGTCCTTGAAGAGCGGACCGTCGCAGTGCGGGCAGTAGGTGACGCCCTTGTTGCGGTACTCCTGCTCGCCGGGCACGCCCATCGACCGCCAACGGGCACCGGTGGACAGGATGACGGACTTCGATCGCAGCACTGCGCCGTTCTCCAGCTCGACGCCGACCGGTTCGCCGGGGCCGTCGGCGGGGATCAGCCGGACGGCGCGCTGCAGGTCCATCACGTCGACGTCGTAGTCGTGGACGTGCTGCTCCAACGCCGAGGCGAGCTTGGGCCCCTCGGTGTAGGGCACCGAGATGAAGTTCTCGATGGCCATCGTGTCGAGGACCTGGCCTCCGAAGCGCTCGGCGACCACGCCGGTGGCGATGCCCTTCCGCGCCGCGTAGATCGCCGCAGCGGCGCCGGCGGGCCCGCCGCCGACCACGAGCACGTCGAAGGTGTCCTTGTCGGCGAGCTCGGCGGCCCGGCGCTCCGCAGCGCCGGAGTCCAGTCGGGCGACGATCTCGTCGAGCGTCATGCGACCCTGCTCCCACGGTTCACCGTTGAGGAACACCGACGGCACCGCCATCACCCGTCGCTCGTCGACCTCGTCCTGGAACAGCGCGCCGTCGATCGCGGTGTGGGTGATGTTCGGGTTGATCGTGCTGATCAGGTTGAGCGCCTGCACGACGTCGGGGCAGTTCTGGCAGGTGAGCGAGAAGTAGGTCTCGAAGTGCAGCTCGCCGGGTAGCTCCCGGATCTGCTCGATCGTCTCGGGCTTGGCTGTCGACGGGTGGCCGCCGACCTGCAGCAGGGCAAGGACGAGGGAGGTGAACTCGTGGCCCATCGGGATGCCGGCGAAGCGCACCGACACGTCGGTGCCGGCTCTGGTGATCGCGAAGCTCGGTCGGCGCTCGTCGTCGTCGGTGCGCTCGACGGTGATCAGCTCCGACATGGCGGCGATCTCATCGAGCAGCCCGGCGAGCTCTGCGGACTTCGGGCTGTCGTCGAGCGAGCTCCGCAGCACGATCGGCTGGGCGACCTTCTCCAGGTGGGACTTCAGCTGGGCGGCGATGTTGGCGTCGAGCATGGTGGGCTCCGTGGTGAGTTGCCTGGCACCCCGTTCTGCTCTGCAGAACGGGAGGGGGTGGGGAGTTGTGTGGCTGGGGGACAACGACGACGGGCCGGGGGCAGATGCCCCCGGCCCGACGTGCAGAGGGTGATCCGGATCAGATCTTGCCGACGAGGTCGAGCGAGGGGGCGAGGGTCTCTTCGCCCTCTTCCCACTTGGCCGGGCAGACCTCGCCCGGGTGGGCGGCGACGTACTGAGCCGCCTTGACCTTGCGGATGAGCTCGGAGGCGTTGCGGCCGATGCCCTCGGCGGTGACCTCCATGAACTGGATGACGCCGTCGGGGTCGACCAGGAACGTGCCGCGGTCAGCGAGGCCCTGGCCGGGGCGGAGGACCTGGAAGTTCTCCGAGAGCTGCCAGGTCGGGTCGCCGATCATCGGGTATTGGATCTTGCCGATCGTGTCGGACGTGTCGTGCCATGCCTTGTGCGTGAAGTGGGTGTCGGTGGACACGCCGTAGACCTCGACGCCGAGCGCCTTGAACGCGTCGTAGTTGTCCGCCATGTCGCCCAGCTCGGTGGGGCAGACGAAGGTGAAGTCGGCCGGGTAGAAGAACACCACGGACCACTTGCCCTTGAAGTCGGCGTCGGACACGTCGACGAACTCGCCGTTGTGGAAGGCGGTGGCGGTGAAGGGGAGGACTTCGGTGTTGACGAGGGACATCCTGTATCGCTCTCTCTGGGTGACGAGATGTGGCATCTCGAGGGTGGATTCGGTCGGATCTCGCACGTCACCGGTGATAGGTGACTGAATGCATCATAGCCACCTTCGATTGAGCTGGTCAATCGAAGGTGGTGATGGCGTCGATTGACGTGATCAATCATCGATCCGGCTCACTTGGTCAGGACGTCGGCGTTCGGGCGACGACCACGAGTGCGACGTCGTCGCCCGTCGGCCGGTCGCCGAGGCAGCGCCGCAGCAGCTCGTCGGCAACGTGCTCCACGTCCGGCCCGGTCCCGGGCGCAGCGGTCACCACGGCGGCGGTCGCGGTGCGGAGTCGCTCGAGCGACACGTCGATCGGCTCCCGTCGCCGCTCGACGATGCCGTCGGTGTACATGACCAGCAACGAGCCGGGAGCGAAGGCGGCCGCCCCCGGCGTGACCGGTCGGCTCGGCACGCCGAGCATCGGCTGGCGCCCCTGCTCGAGCAGCTCGACGCGTCCGTCGGTCCGAGCGATCACCGGTGGGAGGTGGCCCGCCGACACGTAGCGCAACGTGTCGGCGGTGGTGTCGAACACGGCGATGCAGGAGGTGGCGGTCAGACCGCTCCCCGACAGGTGCAGCAGGGACGCCACCCGCGGGTAGATCTCCTCGAGCGGAGTCGAGCTGCGGAGCAGGGATCCGATGATCGCCCGCAGCTCGACCATGTCGGCGACCGCGTTGATCCCGTGCCCGGCGATGTCGCCGACGACCACAGAGAACCGGTGGTCGTCGATCGGGATCCCCTCGAACCAATCGCCACCCATGCCGACCTGCACCGACGCCGGCAGGTACCGCTCTGCGAACGCCAATCCGTCGACGCCCGGGGCGGGTCGAACCACCCGGTCCTGGAGGCTCAGCACCAGCCGATGCTCCGCTTCGCGCAGCCGCGTCCGCAGGATCGTCTGGCTGCACAGCTCGGTGAGCGTCCCGAGCTTCGCGCTGTTGTCGGCCGACGGCTCCTGCATCCGGTCCCAGCCGACGACCACGGCACCGAGCTCCGTGCCGCCCGATGCGCTGAGCGGTAGCAGCGCCACGTGCGCGATGGCTCCGTCGCGCAGCACCGCCTCCTCGTCGGCGGACAGCGTGGCCGGCGGCGCGTACTCCCACACCTCGAGCACCTTGCGGCTCCGAAGCATGCTCGCCACCGTGTCGGTGAGCACCGGTGGTCCGGCGCGGTTCGTCCGGATCAGGGGCCAGGGCGAGTCGGGTGCGGCGTGCTCGGGGGACACCGAGCCGTCTTCGCCCAGCAGCACGATGTCGGCGAAGGCGGCGCCGACCGGCGGCGCTGCGCTGTCACGGACGATCCGACAGAGCTCATCGAGGGTCTGGACGTCTGCGAGCAGCCGTGCGAAGTCGGCCATCCGCTGGTTGCGCAGGACGTTCGTTCGCAGCTCGTCGACCAGGTCGGTTCGCTCGAGCGTCTGGCCGACCATGCCGGCGACGGTCGCGAGGGTGTCGCGCACGTCGCCGCGCACCGCGATCGGTCGGTCCCACAGCACGCTGATCACCGCGACGACCCGTCCGTCGCGGTCGCGCACGGGCACCGCGGCCCCGGACTGGACGTCGAGCACGTCCCACACGTCGGTCATGGATGGGTACCGCTGGCGAGCCTCCGCTGGGCTCTCGACGAAGACGATCTGTCCGCTTCTCACGGCGTCGGTTCCGGGTGTCGCTGTCGCGAGGCCGGAGGTCGCGTAGCTCTGACCCAGGTCGGCCAGGCCGGTCTGGGCGAGGCCATCGGAGTAGCGGCGCAGGAGGTGGTCGCCGTCGACGACCCCGACGACGGAGTACGCAGCGCCGAGCGGCGCCAGGACCGATTCGGTGAGGAAGCCCGCGATGTCCGACGCCTCGGAGCGCGCCGCAAGGCCCTGGGCGAGCTCCGACAGGGCCTTGCTGCGAATCGCGTCGGCGGCCTGGGCCTCGATCAGCTGCGCCTGGCGCACCGCCTGGGCCGTCATCTCCGCGACGGTGGTGAGCTCGTCGATCTCGGGATCGTCGAAGGCCAGCGGCCGGTCCCACGCGAACACGATCGAACCGATGACCCGGTCGTCGGAGCGCAACGGCAGCGCGGCGCGCGCTCCGGCTCCGAGGTCCTCACCGATGTCGTCGGTCACGGGGTAGCGAGCGCGGTACGCGGCCAGGTCGGTGCACATCACGGCCCTGCCGGTTCGAGCTGCATCGCTCAGAGCGAGCGGTTCATCGAGCCGGAGCGCCGAGAACTCCTGGGCCCGATCCGACGCGGAGCTGCCGTGGTAGGTCCGCAGCACGTCGTGTTCGTGGTCGACGACGCCGACGGTCGCGGCGGTGGCGCCCACCACGGCGAGGGCCAGATCCGTGACCGTCCGTGCGGTGTCCGCCACAGTGTCCACCCCGGCGAGCTGCTCGGCGAGGGCGGCCAGGCGGGCCGCTCGCTGCGATGCGCGGTCGGTGAGCTCGGCCCGCA
>JAPXRJ010000224.1:0-4803 GCA_033813615.1 Microthrixaceae bacterium | reverse complement strand
ACGGGGCGCACAGCAGGCGACGGCCCATCTCCTCGAGCACGACGATCAGCTCGACGAAGCTGTAGCCGGAGCCGCCGTACTCCTCGGGGATGACCAGGCCCTGCAGGCCCATCTGCTCGGCCATCTGTGTCCAGACCGCCTCGTCGTAGCCGGACTCGGTGTCCATGAGCTCACGAACGGTCGGCTCGTCGGACTTGGCGTTGAGGAAGTCACGGACGACCTTGCGGAGCTCTTCCTGCTCCTCGCTGAAGGCGAAGTTCACTTCGATTCCCCCTGGGGACGATGTCGGTTCGGACATTCGTCGCCGGTTGACGGTTGACGGTTGACGTTGTGGTTGTACCGGACCGGCACGTGGCCTGCCAGGCGGCATGTGTACACCGGCGTACCCATCCGACGACGAGCCCCGGGTAGGATGCTGCCGTGGAGCAGATCGGGATCCGCCGGCTACGAGCCGACGTCGCCGCCCAGGTCCGACGGGCCGGGGCCGGCGACCGGGTGGTGATCACCGTCGACGGTCGACCGGTCGCGCAGCTCGGCCCACTCGAGCCGACCGACGGTGCCCGCACGATCGCGGACCTCGCCGCGCAGGGTCGCATCGTCCCCGCACGGCGCAGCGACCGGCCCGCGCCGGAGATGTCGCTGCCGCTGTGGGCCGGAACCCGGATCGACCAACTCGCCCGCGAGGTGCGCGGCCGATGAGGCACAGGCGATGAGGCGCAGGCGATGAAGGGCGGGCGATGAGGCGCAGGCGATGAAGGGCGGGCGATGAGGCGCAGGCGATGACGCTGGCCCTCGACACGACGGCCCTGCTGTCGCGGTTCCTCGAGGGTCCGACGCGGGCGACGGTGCTCGACGCGATGTCGGTCGACGACGAGTGGTGCGCCAGTGCGCTCGCCCTGTCCGAAGCGTTGATGCTGGTCGACCGACTCGGCGACGACCCGATGCGGACCGACGAACTGCGCCGGGCGCTGCGTGACGACTGGGAGCGCATCCACGTCGTCCCCGTCGACCAGCTGTGCCTCGACCGCGCCGCGGAGCTCGGCCGCACCCAGCCGGTGCGCACCGTCGATGCCATCCACCTCGCTGCCGCCGACCGCCTCCCCCGCCCGACCACGTTCGTCACGTTCGACCCGACGCAGATCCCGGTCGCGCTCGCCCTCGGCTTCGACGTCCTCTGAACGTCGACGCCACGAGCAACGGGCGATGACCGGGCCGGCGCACGCGAGAGGTTTCGCCCTCAGCGCGTCCGAACCGTGCGCTGAGGGCGAAAGCTGTTCCGACGCCACCCGTCGAGGACGTCGCGACCGACGTCCACGGCGCGAGACTCGGGCCATGTCCGAGCCCGGCACCCTGCACCTGTCCGACACCGACGTGGCGGTCCACAAGGTCGTCGTCGGTCCGATGGACAACAACGTGTTCGTCATCCGATGCCGACGCACCGGCGATGCGGTCCTCTTGGACGCGGCCAACGAGCACGAGCAACTGCTGGAGCTGGCCGACTCACTCGGCGTGCGCCGGGTGCTCGAGACCCACGGCCACTGGGACCACATCCAGGCCGTCCCCGAGATGCGCGACGCCGGCTACTCGGTTGCGGTCACTGCAGCGGACGCAGCGATGCTGCCCAGCTACGACGAGATCATCGGCGACGACGAGCTCATCGAAGTCGGCGACCTACGACTGCGAACGATCCACACCCCCGGCCACACTCCCGGATCGGTCTGCTTCCGCATCGAAGGAAAGCCGATCCTCTTCAGCGGCGACACGCTGTTCCCCGGAGGGCCCGGCACCACGCAGCTCGAAGGTGGCGACTTCCCCACCATCATCGAGTCGATCGAGCGTCGACTGCTCTCGAAGCTGCCATCCGACACGATCGTCCTGCCCGGCCACGGCGACGACACCACGATCGGCGACGAGTCACCTCAGCTACAGGAGTGGGTGGATCGAGGCTGGTGAGCCAGGTTCTCGGGACTTGCGCCGTCGCCTGACGACCCGGGGTGTCCCGAGTTCAGGCGTCCGACGCCGGGCGCACGAACGCGGCGATCACGCACAGAGCGACCCACCCGACGACGACCGAGGTCATCAAGCCGACCGCCGGGGTGATCGACACCCGGGTCAGCCCGACGAGACCGCTGAACCCTGCCGCCACCACCACGACGGCTCTCACGGCGAACCGGTTCGACGGCGTCAGCGCGGGCACCGGGACCTCGACCCCGCTCCAGCGGCTGATCAGTCGCCGGCGGCCGATGTCGTACATCTCCCACACGGTGAACACCGACAGGCCGACCGACGCGAGCACCTGCAGGACCGTCGCGACCTTGACGTCTTTTCCGGCGATGTCGAACAGGTGGACGGCGAGCCCGGGCAGGACGACCCCGCGATCGGTGTGGGTGACGAGGTCGATCAGGAGGTGCGTGATCGAGCCGATCGCGAGGCAGAGCACCACGATCCACCATGGGTGCCGGGTCCGGCCGAGGAGGCGGAGGTCGCGCAGGTGGAACTGTCCGAGGTCGGGGAGGTAGCCGGCCAAACGGGGCAGCACGAGTCGTCGGGCGGACCACGTCAGCAGCAGCCCGACGACGAGCCCGCCGGTCAGCGCCTGGCCCCAGGCGTGGCCGTCCCACCAGATCGGGCGCCCGTCCCAGATCAACGCGAACCGGGGCGGCACGGCCCGCGCCATGTCCGGGACGATCGTCCCGACGACCATCGCCGTTCCGTCGAGCTCCGGACGCCAGCGTTTGAGCGGGAGGACTGGCGCCTGATGGGCGAGGAACGTGAGCGGCATCGGTCGACCATCGTGGCAGGTCGCCCCTTCCCGTTCTGTTCGGCGTTTCACAACATCTTCCTTGTGAAACGCCGAACAGAACGGGGGGGGATCCGCGCTGATGGGCTATTACCCCTATCGCCGTAGTGGAAATAGACTGGCCTCATGTCCGGCGATCCCCCCACCGTGCCCCTGTTCGTGATCGACGACCTGCACGCCGCGCCGACCGAGCAGTCCGACGCCGAGATCCTCCGCGGGGTGTCGCTGACCATCGGTCCCGGTGAGGTCCACGCGCTGATGGGACCCAACGGGTCGGGCAAGTCGACGCTCGCCAGCACCCTGATGGGCTCGCCCGAATATCAGATCACCAGCGGATCGGTGCGGTTCAAGGGCGACGACGTGACCGACTGGTCCGCCGACCTGCGTGGCCGGAGCGGCATGTTCCTCGCCTTCCAGTACCCGCAGGAGATCCCCGGGGTGTCCGTGCGCCAGTTCCTGCGTCAGGCGCTGTCGGAGCGCAAGGGCATCGACCTGTCGGTGCTGGAGATCCGCATCGCGATCATGGAGTGGATGCAGCGTCTCGACATGGACCCGAGCTTCGCCGACCGCTTCCTCAACGAGGGCTTCTCCGGCGGCGAGAAGAAGCGCAACGAGGTCCTGCAGATGGCGATCCTGGAGCCCGAGCTGGCGATCCTCGACGAGACCGACTCAGGTCTGGACATCGACGCTCTGCGCGTCGTCGCCAACGGCGTGAACGAGGTCCGCAAGGATCGTCCTGAGCTCGGCGTGCTGGTGATCACCCACTACCAGCGCCTGCTCGACCACCTGGAACCCCACGTCGTGCACATCCTGATCGACGGCCGGATCGTCGCCACCGGCGGTCCGGGGCTGGCGCAACAGGTCGAACAGGAAGGCTTCGACGCCTTCCGCGAGCCGGAGCACGTCCCATGAGCACAGCAGCCGACGCCACCGGAACCGTCGACGTCGCAGCGCTCGACGAGCTCGACGTCGCCACCATCAAGGCCGACTTCCCGATCCTGTCGCGCACGGTCCACGGCCACCGGCTCGTGTTCCTGGACTCAGCCGCTTCATCGCAGAAGCCGACCGCCGTGCTGCACGCGATGGACCGCTACTACGAGACCACCCACGCCAACGTGCACCGGGCGGCGTACACCCTGGCCGAAGAGGCGACCAACGCCATGGAGTCAGCCCGGGCCAAGGTCGCCGGCTTCATCGGCGCCCCATCTGCCAACGAGATCGTCTTCACCAAGAACGCCACCGAGTCGATCAACCTGGTCGCCCGCTCGTGGGGGGCCGCCAACCTGGGCCCGGGTGACGTCATCGTGCTCACCCAGCTCGAGCACCACGCGAACATCGTCCCGTGGCAGCAGCTCGCGGCCGAGCGCGGGCTCGAACTGCGTTGGATACCGCTCACCGACGACGGCCGACTCGACCTCACCGACCTGGATCGACTGCTCGACAGCGCCAAGCTGCTCGCCCTCTCGGCCATGTCGAACGTGGTCGGCACGATCACACCCGTCCGACGACTGACCGACGCCGCACACGCCGCCGGAGCGCTCGCCTGCATCGACGCCTGCCAGTACGTCCCGCACGTCACCACCGACGTCGTCGAGATGGGTGCGGACTTCCTGGCGTTCTCCGGTCACAAGATGCTGGGACCGACCGGTGTCGGGGTGCTCTGGGCCCGGGCCGACCTGCTCGAGTCCATGCCCCCGTTCCTGGGCGGCGGGGGCATGATCCTCGACGTCACCACGGACGGATTCGTCCCCGCCGAGGTGCCCCACAAGTTCGAGGCGGGCACGCCGCCGATCGCCGAGATCGTCGGGCTCGGAGCAGCCGTCGACTACCTGGGCTCGCTCGGGATGGACAAGGTCCGGGCACACGAGGTCGCTCTCACGACCTATGCGATGGACAGCCTGACGGAGCGGTTCGGGTCCGACCTGGTCATCTACGGTCCGGCCGACCCCGCGGTGCGGGGCGGCGTCATGAGCCTGGCGTTCAAGGGCATCCACCCTCATGAC
>JAPXRJ010000223.1:0-4871 GCA_033813615.1 Microthrixaceae bacterium | reverse complement strand
CCACTCCGACCGTGTCGATCATCGCCCGGTGCTGGGCGACGGCCGCCTGGCGCCCGGCCAGCACGGCGAGGTGGTCGAGCGACGTGGGGAACAGCGCCGAGCACCAGCCGCCGTTTCGGCCCGAGGCGCCGAACCCGCACACCTCCGACTCGACGACGACCACCCGGCAGTCCGGTGCGAGCTCCCTGAGGTAGAGGGCCGTCCACAGCCCGGTCAGGCCGCCACCGACGATCGCCACGTCGACGTCGAGGTCGCCGGGCAGCGGATCTCGGGGCGTGAGGTCGTCGTCGCAGGTCTCGAGCCAGAAGCTCCGGGACCGCACGCGCTCCAGGTCGACGCTCACCTCCGGGTCAGGCCGCGAGCTCGGCGGCGAAGGTGGCGAAGGCGTCGACGTAACGGTCGACGTGGGCCTCGGTGTGCTGCACCGACAGCGTCCACTGCTCCTCGTCGCCCGGGGTCATGAACACGCCCCGGTTCACCATCCACGGGTAGCTCGCGGTGTAGAGGTGGATGTTCGTCTCCAGGAAGTCCCGGTAGCAGGTGAGCGGATCGGGTCGGTACGAGATGCAGCCCTTGCAGCCCAGGTCGACGGTGTGGGCGGGCAGGTCGTGCTCGGCGATGACCGCGTCCATGCCGCCGGCCAGGCGGGCGCCCAGCGTGGCGAAGTGCTCGTACGCGTCGGGGGTGAGGACCCTGGTCAAGGTCGCCAGCGACGCGGCCACCGACATGGGGTTGCCGTTGAAGGTGCCCTGATGGGCGGCACCCCTGTTGATCTCCTCCATGATCTCGGCCTTGCCGCCGAAGGCGCCGATGGGGGCGCCGCCGCCGATGGCCTTGGCCCAGCTGGCCAGGTCGGGTTGCACGCCGAAGCGCTGCTGCGCACCGCCCTCGGCGATCGTGGCGCCGCACTTCACCTCGTCGAAGATGAGGATGACGCCGTAGCGGGTGCACAGGTCGCGGACGGCCTGCAGGTAGCCGTCGGCCGGCACGACGATGCCGATGTTCATCATCACCGGCTCCATGATCAGGCACGCGATCTGGTCGCCCTCGGCCTGCAGGAGCCGCTCCAGCGCGGCGGCGTCGTTGAACGGCACGACCCGGATCCACTGCGACAGGCCCTCGGGCATGCCCTTGGACTTGGGGGTGGCTGCCGGCGCGTCACGCCCGCCCATGACGTCAGCGCCGGGCAGCACCGAGTACATGAGCTGGTCGACGTGGCCGTGGTAGCTGCCCTCGATCTTGGCGATGACGTCGCGGCCGGTCGCGGCCCGGGCCACCCGGATCGCGGACATGTTCGACTCGGTGCCGGAGTTGGTGAACCGGACCTGATCGACCCGGAACCGCCGGCACAGCTCCTCGGCCAGCGCCACGGTCGTCTCGACCGTCACCGCGAAGTGCATGCCGTTGCGTGCCGAGTGCTCGACCGCCTCGATCACCAGCGGGTGGGCGTGGCCGACGGCCATGGAGCCGAACCCGTTGTGGAAGTCGAAGTAGCTGTTGCCGTCGACGTCCCACACCTCGGCGCCGACGCCGCGGTTCAGGTACACGGGGTACGGGTCGCCGAGCTGGAAGCTCGACGCCACCCCGCCGGGCATGGAACCGACGGCACGGTCGTACAGCGCCTTGGACGCCGTGGTGCGCTCGAGGAGCCGGGGCATCTCCACCGCGGCGATCTCTCCGGCACGCGCCGTCAGCCGCTCGTCGCGCTCGCTCGACCCGGTCCCGGTCACCACTTGACCATCACGTGCTTGAGCTCCGTGTAGTGCTCGACCGCGTACTGGCTCATGTCCTTGCCGTAGCCCGACTGCTTGAAGCCGCCGTGGGGCATCTCCGACACCAGCGGGATGTGGTCGTTGACCCACACGGTGCCGAAGCGCAGCAGCGCGCTGGCCTCCATGGCCCTGCCGACGTCGGAGGTGAACACCGACGCGGCCAGCCCGTAGTCGACGTCGTTCGCCATGGCGACGGCGGCCTCCAGGTCGGGGGCCGACTGGACCGTGACGACCGGCCCGAACACCTCGCGCTGGACGATCTCGAAGTCCTGCTCCACGCCGATGACGACCGACGGCTCGTAGTAGTAGCCGGTGCCGTCGCGAACGGACCCGCCGGTGACGGCGGTGGCGCCGGCGGCGACGGCCCGGTCGACGAAGCCCTGCACCCGTTCTCGCTGGGCGGCCGAGATGACCGGCCCGAGCTCGGTCGCCTCCTCGGTGGTCGGGCCGACGACCAGGCTGCGCGCCGCGTCGGAGATGGCGTCGACGGTCGCGTCGTGGATGTCGGCGTCGGCGATGATCCGGGTGGCAGCGGTGCAGTCCTGACCGGCGTTCCAGTAGCCGCCGACCTTCACCGACTCGGCGACCTTGGCCAGGTCCGAGTCGTCGAGCACCACCACCGGCGCCTTGCCGCCGAGCTCCAGATGGACCCGCTTCAGCGAGTCCGACGCCGCCTTGGCGATCGCCTTTCCGGTGCCGACCGAGCCGGTCAGGGAGATCATCTCGACCAGCGGGTGCTCGACGAGGGTGGCGCCGGTCTGCTTGCCGCCGACGACCACGTTGAGCACACCGGCGGGGAAGATGTCGGCCGCGATCTCGGCGAGCAGCAGCGAGCTCATCGGGGTCAGCTCGGACGGCTTGAGCACCACGGCGTTGCCGGCAGCCAGCGCGGGGCCGAGCTTCCAGGCAGCCATCATGAACGGGTAGTTCCACGGGGCGATCGACGCGACCACGCCGAGCGGTTCGCGCCGCAGCATCGACGTGTAGCCCTCGAGGTACTCGCCCGCACCCTGGGTCTCCATCGTCCGGCACGCGCCGGCGAAGAAGCGGTAGCAGTCGACCGACGCCTCGATCTCGATGCCGGTCGCGGCGATGGGCTTGCCGGCGTTGAGCTGTTCGACGGCGACCAGGTCGTCGGCCCGTGCCTCGATCGCGTCGGCGAACCGCAGCAGCGCAGCAGAGCGCTCGGCAGGGGTGGTCCGACCCCAGCCGACGAACGCCTCGGCAGCGGCGCGGCAGGCGTCGTCGACGTCCTCCGCGCCCGAGTCGGGAGCGGCGAAGATCACCTCACCGGTCGCCGGGTCGACGACGTCGGTGCTGCGTCCGGAGCGGGCCGGAGCCCACCTCCCGCCGATGAAGTTCTCGTTTCGAACCTCGGTCAGAGCCATCTCCGGGTCCTCCTTGAGGTAGGTGTGTGGCACCTGATGTGCGATGATGCGCCGATCGAACCGCCGGTGACGTGTGGCACCTTCCCATGGACGGCGTGGCGAATCGTTGCAGTAAGGTACCAAACCAATCGGAATCCATGGCACATGTGGGAGACCGCTTCGAATGTCACAGGATGATGCTCTGACACTGCCGGGTGATGCTCCGACGCAGCCCGGCGGTCCGGTGATCCGGATCGACCACGTGACCAAGCACTTCGGTGATTTCGTCGCGGTGGAGGAGGCGGTCTTCGACATCGAGGAGGGCGAGTTCTTCTCCATGCTCGGGCCATCGGGCTGCGGCAAGACCACCACGCTGCGGATGATCGCCGGCTTCGAGCAGCCGACCAGCGGTCGGATCCTGCTGCAGGGCCAGGACGTCTCACGGACGCCGCCCAACAAGCGCGACGTCAACACGGTGTTCCAGAACTACGCGCTGTTCCCGCACATGAACGTGTTCGACAACGTCGCCTACGGGTTGCGCAACAAGAAGGTCAAGGAAGCCGACATCAAGGCCCGCGTGATGGAGATGCTCGAGGTCGTCCGGCTCCCCGAGTTCGCCGAGCGTCGACCCAACCAGCTCTCCGGTGGGCAGCAGCAGCGCATCGCCCTGGCCCGAGCGCTGGTCAACATGCCCAAGGCGCTGCTGCTGGACGAGCCGCTCGGGGCGCTCGACCTGAAGCTCCGCCAGGTCATGCAGCTGGAGCTCAAGCGCATCCAGCGCGACGTGGGCATCACCTTCATCTTCGTCACCCACGACCAGGAGGAGGCGCTGACCATGTCGGACCGCATCGCGGTGATGACGCAGGGTCGCGTCGACCAGATCGGCACCCCGACCGAGATCTACGGCAACCCGGCGACGACGTTCGTGGCCGGGTTCATCGGCACGGCCAACCTGCTCCCGGTGAAGGTCGTGTCCCAGGCCGGCGATCAGGTCACCGTCGACTCCCGGCTCGGCACCCAGTTCCGCGTCCCCAGCGCCGGTCGCTCGTACAGCACCGGCGCAGATGCGACGATCATGATCCGGCCGGAGCGTCTGGTTCCGGCGGGCGCCCCGTTGCACGGTGACGAGGCCGCCGGAACGATCGAGTGCACCGTCACCAGCCTGGTGTTCCAAGGCCCGGTCGTGCGATGCCAGGTCCAGACCCGCACCGGCGCCGACCTCGTGGCGCACCTCGGTCCAGAGGACGACCCGTCCAGCCTCTCGGTGGGGTCTCCCATCACGATGACGTGGGCGTACGAGGGTGCCTACCTGGTCCCGGAGGCGATCGCGGCGGACGAAGCCGGCGTCACCTTCATGGACGACGACGAGACCGAGGCGGTCACCGTCGGCTGAGTGCCGTCGTGATCACCACCAAGAGCCGCCGGTCTTCTCGGACCGGCGCAGGAACCCGGCTGACGCCGGCAGATCAGGAGGATCCATGGCGAACCGAGTGACCCGCCGACAGTTCATGACCCGCTCCGGCATCGTGCTGGGCGGTGCAGTGATCGCACCGCAGATCCTCGCCGCGTGCGGCGACGACGACGACAGCGGGAACGGGGGGTCGGGGGGGTCGTCCAACGGCGTCTACTTCGAGAACTGGCCGGAGTACATCGACACCGCCGAGGACGGTTCGGTCGACGGGCCGGGCACGACGCTCGCGAACTTCACCGAGCAGACCGGCATCAAGATCAA
>JAPXRJ010000222.1:0-4902 GCA_033813615.1 Microthrixaceae bacterium | reverse complement strand
CGAAACGTCTGCTCGGTGCTGCCGCAACGCAACCAGCGCACGGTGCTGCTGCTGTGGGAGCTCGCGATCCAGAAGACCGGCGGCTGGATCTACTCGCGGTTGATGCTCGCCGTCCTGTCATCGGTGTGCACGTGGCTGTTCCTGACGATCGTGGGCGTGCCGTCGCCGTTGGCGCTCGCGCTCTGGGTCGGATTGATCAGCCAGTTCATCCCGGCGATCGGCACCTACCTCGCCGGTGCGCTCCCGGTCCTGATCGCGTTGCTCAACGACCCGATCACCGCGCTGTGGGTGCTGATCTTCATCCTCGTCTACCAGCAGATCGAGAACTACCTGTTCGCACCCAAGATCACGGCGCAGACGATGGACCTGCATCCGGCCGTCGCGTTCGGTGCAGCGATCGTCGGCGGAACGTTGCTCGGTCCGATGGGGGCGATCATGGCGCTCCCGGCGGCGGGGGTCGTCCAGGCGTTCGTGTCGACGATCCTCGAACGTCACGAGGTGGTCGACTCGCACCTCACCGATCTGGAGCGCATACGTGCGGAGTCGGGCGACCAGGGCGTCCGGAAGGCGATGCGCCGCATGCTGCGGCTCGGAGACGGCGACGCAGCGGTCGGCGCCGAACGACTTGCGGCAGAGAACGAGACGCTCGAGCAGTTGGAGCAGGAACCGGACGACCGACCGACGCAGTAGGGCTCAGGCCCGGTCGCGGTCGTCGCATCCGAGCAGGAACCGCCCGAGGGTCCGCAGCAGTCGGCCCCGGTCGTCGTCCCACTCCAGGCGCGGTTGCGACCAGTACACCTGCAGCGCGCCCACCGTCCGTCCGCGCTGTCGTAGCGGCAGGTGGAGGCAGGAGCGCACGCCGCAGGAACCCAGCGTCGCGGTGCCGGCGGGGCCAGCGGGCAACGCCCGGGCATCGTCGATCAGCACGAACCGGTCGGCCTGGATCGGGGCCAACCCCCACGGGAACCAGTCGGTGGGCACGTCGTGCAAAGGCGGCAGCGCGACCGAGCTGGCCTCGTCAGCCGACGACGGCTGACCCGGGCGGCTGTGCACCACGATGACCTCGCCGCCATCGACGCGCACGAGCGCACACGCGTCGGCCCACGACACGTCTCGCACCAGGTCGAGCCCCTCGTCGAGCAGACGCTGGGTCGACCAGTCCGACGCGTGCGCGGTGAGCCGGTCGACCGACACGCTGAGCCGGTGCAGTTCGGGTGCGGTTCGGACGGTTCCGGGCGCGCCGGGGTCCGACGGAGGGAGTGCTGACATCGTTCATCCAGCGTCGGCGTGTCCCGGCCCGGACTGGAGAAACAATGCGCCCGTCCGTCGTCGCGATCCGCACCCCGGAACCGGCGCGCTACAGGTCGATGATCTCGAAGCCGGCCGCCAGGGCGACACCGGCTCGCCGTCCCGTCTGTTCAGCGATGCCACGCAGGAAGGGACCGGGGTCCTTGCCGACGGTGCCGTCGGCAAGGCCGTCGAGGTACGTGCGGTGGGCCGCGAGCGACGCGACCCCTTCGTCCATCCACTCCGTCACGTCCACCGCGTGCGTGGCGAGGTCGGAGCCGGAGAACGCGGCGAAGCGCACGCCGGACCACGGTTCGAGCGGGTTGCCCGTGTCCGGGTCGACGAGGTCGGTGAACAGCCACCGGTTGCCGGCGTCGCGGGCCGCGTCGAGCAGCGCCTCGCCGGTGGCGCGGTGGTCCACGTGGTTCCAGCCCCGCCCGCCCCAGTGCTCGCGGAAGTTGATCGACACGACGATGTCGGGTCGGTGCCGACGGAGGGCCCCGGCCAGGTCTCGGCGCAGTTCGAGGTCGGCGACGACGAACCCGTCGGCTCGACCGAGGAACTCCACTGCGTCGACGCCGACGATGCGGGCGGAGTCGACCTCCTCCTGCCGACGGAGCGGACCGCAGAGCTCGGGTGCCATGTCGTCGATGCCGGCCTCGCCGTCGGTGACGAGCAGGTAGGTGACGACCTTGCCCTGCGCAGTCCAGCGGGCGATGGCAGATGCCGCGCCGAACTCCAGGTCGTCGGGGTGCGCCACGACGGCCAGCGCCCGATTCCAGTCGTCGGGGAAGGGTTGGAGTGCGTCCATGGGTCCGGTCTACCCGCCCGAGAGGTTCTGCGGAGCGGATCGCGACGACCGATGTCGGTGAGCACCCCTCTCCCGATGCTGGCGTACGATCGCCGATCGGAGGTGGCTGACGTGAGTGCCAGCGAGTTCGACATCGTCATGGTCGTGCTGCGAGTGGTCGCAGGCGTGACCCTGTTCCTGCACGGCTACAACAAGGTGTTCCGCGGCGGCAAGATCGACGGCACCGCCGGCTGGTTCGACAGCCTCGGCATGAAGCCCGGTCGCCTGAACGCGTGGATGGCCGCGGTCACCGAGCTGGGTTCCGGCGCGCTGCTCGCCGTCGGCCTGCTCACGCCGTTCGCCGCCGCCGGTCTGATCGGCATCTGCGTGGTCGCCGCACGGACGGACCACCGCGGATCGTTCTTCATGTTCAAGAACGGCTGGGAGTACGTGATGGTCCTCGGGACCCTCGCGTGGGGGATCGGGGCGCTCGGCCCCGGTCGTTGGTCGCTCGACCACGCGTTCGGCATCTCCGACGACCTCACCAAGGACTGGCGCGGCGCCCTCGTCGCCGGCGTCCTCGGTGTCCTCGCCGGCGTCGGCACGCTCGTCGTCTTCCACAAGCCCGAACCGGCCCAGCAGAGCTGAGCCGACGGGGCGGACGGCTCGCTCAAGGGCGGGCATCCCGCGTCCGATCACTCCTCGAATGGAGTGCGGATGAGCGAGCAGCTCTGGTGGTGGGTCGCCCGATCCAGCGGCATGGTCGCAGCGGTGCTCGTCGCGCTCACGTTGCTCTGGGGCCTGGCCCTCACGACCAAGGTGATCCCGCGCCGGGGCATGCCGGCGTGGTTGACCGACATGCACCGGATGCTCGGCGGCCTGAGCTGCGCGTTCATCGCCGCCCACCTCGTCGCGCTCTACCTCGACAGCTACGTGCACTTCGCCTGGGTGCAGCTGTTCATCCCGTTCCAGTCCACCTACCGGGCCGGCGCGGTCGCGTGGGGCATCGGCGCCTTCTGGCTCCTGGTCGTCGTCGAAGCCACCTCCCTCCTCCGGCCACGGATGCCTCGCAGGGTGTGGCGTGGACTGCACTACCTCTCGTACCCAGTGGCGGTGATGGTCGCCGTCCACGCCATGACGGCGGGCACCGAGAGCGGCAATCCGCTGTTCCGGATCGTCACGTTCGCGCTGATGGCGGTGCTGAGCGGCTTCACGGCGTTCCGGTTCTTCCGGCGTCCGACGCGCGTCGGCGCTCACCTCGCTTCGCCCGCGACCGGGCCCGCCCGTTCGGCGCCCGTTCCGGACCAGGATCCACCGGTCTGGGCCGCGGCGTCCCCGGACGCGGACATGTTCGCCTCCCCGGTCGCGCCGCGCATGGGGCACGGGCAGGGTCCGGCCTCGGAACCCTCTTCCGAGGTTCGGTAACCTCGCACGACGGCGGACCGACGCTCCGGCCGCCCGGACGTGGAGGCAATCTGGTGGTCGACGGCTCAGCAGCCGAACCCATGACGACGCTGTCCGACGGGTTCGAGCCCGCGGACGAGGATGCGTGGTTGGCCGCGGTCGACAAGGTCCTGAAGGGCGCCCCGTTCACCAAGCTGCTCAGCACCACCGCGGACGGGATCACCATCCAGCCGCTCTACACACCGGACAACTCGCCGGGTGCGCACGACGACGCGGGCTTCCCCGGCGCAGCGCCGTTCACCCGCGGCGCACATGCCGCCCGACGGGCCGACGTGGCGTGGGACGTCCGGATGGTCGTCACAGGTGCTGACGCAAGGACGGCCAACGCCAACGTGCTGCAGGACCTCGAACGGGGCGTCACCAGCCTGGAGCTCCGCTGGGGATCGGGCCCGGTGACCGACGCGACGTCGCTCGCCGCGGCCCTCGACGGCGTGTACCTGGAGCTCGTTCCGGTGGCGCTGCGCCCCGGCTTCGACGTCGTCACCGCGTCCGACGCCCTCGCCGCCCTGTGGGCGGAGCGTGGCGTGGAGCCCGCAGACGCCCTCGGCGGCTTCGGCGCCGACCCGATCGCCACGCTCGCCGCCCGCGGTGGTGCCGGCCGGGATCCCGAGCGGATGCTCGCTGAGCTCGGCTCGCTCGCGGCCCGCACCGCAGAGCGGTTCCCCGCGGTCCGCTCGGTCACCGTCTCCACCCTTCCGGCGGTGGAGGCCGGAGCGTCCGAGTGCCAGGAGCTCGCGGTCATGCTCGCCACCGGAGCTGCCTACTTGCGCTCCATGGCAGCGGCCGGCCTCACCGCCGATCAGGCGGCCGGTCAGATCCAGGTCGAGCTGGCGGCGGACGAGGACGTCTTCTCCACCGTCGCCAAGATCCGTGCCGCCCGGCGCCTCTGGTCCAACCTGCTCGCGGCATGCGGAGTGTCCGCCGACGCGCAGGCTCCTGCGTTGCACGTCACCGAGGCCACACGCATGCTCACCCGCTTCGATCCGTGGGTGAACCTGCTGCGCGGCACCGCAGCGGTGTTCGCGGCCGGCATCGGCGGTGCCGACGGAGTGACGGCGCTCCCGTACGACGTGCTGCTCGGCAACCCGAGCGAGCTCGGTCGCCGCATGGCCCGCAACACCCAGCTGCTGCTGCAGGAGGAGTCGAACCTGGGACGGGTGCTCGACCCGGCGGGCGGTTCCGGCTACGTCGAGAGCCTCACCGACGAGATGGCGACGGTCGGCTGGTCGCTCTTCCAGGAGCTGGAGTCCGACGGCGGCATGCCCGCTGTGCTGCTCGACGGCTCACTCGCTGCCCGCATCGTGGACGTGCGCGACGCCCGCATGGCACGTGTCGCCACGCGCAGGGCGCCCATCACCGGC
>JAPXRJ010000221.1:0-4920 GCA_033813615.1 Microthrixaceae bacterium | reverse complement strand
CATGAGGTTTGCGTTGCCGGTTCGCTCCCCGTAGCCGTTCACCGTGCCCTGCACCTGGGAGGCACCCCCGAGCACCGCGGCGACCGAGTTGGCCACCGCGCAGCCCGAGTCGTTCTGGGTGTGGATACCGATGTCGGTGCCCTCGAAGTACGACGCGACCTCCGCCGTGATGCGCTGCACCTCGTGCGGCAGCGAGCCGCCGTTCGTGTCGCACAGGACCAGCACCTGGGCGTCGTTGGTGGCAGCGGCCTCCAGCACGCGCAGCGCGTACTCGGGGTTTGCCTTGTAGCCGTCGAAGAAGTGCTCCGCGTCGAAGAACACCCGCAGCCCGCCGTCACGCAGGAACCGCACGGACTCGCCCACCATGGCGACGCCCTCGTCGAGGGTCGTGCCCAGCGCCTCGGTGACGTGGAAGTCCCACGACTTGCCCACGATGCACGCCGTGTCGGTGCCGGCCTCGACCAGAGCCTTCAGCGTGGGGTCCTCGTCGACCTTGCCGGCGGGACGACGGGTGGAGCCGAAGGCCACCAACGTGGCGGTCGACAGGCCCAGCTCCCCCGCCGCAGCCCGACGGAAGAACTCGGCGTCCTTGGGATTGGCCTGCGGGTAGCCGCCCTCGATCCATCGAACGCCCAGCCAGTCCAGCTGCTCGGCGACGCGCAACTTGTCCTCGACCGTCAGCGAGATGCCCTCGAACTGGGCACCGTCGCGGAGCGTCGTGTCGAAGATGTCGACCGATCGGACCGCGGCGGTGTGGCCGCCCACGTCGGGCAGGTCGAAGGCGGTCATCGGAGCACCGGAGCGCAGTTCATGACACGAGCTCCACCCAGTCCTTGTAGCGGTCGACCTGACCGCGGACGACCTTGGCGTACTCCGCGGCGATCGCCGAGGTGAACGGACCCGGACACGGGATGTCACGGTCATCGACCGAGTTCACCGCCGAGACCTCGGCCGCCGTGCCGCAGACGAACATCTCGTCCGCGATGTAGAGGTCCGAGCGGGTGAGGTCGCCTTCGACGACCTCGATGTCCATGTCCGCGGCGATCGATGCGACCGTCGACTGCGTGATGCCCTCCAGCGCGCCGGCCGACACCGGCGGAGTGATGAGCCTGCCGTGCCGTCCGACGAAGATGTTCTCGCCCGTGCACTCCGAGACGAGCCCGGCGGGGTTGAGCATGATCGCCTCGTCGTAGCCGGCGTTGAGCGCCTCGACCTTGGCCAGGCTGGAGTTCACGTAGTTGCCGGTGGTCTTGGCGGCGGGTGGCATGGAGTTGTGGTCGTGGCGCAGCCACGTGCTGATCTTCATGCGCACGCCCTTGGTGACCGCGTCATCGCCCAGGTAGGCGCCCCACGGCCAACAGGCGATCGACACGTCGACGCTGCACGGCAGGGTGTTGAGGCCCATCTCTCCGTAGCCGTAGTACGCGATCGGGCGGATGTAGGCCGACGGCAGGCCACTGGCCCGAACGACGTCCTTGGTGGCCTGCACGAGCTCGTCGACCGAGTACGGCAGCGCCATGCCCATGATCTTCGCGGAGCGCTCGAGTCGCTCGATGTGGTCGGTGAGGCGGAACACGCCCGGACCCTGCGACGTCTCGTAGGCCCGGATGCCCTCGAACACGCCCATGCCGTAGTGGAGCGTGTGGGTGAGCACGTGGATCCGGGCGTCCTGCCACGGCACGAGCTCGCCGTTCATCCAGATGGACTCGGTGGGGGTGATGGGCATCGTTCGCTCCTCGTTCTCTTGGTGCGGCGTGTCGGTCCGGCGTCTCTTTGCCGGCGCTCCCTGCCAGCGGGTTCAGGCGTTCTTGACGGCGTCCGCGACGGCGTCGCCGATCTCGACGGTGGAGCCCAGGTAACGCGTCGGATCCGAGCACGCCGCTGCGACCTTCGCCGCCGCGTCGGGCTCGCCCAGGAACTCCAGCATCAGCTGCAACGAGATGATCGCGGCGATCGGGTTCGCCTTGCTCTGCCCTGCGATGTCGGGCGCGGTGCCGTGGACGGGTTCGAACATGGACGGCCCGGTGCGGGCCGGGTTCAGGTTGGCCGACGCCGCGTAGCCCACGCCGCCGGCGACCGCACCACCCAGGTCGGTGAGGATGTCGCCGAACAGGTTGTCCGTGACGATCACGTCGAAGCGCTCCGGACGCTCGACGAAGTGGATGCACGCCGCGTCGATGTGGATGTAGTCCGTGCTCACCTGCGGGTAGTCCTCGGCGACCTCGTCGAAGGTCCGCTGCCACAGGTCGCCGGAGAAGGTCAGGACGTTCTTCTTGTGCACCAACGTGAGGTGCCGGCGCTCGGTGCCCGCTGCCTTGTCGAACGCGAAGCGGACGCAGCGCTCCACGCCCATCCGGGTGTTGACCGAACCCTGGGTGGCGACCTCGTGCGGAGTGCCCTTGCGCAGGAACCCGCCTTCGCCTGCATAGGTCCCCTCGGTGTTCTCCCGGATCACCTCGAAGTCGACGTTGGGCGCCAGGCGGAACGGACGCAGGTTGATGTACTGGTCCAGTTCGAAGCGCATCCGCAGCAGAATCCCGCGCTCGACCAGACCGGCCGGCGCCGCCACACCCACCGCGGGATCGCCGACCGCGCCGAGCAGCAGCGCGTCGAGTCCGCGCCACTCCTGCAGCACCTCGTCGGGCAGCACGGTGCCGTCGGCCAGGTAGCGGTGCGCTCCCAGGTCGTAGTCGGTGCGCTCGTAGTCCACGCCGGTGGCGTCGAGGACCTTCAGGGCCTCCACGATCACCTCGGGGCCGATGCCGTCGCCGCCGATCACGCCGATCTTGTGGGTCATCTCTGCTCTGCCTGACTGGTCGGCTCCTGAACGGAGCGCTGTGCTGGTGGGAACGCTGGCAAAAGAAAACCGTCCACGCAGGTGGACGGTGGGGAGCGCACGCCGAGAGCGGCGTGCGCTAGCGAATCAGTACGCGGAAGGGCGTCGCGGTCACGCCCGAGAGTGTACCAGCGGGCCCCGCTCCGCTCGACGGCGCGTTTCGTCTCGTAGGCTCGGCCGCCATGGCACAGGAGCTCTCCCAGGACGCGCACGACCGGCTGACCGCCGAGCTCGAGGATCTGCGAACCCACGGTCGCATCGAGATGGCCGACCGGATCGAGCGGGCGCGTGAGCACGGCGACCTCAAGGAGAACGCCGAGTACCACGCCGCCAAGGAGGAGAAGGCCAAGATGGAGGCGCGCATCGCGCAGCTCTTCGGCATCCTCGAGGACGCGGTGATCGTCGAGATCGGCGGTGCATCCGACGAGGTCCGCATCGGCACGATCGTCACCCTCCGCTACGACGGCGACGACGAGGACGACGTGGAGAAGTACCTGCTCGGCTCGATCGAGGAGGCCTCCGACGGCGTCACGGTCATCTCCCCGACCTCGGCACTCGGCGAGGCGCTCATGGGCGCCAGGACCGGAGAGTCGGTCACCTACGCGGCACCGAACGGGACGTTGACCGTCATCGTCGTCGAATTGCACTGACCCACCGACCACCGAGAAGGACAGGAGCACCGCCATGCTGAAGGGGTTCAAGGAGTTCATCGCCAAGGGGAACGCCGTCGACCTGGCCGTCGGCGTCGTCATCGGCGCCGCGTTCGGCACCGTGATCACCGCGATCACCAAGGGGATCATCGATCCGCTGATCGGGCTGGTCCTCCCGGGTGACGTCAAGGACCTGGCAGCAAAGTCGTTCACCGTCAACGGCGCCGAGTTCCTCTACGGGACGGTCCTGTCGGCGCTGATCACCTTCGTCATCACTGCGGCGGCGATCTACTTCCTGATCGTGGCGCCGATGAACGCGTGGCGGGACCGGGGCGGAAGGCCGGAGGACGAGAAGTCGAACGAGGAGAAGATGGTCGAGCTGCTCGAGCAGATCGCCAGCAAGTAGCCGGCGATTTCGGCCGCTCACAGGGCCCAGACGATCTCCACCGTCGCGCCCAGGCAGTCGGCCAGCATGTTGGAGCGCTCGGTCGCCGTGTACGCCTCGAGCGACAGGTCGGCGCCCGGCGCCCCGACCAGCTCGATGCGCACGTGGTCGCCATCGTCGTCGATGTCGAGCCGCTCGACCGCGCCGTCGTGGTTGCGATCCATGCCGATCGCCACCCGCAGCACGCACACCATCGATCGAACGCGCGCCCTGTCGACCTCCGACAGCGCCGCGAACTCGGCGTGCTTCTCCGCCGGGCGTCCCTTGCGGTGGTAGCGGGCCACCTGGGCGATCAACTCGATCTCCCGATCCGTGAACCCCATCAGGTGCTCGGAGTTCCGGATGACGTAGTAGCTGTGCTTGTGGTGTCCGGAGTGGCTGATGAACAGGCCGACGTTGGCCAGCTTCGCCCCCGCCTCCAGCAGCTCGTAGTCCGCCGGGTCGAGCCCGAGTCGCGGTCCGAGCGACTCGGCCAGCTGCAGCGACAGCGCCGCGACCTGGACCGAGTGCGCCGGATCGTCGTCGCACAGCTCGATCAGGTGGCCCACCGACGCCTCGCGCAGGTCCGAGAGGTGGTGCAGGGTCCCGCCGCGCAGTCGGTGCAGGCCGTCGAGCAGCACGCCCTCGCGGAGCGCGTACTCCGAGATCACCACCTCGTCCACGCCCAGGCCGAGGCAGACCTGCTCCAGGACGATCGCGCCCCCGAGGAGGATGTCGGCGCGGGCGGCGTCGATGCCGGGCAGCTGACGGCGCTCCTCGGTGGTCGGCGTCCCGGCGAGGTCCTCGACCACCTCGCTGAGTGCGCTCCGTGTCAGCAACGCGCCGTTCATGGTCTGCGGTGCGGCACCGCCGCCCCGGGCGAACGCCATGGCGGCCAGGGTCTCGGCGGTGCCGGAGCTGGCCACCGCCACCGAGTAGGGCACGTGCTGCGCCTCTCGAACCATCGGCGCCAAGCGACCCCGCACGAAGTCCCTGCACGCCCGCACCGC
>JAPXRJ010000220.1:0-4943 GCA_033813615.1 Microthrixaceae bacterium | reverse complement strand
GAGCCATGCCGTCGCCGTCGACTCCGTCCGCGGTCAGGAGGAGCTCACGGGCGTCGAGGCTGAACCGCTCGGGCACGAACGCGGCCTCGATCCGCACGGTGTTGCTGCCGGTCGCCCGCATGCCGGACGTGTGCCACACGTCGTCGACTGCGACATCGGCGATGGGCATCGCGAAGAAGCGCGTCGTCGGCTCGGGTTCGAGCCGGAGGCCGTGCACGAGCACCCAGTCGGAGTGCTCGACGCCCGTCGCCCACTCCCAGCGACCGGTGACGACGTAGCCGCCGTCGACCTCGGCGTAGGTGCCCGTCGGCGCCAGAGGTGCTGCGGCGAGGGGAAGCGACGTGGTGAACAGCTCGCCGTGCGACGCCGACGGCAGGCGTGACAGCAGCCAGCCGTGGAGCTGCAGGAACGAGATCGTCCACGCCGACGCGACGCACCCGCGGGCCATCCATCGGGCACCGTGGGCGAGTGACTCGATGCCGAGCCCGTGTCCCCCGAGCGACGTCGGGGTGCAGACGCGCATGAGGTCCGCAGCGTCGACGGCGGCGAGCGTCGCATGGGGGAGTCGTCGGAGCTCCTCGGCCTCCGCGGCGTTGGCGGCCAGCACCCCGGCGAGCTCAGCACTGCGCGCCAGGTGGGCCTCGTGGTCGATCGGGATCGGTGCCATGATGGCGATCACATAAGTTCACTTATGGTCGTTGGGCAAGCAGGGTCGTTGGGTAAGCAGGGTCGTTGGGCAAGCAGGGTCGTTGGGCAAGCAGGGTCGTTGGGCAAGCAGGGTCGTTGGGCAAGCAGGGTCGTTGGGGCAAGGGAGTCCGCCATGAGAGATGAGGACCGGATGGAGATCACCGGGGTGAGCCACCTCGCGCTGGTCTGCAGCGACATGGCCCGAACGGTCGAGTTCTACGAACAGGTGCTCGGCTTCCCGCTCGTGAAGACCATCGAGCTCCCCGCGGGGATGGGCCAGCACTTCTTCTTCGACATCGGCGGGACTGACAGCCTGGCGTTCTTCTGGTTCCCCGACGCTCCCGATGCGGTGCCTGGCGTCTCGGCCCCGGCCGCTCGCCCCGACAACGGCGATCTCACCTCGGCGGTCGGCTCGATGAACCACATCGCCTTCCAGGTGTCGGAAGACAGGATCGAGGAGTACCGAGAGCGGCTCGTGGCGGCGGGTGTCGAATGCTCGACCGTGGTCAACCACGACGACTCGGAGTGGACCGTCGCCGAGGAGATGCACCCCGGCGTGTACGTGCGCTCGGTGTACTTCCAGGACCCCGACGGGATCCTCCTCGAGCTCGCAGCATGGACCAAGGACGGCTTCGACGCCTCCGACGTCCGCCACACGCCGGCCACGTCGTCCGCACGAGTCGGTGAGCGGTCCTGATGGGTCGCCTCCGCCAGGTTGCTCGTGCCGAGACCGAGGATCCGGTGGTCAACGCGATGTACGACCTGCTGTTCGGCAAGGGCGTCGATCCCGTCGCCGAGGGCAGGATGGGCACCGCCACCGGGAGCGAGGGCGACTGGTGGACCACCTACGCCCTGGCGCCCGACATCATGGAGCACGCGGTCGCCGGCTTCGTGATGTACCGCAGTCCCGACCGGCTGCTCGACCCGGTCCACCGGGAGCTCGCGCAGTGCCGCATCGGTTGGGCGGTCGGCTCGAAGTTCGTCTACTCCCAGCACGTCCAGGCGCTGCGCGGCCTGCACGCCGATCCGGCGAAGATCCGTGACATCCCCACCTGGCAGACCTCTGACGCCTACACCCGAGTCGAGCGCGCCGTGATGGCCTACGCGGACGCCATCGCGTTCGACGGCGGTCGCGTCAGCGACGAGCTGTTCGCCACGCTGCGAGACGAGCTCACCGACGAGCAGGTCTTCGAGCTCACGTACATCAGCGCGATGTACCTCCAGCACGCGGTGGTCACGCGGGCGCTGCGCCTGGAGTGGGACGACCAGCCCGAGCACGTGCAAGAGGTGGACCCGCCCGAGGACTTCGACGCGGACCACTACGTGTCGGTCGGATCCGACGTCGAGTCGAAGCAGCAGCTTCGCGACCTGCGCGGTTCCGCCGGCGCGTGAGCACGTGACCGCTGCACTCTCCGATCTCCGGGTCGTCGAGATGGGCCAGCTGCTGGCCGGCCCGTTCTGCGGGCAGCTGCTCGCCGACTTCGGTGCCGATGTCATCAAGCTCGAACCGCCCGGCCAGGGGGACCCGATGCGCGAGTGGGGTCGGGAGAAGGCCGAGGGCCGGTCGCTGTGGTGGCCCGTGGTCGCCCGCGGGAAGCGCTCGGTGACGATCGACCTGCGCGAGCCGGCGGGCCAGGAGCTGGCCCGGAAGCTGGTCGCCGGAGCCGACGTCCTGGTGGAGAACTTCCGTCCCGGCACCCTCGAGCGCTGGGGCCTCGACCCCGCGGATCTCATGGCTGCGAACCCGCGGCTGATCGTCGTGCGCGTGTCGGGCTACGGCCAGAGCGGCCCCTACGCGTCGCGTCCCGGCTACGGGGCGATCGGCGAGGCGATGGGTGGACTGCGAGCCGTCATCGGGGAGCCCGACCGCCCACCGGCGCGTGCCGGCATCTCGATCGGCGACACGCTCGCTGCCACGTTCGCGTGCGTCGGTTGCCTGGTCGCGCTGCACGCACGGTCGAGCACCGGCAGGGGCCAGATCGTCGACTCGGCGCTCTACGAGGCGGTGCTCGGCGTGATGGAGTCGCTGATCCCCGAGTACACGATCAGCGGCTACGTCCGGCCGCGCACCGGCTCGGTGCTGCCCAACGTCGCGCCCGCCAACGCGTACCCGACCGCGGACGGCGAGCACCTGATCAGCGGGAACCAGGACACCGTGTGGCGGCGCCTCGCCGAGGCGATGGGTCGGCCGGAGCTCGGAGAGGACCGACGCTTCGCCACCCACACCGCCCGCGGTGCCAACCAGGCGGAGTTGGACTCGCTGATCGGGGAGTGGACGGCCACGATGACCTCGGCCGGGCTCGAAGCTCTGCTCAACGAGCACAGCGTGCCGAACGGCAAGATCTTCACGGCGCCCGACATGCTGGCCGACGCGCACTTCGCCGCTCGGGAGGCCGTGGTGCGGCTCGCACACCCGCAGCTCGGCGAGTTCGCGATGCAGAACGTCGTCCCGAAGCTGTCGGACACGCCCGGCGAGATCCGCTGGGTCGGTCCGGAGCTCGGTGAGCACACCGACGAGGTGCTCGGGGACCTCCTCGACATCGACGACGTCGCACTGGCCGAGCTGCGTCACGCCGGGATCATCTGACAACGTGGGTCGATGTCCGAGCATCTGGCCACCGTCGTCTGGGATCGCAACGGCGCCGACTTCGGAACCGGCTACGACCGCAGCCACGTCTGGCGCTTCGACGGTGGCGTCGAGGTGGCGGCGTCGTCCGCGCCGCACCTGCACGGCGACCCCAGCAGGGTCGATCCCGAGGAGGCCTTCGTCGCGGCCATCTCCAGCTGCCACATGCTGTGGTTCCTGCACCTCGCCGCGGACGAGGGGTTCGTCGTGGACCGCTACACCGACACGGTGGTGGGCTCCATGAGCCGCTCGGGCCGCGGGGAGCTCTGGATCAGCGACGTGGAGCTGCACCCTCGGGTCGAGTGGGTCGAGCCGGCTCCCGACGATGTGACGGTTGCAGATCTGCACGATCGAAGCCACCACAAGTGCTTCATCGCCAACTCGGTGCGCTCCGAGATCCGGGTGATCCCGTCCTGAGCCGGAGGAGTTGGACCGGTCTACGTCACGAAGCGATCGCGTCTCGGAGGACGCTCATCGTCCGGGCCTCCTCGTCGGGGTTGCCGCCCATCGGCACCGGCGTGAAGTCCGTCGCCCCCGACGCCTCGATCCGGCCGAGCGCTTCGCGCACGAAGCCCTCGCTCCCCACGATCGACAGGTCGCCCAGGCCATGGACGCCCTCGATGTCCATCATCGCCCGGTAGCTCGGGAGCTCTGCGTAGTCGGCGAGGATCGCCGCGAGGAACTGCCGGGCCGGTGTCGGATCGTCGGTGACCCACACGGGGATCGAGCACACGATCGCCGGCGGCGGCCGGTCCGCCTGGGCTGCGGCCTCGTTGATCACGGGCGCGATGTGGGTTCGGATCGTCGTCGGGCCGACGCACCACAGGATCGTGCCGTCGGCGCGGCGACCGGCCAGGCGGAGCATCTGTGGTCCCAGCGCTGCGACCATGACCTTGGGGGTGCCGGCGGACGGCTTGGCGCCCTCGCCGTCGAAGGACCACACGTCGCCCTGGAACGAGGCGCTGCCGCCCGCGAGCAGGTCCTGCAGGATCGACAGGTAGTCCGCCATGTGGCGAACGGGCCGGTCCCACGTCATCCGGAGGCTCTGCTCGACGTGGGGCCGGTGGTTGACGCCGATGCCGACGACCAGGCGGTCGCCGACGAGCGCCTGGGTTGTCAACGCCTGCGCAGCGAGCATGTGGGGGTGGCGCTCCCACGTGGAGATCACCGCCGTCCCCAGCTGCATCGACGAGTCGGTGCTGCCGTGCGCGCCCAGGACCGTGAGCGCGTCGATCAAGCCGACCTGCGCGACCCAGTAGCTGGCGAA
Organism: Microthrixaceae bacterium; assembly: GCA_033813615.1. Taxonomy (GTDB): domain Bacteria; phylum Actinomycetota; class Acidimicrobiia; order Acidimicrobiales; family Microtrichaceae; genus Dermatobacter. The sequence goes on along the minus strand of JAPXRJ010000220.1, from coordinate 363 downwards.
GCCTGCCGTCTCTGCGTCGGTGAGGTCGGCCAGGACGCCGGCGACGCCGTCGGTGAGCAACCGTCCAGACCCGTTGATGCCGTAGCGCACGAACGTGAGGCTACGACGAACACGCCGGGACTCGGCGTCGGCAGCGCAGCGGGACCATCGAGGTCATCCTTGGCGGTCCGACGACGTCCTCTGAAGTCGGTGGTTGGGGGAGTGTCACACCCCTTGGGCAGACTGCGAACATGTGTTCGACTGGGGAATGCGGCGAGGGCTCGAGTGGTGCAGGCTCGGGTGGTGAGGGCCCGGACGGTGAGGGTTCGGGTGGTGCTGGCCTGTTCGGTGAGCCGTGCTTCGTGGTGCCCGAGGAGTTGCGGG
>JAPXRJ010000219.1:0-4993 GCA_033813615.1 Microthrixaceae bacterium | reverse complement strand
CCGACCGGCCATCTCCCATGAGGGCCGCCTGAGCGAGCACCGAGCCGTCATCGGAGATCACCGGTGTGGGTCCGTGCAGCGCGACGACGAGCACCGTGATCGTGACGAACGCACCGAGCGCGTGCAACGCGAGCCGGAGGACTCCGGCGTCGCCGGCGGTTCGGGTGCCGCCGCCACCTCGGGTGGGTTCGCCGGCCCGACCACCGAAGGTGTCGTCGACCCGGTCTGCACGCCCATGGAGGGCGGTGGCTGGTGAGGCGACGTGGTCGGTGGCGGTCACCCCACTCGTTCGGCACGCACGGCGCCGATCTGAACGCAATGCGCCGCTGCCATACTTGGACGATGTCCTCCGGCACCGGGACGCTGTTCCGCATCACGACGTTCGGCGAGTCCCACGGGGGTGGGGTCGGCGTGGTGGTCGACGGCTGCCCTCCCCGCCTGGAGCTGTCGGAGAAGGACATCCAGCCCGACCTCGACCGGCGACGGCCGGGCCAGAGCCGCCTGGTCACCCAGCGCGACGAGACCGACCACGTGGAGATCCTCTCCGGCGTGGTCGATGGACTGACGCTCGGCTCGCCGATCGCGCTGCTCGTGCGCAACAAGGACCACAACTCCGGCGCGTACGACCACATGGCCGACCTGTACCGCCCGTCGCACGCCGACTACACGACCGAGGCGAAGTACGGCATCCGAGCAGTGGCGGGCGGAGGGCGCGCCTCGGCCCGGGAGACGATCGGACGGGTCGCCGCCGGAGCGATCGCCCGCAAGCTGCTGGTGCAGCACTTCGGCATCGAGGTCCTGGCCTGGGTCTCGCAGATCCACGACGTGGCGGTCGACCTCGACCCCTCGACAGTGACCTTCGACGCCGTCGAGGCCGACCCGACGCGCTGCCCCGATCCAGCTGCTTCGGCCGCCATGACCTCGAAGATCGAGCAGGCTCGGCGAGACGGCGACTCGCTGGGCGGCGTGGTCACCTGCGTCGCCCGGGGTGTGCCCGCCGGCTGGGGCGAGCCGGTGTTCGACAAGCTCGAGGCCGACCTGGCCAAGGCAGTCATGAGCCTGCCTGCATCCAAGGGCTTCGAGGTCGGATCGGGATTCGGTGCGGCGTCGATGACCGGACGCACCCACAACGACGAGTTCGTGCCCGGCCGGGACGGTCGGCCACGTACCACCACCAACCGCTCCGGCGGGATCCAGGGCGGGATCTCCAACGGCGAGGACATCCTGGTGCGGGCCGCATTCAAGCCCACCGCCACGATCTCGTCCCCGCAGCAGACGGTCACTCGCTCCGGCGAGGCGGTGACCTTGGAGGCGAAGGGTCGCCACGACCCGTGCGTGCTGCCGCGTGCGGTGCCGCTGGTCGAGGCCGCTGTGCTGCTGGTGCTCACCGACCACTGGTTGCGCCAGGCCGCACTCGCCGCCGGTTCGCCCGCCTGAGGACTCGGGTCGTCCCACTGCCGAACTTGTACGCCTCGCACCACATGCGAGACCGCCACGTACAACAACGTCCACTGGAGCGCCCGCGATCAGACGGTCGCCCGGAGCTGGGAGCGCCGACGCTCGTAGATGCCGACGATGTCGGCGATCACCAGGTCGGGCTCGTCGTCGACCTCCTCGTCGAGCACACGCACCGTGTGCCAACCGAGGAGGCCGGCCGCCCGGTCCCGCGAGCGATCACGGCGCATCGCGATCCGACGTTCGTGATACGTGCGGCCATCGACCTCCAGGATCAGCATGGCGTCCTCCCACGCCCGATCAGCGAATCCAGCGCCGGGCGCCAGCGACGGCACCGGGTACTCCCGGGCCGGAGTCGCCAGCGGGGTCAAGGCCAGCATCTCGTCCATCTTGCGTTCGAGCGTGCTCCGCGGCACCGAACCGGTCGACGTCCGAGCATCGAGCAGCTCCCCCAGCCGGGCGATGTGACGTCGTCCCCGATGGTTGACCTGCCGATGAACCCTGGCGATCGCTCCCGGCGTCACGATCCGCTTGGTGATCGTGGCCTCGTCCAGCAGCCATTCCATCCGTGGACGGGAGAAGACCGACGACACGTCGACGATCGCACGGGGCAGCGAAGTCGTGGGGACCCCATCGATCTCCGCCAGGTGCTCCGGGTGCTGGTCGACGAGTCGGTGGATCCGGACGTCCGAGTGGTTGGCTCGACGACCTGGCGGTACCGAGACCACCGGACGGTCGAACGGGATGTTGGGCACGTGGTGGAGTCGAAGGCTCGACTCGTGGCTTGCTCGTGCTCCCGCTCCGACGCCGTACACCGCTGCTCGGATCTCGCGCTCTGCTGACAGCGGCGTCGCGGTGAACCGGTAGACGCCGTGCCGGATGCTGGTGACGACCCCGTCGAGCGCTGCGCGGTGCACGATGCGCCGATCGACCTCCGCTGCCTCGGCTTGGTGCAACGTGAAGACCCCGTCCTGCGCCACCGCGATTCGAGCGATGGTGGTCAGCTCCGCCATTCCCATGCGAGCGAGCGGATCACGCCAGGGAGTTCGACCGCAACGGGTCGCGGTCCCCTCTTGACACCGCTCGATCGACGCCACCCAGCCGAACTTGTACGCCACACGCCACATGACCGCCCGCCACGTACAAGATCGATCGTGACCGCCGAACTTGTACGCCACACGCCACATGACCGCCCGCCACGTACAAGATCGCGGACGGCGTCGCCAGCAGGTCGGATGAACGGTCCGCGGCGCCGACCGGAGACCAGGTCAGGTGCCGCCGGCGTTGCGGAGCTCGCGCTTGAGCTCCTTCACCTCGTCGCGCAGCCGGGCAGCTTCTTCGAAGCGGAGATCGGCCGACGCCTGGTGCATCTCGCCCTCGAGCAGCTGGATCAGCGCACCGAGGTCCTGCGGAGGGAGATCAGCGAACTGCTCGGCCCGAGCCTTCTCCCCCGGACGCCGGGATCGGCGCCCACCGCCGGGAACCGGCGATCCGTCTGACCCACGCAGGTCGGCGAGGATGTCGGTCACCGCCTTCTGCACCGTCTGCGGGTGGATGTCGTGTTCGGCGTTGTAGGCCTGCTGCAACCCGCGCCGGCGGTTGGTCTCCGAGATGGCTCGCGTCATCGAGTCGGTGACGCGGTCGGCGTACATGTGGACCTGGCCGTTGACGTTCCGCGCGGCACGTCCGATCATCTGCACGAGCGAGGTCTCAGAGCGCAGGAAGCCCTCCTTGTCGGCGTCGAGGATGGCCACGAGCGACACCTCGGGGATGTCGAGGCCCTCGCGGAGCAGGTTGATGCCCACGAGCACGTCGAACTCGCCCAGCCGCAGGTCGCGCACCAGCTCGATGCGCTGCAGCGTGTCGACCTCGGAGTGGAGGTAGCGGACCCGAACGCCCATCTCCAGCAGGTAGTCGGTCAGGTCCTCGGCCATCTTCTTGGTGAGCGTCGTGACCAGCACCCGCTCGCCGTCGGAGACGCGGTCGTTGATCTGTGCGAGCAGGTCGTCGATCTGGCCCTTGGTGGGCTTGATCACGACTTCGGGGTCGATCAGGCCGGTGGGCCGCACCACCTGCTCGACCACCCGGGACGAGTGCTCGAGCTCCCACGCTCCCGGTGTGGCCGAGAGGAAGATGGTCTGGCCGGCGCGCTCGAGCCACTCCTCGAAGCGCAGCGGGCGGTTGTCCGCCGCTGACGGCAGGCGGAACCCGTGCTCGATCAGCACCTCCTTGCGGGAGCGGTCGCCCTCGTACTGGCCGTGCAGCTGGGGAATCGTCTGGTGGGACTCGTCGAGGATCGTGAGGTAGTCCGAAGGGAAGTAGTCGATGAGCGTGGACGGCGCCTCGCCCGGACCTCGCCCCTCCATCGGTGCGGAATAGTTCTCCACCCCGTTGCAGAAGCCCATCTCCCGGAGCATCTCCAGGTCGTACTCGGTGCGCATGCGCAGGCGCTGCGCCTCCAGCAACTTGCCCTCCTTCTCGAACTGGGCGAGGCGTTGCTGCAGCTCGACCTCGATGCGGCCGATCGCGGCCTGGAGGCGCTCGTCGGACACCACGTAGTGGGTCTTGGCGAAGATCAGCACGTCGTCGAGCTGGGCGACCTTCTCCCCCGTCAGGGGGTCGACGACCGAGATGGCTTCGACGTCGTCGCCGAACAGCTCGATGCGGACCGCCGTCTCCTCATAGGCCGGCTGGATCTCGATGACGTCGCCACGCACCCGGAACTTCCCACGAGAGAGCGTCATGTCGTTGCGCTCGTACTGCAGGTGCACGAGCTGGCGAAGCAGGTCGCGCTGGTCCACGACGTCGCCGACGCGCAGCGTGAAGAACCGCGACGCGTACTCGTCCGGCGAGCCCAGGCCGTAGATGCAGCTGACCGAGGCGACGACGATCGTGTCCCGGCGGGTCAGGAGCGACGACGTGGCGGCGTGACGGAGGCGCTCGATCTCGTCGTTCACCGAGGAGTCCTTCTCGATGAAGGTGTCCGTGGTCGGCATGTACGCCTCGGGCTGGTAGTAGTCGTAGTAGGAGACGAAGTACTCGACCCGGTTGTTGGGGAAGAACTCCCGGAACTCGTTCGCCAGCTGGGCGGCGAGGCTCTTGTTCGGTGCCAGCACCAGTGTGGGCCGCTGCACCTGCTCGATCGTCCAGGCGATGGTGGCGGACTTGCCCGAGCCGGTGATGCCGAGCAGCGTCTGGAACCGCTCACCGCAGTGCACGCCGTCGGCCAGCGCAGCGATGGCAGCGGGCTGGTCTCCCGCGGGGCGGAACTCGCTCTCCACCTTGAACGGCCGCACCATCTGCGGTTCGGCCCGCGTGCGAGTGGTCGAGTTGTCGCCGATGTGTGCCACGGCGGGCAGGCTACGTCGGGCCTGTGACGCTGACCGGCAGAGGGATCGGGGCGGGAACGTGAGATCGGGAGCGACAAGGTGCGTCGCTGAGCGCCCCTATGTCGCTGGGAGGGTGTGGATCCAGGACCAGGCGCGGTCGACCTCGGCCTCGAGGCCCGCCGCATCGCCGTGGTTGTCGATCACGAGGT
>JAPXRJ010000218.1:0-5010 GCA_033813615.1 Microthrixaceae bacterium | reverse complement strand
CGGCTGCCGGTGAGCACCATCGAGGTCCCGTCGACCATCACGAGCGTCCCGGCGCAGTGCATGAGCATCGTCGCCTCGGCGTTCCAGTAGCTCTGCGCTCCCACGTTGATGCCGGCGACCACGATCACGACCTCGCCCCCGAGCTGCGTGAACTCGACGAGGCGCCGGACGACCGCCGCGCACCAGTCCATGTTCTCCGTGCCGGTGTCCATCGCGATGCGGGCACCGGCCGACACCGTCACCCACTCGAGCGGGAGCTGCTCGGCCTGCGCCGTGTCGATCGCCGCGAGGATCCGCCGGCACTCGGGCTCGGCGACCGCTCCAAGGTTGCGTGTCGCGTCGCCGCAGAGCCACACCCGTCGGACCGGCTCCGCGTGCGGGCCGATTCGGTGCGACATGATCCCGGCGAGCACCGCACACGGTTCGTCGACGCCGTCGTCGAGCGGCTGGAACGCCCCGAGCCGACCGGCGTCGCGGAAGAGCTCGACCACCTCCGCCGGGGCGGGCGGCCGGGGCGCCCGTCGACACGTCAGGCGGATGATCCGTTCTTCGGCGCTGATCACGGTGCCGACGTCGACCAGCCACTCGACGCGACCGCCGGCGTGGGCCAGCACCCGGTGCTCGCACTTCATCGACTCGACGACGATCAGTGGATCGCCCGCATCCACGACGTCGCCGACCTCCACGAGGTGTGCGACGACCAGGCCCGGGTGGCCACAGGCCTGCTCGAGCACGCTCACGCGTGGTCCCCCGCGGCCGCCGCGTCCCCGGCGATGACGACGACCGCCGCAGCCACCGGCCCGTCGTGGGTGATCGAGATGTGCAACTCGATCGCCCCGACGGAGTCGATGACGGCAGCGGCCGTGGCGCCGGCGGGTCGTAGGAATGGCCGGCCCCACGGGTCGGTCAGGACCTCGAGGTCCTGCCAGCGGAGGTCGGCAAGGGCGGGAGCGCGGCCGATCCGGGCCGACGACCACGCCTTGAGGAAGGCCTCCTTGGCGGCGAAGCGCCCGGCCAGTCGCCGTGGTGCCGCGAGGCGGTCATCGGGCCGCTCATCCCTCACGGCGCCGGCCTCGGCCATCTCGGCGGCGGTGAACGTCTCGCGGGCCATCGTCGATCCCGCCACGGCGAGCTGCTCGGAGAACGAGTCGACGTCGACCAGATCGAGCCCCACGCCCAGGACGACGGCCCCTGCGCCGGTCATGCCGGTGCCGCCGCGACCCGACGACGGAACGCAGGTGACTCGCCGATCGTCGCTCGGCGTCGCAGGCGGTCACGCTCCCGGCGTCGTTCCCCTGCTCGCTCCTCGTGGTCGAACACCGCTGTGGCGCCGCGCTCGGCGAGCAACGCCTGGGTGAACACGTCGGGATGCGCGAGCGCGCCGAGGACCGAGACGTGGCCGAAGCCCAGGCTGGTGAACAGCGCGGCACGCGGTGGTCGCTGGAGCTTCAGCGGCGCGTCGTCGAGGACCAGGAACGGTCCGTCCTGCACGTCGGGGTCCACCGAGTCCAGGTTGGGGTTGCCGGGCACGACGCCGTCGTCGAACACGTCGCACAGACCGGCGATCTGCCACAGCGCGGAGCCGCCCTTGGCGTGGCCGGTCAACGACTTCTGCGAGATCACCCGCAAGGGGTTGCCGGCGCTGCGGCCGAGCGCGGCCTGGATCCGTTCGTGGATCGACGCCTCGTTCGGGTCGTTGGCCCGGGTGGAGGTGTCGTGCTTGGACACGACGCGGATGTCGTCCGCGGTGAGCCCGTGCGCGGCCATCGCCAGCGCCAGCGGCGATCCGGCGTCACCGTGCACGGCTCCCAGCGCGCCCGGACCGGGGGCGGGGATGGAGGTCTGCAGCCCGTCGCCGTAGCTCGACGCGAAGACCACGACCGCCCGGACCGGCAGGCCGAGCTCGGCTGCGGCCGAGCCGCGGCAGACCAGGAACGATCCACCGCCCTGGCTCTCCACGAAGCCGGCGCGGGACCGGTCTCCCGGACGACTCATCTCCCTGGGGGTGAAGCCCGCGTCGCTCAGCCGGGCGTCGTCTGCGGTGGCCGACATCTCGGCGAAGCCGACGACGCCTTCGGGTCCGATGTCGTCGAAGCCCCCACCGACGACCACGTCGGCCTTGCCGGCGCGGACCAGGTCGGCGGCGAGCTCGAGCGAGACGCCCGCGGTGGCGCATGCTGCCACCGGGTGGATCATCGGACCGGCGCCTCCCACGAAGGACTGCACGGCGTGGGCCGGGACGACGTTGCCGAGCGCCTCCTGCAGCACGTCGTTGGCGTGCGGCACCTGTCGTCGAGGGGCCAGGTGGATGGTGCGGATGCTGTCCATCCCGCCCATGCCCGTGCCCTGGGTGCAGGCCACCCGGCTGGCGTCGACGACCTCCAGGAGCTCTTCGGGGTCGGTGCCGGCGTCGCGGAACGCCTCGGCGGTGGTGGCCAGGTTCCACGCCGCGATCTTGTCGACCGCTGCGGCCATCTCGGTCGGCACGCCGAACGCCGTGGGCACCATGCCATCGGGGATCGGTGCGGTGACCTGGCGAGGCAGCGGCACCCGATGCGATGCCCACAGCGCCGCTCCGGCGGGGACGGTCACCGTCCACGCACCGTCGATCGACTGCGCGGTGGCACCGGGAGTGGCCTCGGTCAACGCCCGGGCGTCGTCGGCGGATCCGACCGCGAGGGTGACCGGTCGCTCGGTGAAGACGCGCAGCTCCCCCTCGATGGACTGCTCGGTGCGGCGGATCCCGCAGCGGGATGAGACCTCCTCGCGGTAGCGCCCGGCGACGTCGGCCTCGTCGACCTCCTCGTCGGTGGCGACGTCGATCCAGGTGCCCTTGGTGCCACCGCTCCACTCGAGCAGTCCGCAACCGACAGCGAGCTCCAGGACCGCCCGGGCCGGCAGATCGTGGTGTCGCTCGGCCGCGGCGCGGGTGGACGAGGTGCCCCACGGTCCGATCTCGGCCACGCCGCAGATCACGACCATGTCGTCGAGCGCGATCGTCGGCGCGCTCGGTGAGCTCGCGTCGGGCATCGGTGCCGACGGGGCCGGCACCGGGCGTGGGAGCGCTCGGAGCGCCACCGCCTGCGGCTGGGCCATCACGTCGTCGTGGGTCCCGTTGCTCTCGCTTCCTGCGGTGCCGCGGACCAGCTCGGCGAGCGCCGATCGGTCGACGGCGTCCAGCCCGCCGGTCAGGTCCACGCGGGCGTCGCCCGGCCCGCGGTCGCCGTTCGGCGCGCAGAGCTCGGCGATCCGCCGGCCGACGTCGACGGCGTCCAGCGTGGAGATCCCCAGCCGGTCCTCGACCAGCGGTGCCAGCGCGTCGTGTCCGCCCATCAGGCCGGTGCCGCGGACCCAGCCGATCTCCACGCCGATCGTCCGGCAGCGATCGCCCCACCGACGAGCCTCGGCCGCGCGCCGGGTGGCCAGCACCTCGAGGCCCGCCTTGGCGTGGCCGTAGGCGCCGTCGCCGCCGAACATCCCGTGGTTGGGCGACATCGGCAGCACGGCGGTCAGAACCCCTCCGCTGTCGTCGGTCCGCTCGCCTCGCGACTCCGCGCAGCGGGCGACCAGCCGCTCGACGCCGAGCAGCATGACGCGCAGCTCCACCTCCTGGCGTGGGCCGGCGTCGGCCGCGTCGCCGAGCACGCTCGGAGCGGCGAACGGCACGACCACGTCAGGTGGGCCGGGGTGCGGCATCGGCGAAGGTGTCGGGCGTTCCAACCAGTCGATGACGGCGTCGACGTCGCGGAACGACGCCAGGTTGGCCGGCACCACGAACAGGCGCGCTCCTGGTCCGGCGTGGCGCCGCTCCAAGGCACGCCAGGCCCGGCGTCGAGCCGGGTCGATGCGGCTGGTGAGCGCCACGACGGTGGCGCCCGAGCCGAGCAGCGACGCCACGACCTGCTCGCCGATCGAGCGGGGCGACGCACCCGAGACCAGGACGGTCAGGCCGGACACGTCGAGCGCGGGGTCGGCGGCGCCGCGTCCCTGTCGGATCCGCCACAGGTCGTCGTCGAGCCGTGGCTGGTAGCGGTCACCTTCGGCGTCGGACGGGTAGCGGTCCGCGCCTGCGCCGAGGTACCACTCGACGCTCCGGTCGAAGCGCTCGTCGCTGCCGGCGAATCGGGCGAGCCGGGTGACCAGCGCCGAGCGCTCGGCGCGGCCGGCGGGCGGGTCGTGGACCAGTCGGTCCAGGTCCGCCCGCGCCCACGCGACCCCCGACGACAGCAGCTGCACGCACGACGGATCGAACACGGGACGGACCTCGTCCGCTCGTCCTGCCCCGTGCTCTGCCTCGAGCTCCGCGAGCCGCTCTCCGACGCTCGACGTGTCGTCGTCGACGGTGTGGGCCGCGCCGTGCAGGTCGATCCCGGTCGAGGCCGAGAGCGTGGCGACGGCGGCGTCAGCGGCGTCGGTCACCGCGCTGGCGACGCCCCGTACGAGCGATTCGACCGCTGCGCCGTCGACACCGGCGCCCGAGTCCTGCGAGCTCGGCCGGGACAGCGTGACGCCCAGTCGATCCGCGGCCGAGGTGAGCGCCGCCTCGACGAGCTCGTCGAGGTCGTCCGCGTCGAGCGTGAGCAGCGGCCCGCCGCGTCGACTCGTTCCCTCTCGGGTGCCGATCGCGACCTCCAGGCGGCAGCGATCGACCCAGCCGTCGCCCAAGCCCCAGGTGGTGCGGACCGCTTCGGCGATCCTGGCGGGGGAGACGCCGCAACGCCCGGCGGCCGCCGCCACACCCGTGTCGATCATCGCCGTCAGCACCGGTCCGGGGTGGCGATGGGAGCGAACGTGCTCGTCGAGGCGGGTCAGCAGCTCGCCGAGCGGGATCTCGTGGGCGCCGTCGATGGCCCCGATGCCGAGCTCCTTGCCCAGGTCCATGAGCACCTGGTTCCGTCGTGACGACGCGCCTTCGACCATCTGGTCCACGGTGTCGTCGCCCAGCTGGTCGAGCCGCAGGCCGGCGCTCATGGCGAGCAGGGCGGGCACGGCGTCGACGAGGGTGACCGG
>JAPXRJ010000217.1:0-5027 GCA_033813615.1 Microthrixaceae bacterium | reverse complement strand
GGCCGAGCGACTCGATGAGATGAAGGATCACCTGCAGCTGTGGGTGCTGCGGGCAGCGAAGCACGACGTCGACCCGTCGCCCTTGCGTGGCCTGCTGCAGTTGGCCGCCGCGGCCGAGGAGATCGGCGACCAGGCCGCGCAGATGGTGTGGCTGATCACCGACGGGGTGGATGTCCACCCGATCGTGAACATCGCGCTCGGCGAGGCCGATGTGGTGGCGACCCGGGTGCCGGTTGCCGCTGGCTCGGTGGTCGACGGCCAGACGCTGGCCGAGCTGCAGCTCGACATCGAGCCGGGGTTCTGGATCCTGGCGATCCGCCGGGACAACCGCTACCTGTACCAGCCTCGTGGCTGGGTGCAGCTCACGGCCGGCGACGACGTCATCGCCACCGGACCGCACGAGGGACGTGAGCGACTGGCAGAGTTGTGCGGCTGGCGGATGGTCGAGGACGACGACGACCCCACCGGTCGGGTCGAGCTCGAACCGCTCCGAGCCGCGCTCCGCAGCTGACCGTCCGGGTGCGGCCGGTAGCGTGGTGCGCGTGACCGACCCGCTGCGACTGCTCACCGTGCACGCACACCCCGACGACGAGTCGTCCAAGGGGGCGTCGACGGTGGCCATGTACCGCTCCCAGGGCATCGGGGCCACCCTCGTGTGCTGCACCGGTGGTGAGGCCGGCGACATCCTGAACCCGGCGATGGACCGGCCCGAGGTCCGCGAGCATCTCGGTGAGGTTCGCCGCGAGGAGCTGGCCCGGGCCACCGAGATCATCGGCTACGACACCGTCGAGATGCTCGGCTACCACGACTCCGGCATGCCCGACATGGTCGACAACGCCCGACCCGACAACTTCTGGAACGCGCCGATCGACGAGGCGGTCGGCAAGCTGGTGACGATCATCCGGCGTGACCGCCCGCAGGTGATCGTGACGTACCCCGAGGACCAGTCCCACTACGCGCACCCAGATCACCTGAGGGTCCACGACATCACGGTGCCGGCGTTCGAGCGGGCGGCCGACCCCGCCTGGTACCCCGACGCCGGGGCCCCCTTCCAGCCGCTCAAGCTGTACTACTCGGCGTGGTCGAGCGCTCGGATGCTCGCCCTGCACGAGAAGTTCCTGGAGCTCGGACTCGAGTCCCCGTTCGACGAGGCGTGGCGCTCCCGCTGGCAGGCTGCATCGCAGGACGCTCTGATCACCACCGGCGTGCCGATCCGCGACTTCTACGAGGTCCGGGAGCAGGCGCTGCTCGCGCATGCCACGCAGATCGACCCGGCGTCGCCGTTCTGGTTCGGCCTCCCCACCGAGGTGGCCAGGGACGTCCACCCGGTGGAGGACTACACCCTGGCTCGTTCGCTGGTCGACACCTCGATCCCCGAGACCGATCTCTTCGCCGGGGTACCGGGCAGAGTCGTCGCTGCGGCGCCGGTGGGCGTGACCGAAGGCCGGCGATGAGCGAACCCACGTTGGCCGAACGCCTGGGCTACTCGGCAGACGACCGCCTCCTGATCGTCAACAGCGACGACCTCGGCATGTGCCACTCGGCGAACGAGGGCGTGTACGACAGCCTCCGCAACGGCATGGCCACCTCGGCGTCGCTGATGGTGCCAGCGCCGTGGGCGCGGGAGGCCTCGGCCCGCTATCGCGGAGAGGACGTGGGCGTCCACCTCACGCTGAACGCGGAGTGGGAGCTCTACCGCTGGGGCCCGATCACCGTCGCCCCGTCGCTGCTCGGCGGCGACGGCGGGTTCCCGCGCACGGTGGCCGACGTGTGGGACCACGCGGACCTCGACGAGACCCGGCGCGAGCTGCGTGCCCAGATCGAGCGGGCGATCCTCTGGGGCTTCGACGTCACGCACCTCGACTCCCACATGGGCACGCTGCAGCTGCGACCCGAGTTCTTCGACATCTACCTCGACCTGGCGATCGACTTCGGGCTGCCGATCCGGCTCTCGGGCTGGTCCACGCAGGCGCTGACCGGTTTTCCCCACCGAGCGCTGGCCCAAGAGGAGGGCGTGGTCTCTCCGGACCACCTCATCTTCTCCACGGGCCCGGGCGCCCGCAGCGCGTTCGAGCGGCTGATCTCGGACCTGCGGCCCGGCGTGACCGAGGTCTTCGCCCACCCGGCCACCGACCACTCCGAGCTGCGTTCGCTGGCGGAGGATTGGGCGACCCGCGTGGATGACCACCACCTGCTGACGAGTGATACCGAGCTGCGGTCGAGCGTCGAGCGCTCGGGTGTGCAGTTGATCGGCTGGCGGACGCTGCGCGACCTCCAGCGAGCCGGCTGACCCCGCTCGGATCGAACCCGGGAACCGAGGCACCTGCGGTCGTCGGGCGACGCGTGACGTCCCAGTTCGCTCGCACCCAGCACATCGCTGGCAGCTCAGGGAGTGTCGACCGGCGGGTCGTCGCCGCATGACGCCCAGAGACCCTTGCCGGCGGCGCGGGCGGCCGAGACGGCGGCGCGGAAGTCGTCGGTGTGGGCGACGTTGGGCGGATACGTCAGGAGGCCGGCGTAGCCGTCGGCGGCAAGAGACAGGTTGATGAACAACCCGTCGCTCGCCCGGTAGAGGTACGCGAGCAGCCGCTCGTAGCGGTCTCGCTCCTCGACGTCGAGCTCCAGGCGGATGCGGGTGCCCTCTGGCAGCAACTCGTGCAGGTGCGCGGATGCCTCCTTGCCGAAGCACTCGACGGGGGACCCCTTCTTGACGCTCTCGGGGGTGTCGATGCCGATCAGTCGGACGCGCTCGCGGGTCCCGTCGACGTCGACGACCACGGTGTCGCCGTCGACCACGCGCTCGACCGTGGCGTTCGCCTCGAGCGCGTCATCTCCACCGTCTGTGGCGTGGTTCGATCGCGTGCAGCCGCCGAGCACGAGGGATGCAACGCACGCGCCGAGGAGGAGACCGGCGATCATCGGTCGCCGTATCCGCTCGTTCCCCGGCGAGCGCGTCGTGTGGCGCGGCGGTGGTGTGCTCACAGCAGGGTGCCGGTCAGGCGGCGTGGTCGGCCCTGCGGGCGGCTTGCTCTGCGACGCTGGCCAGGCGCGCCTGGCGCTCGGCGTCGTCCTGCTCCTTGCGGGCGGCGACCCGGCGGTTGGCATCGGCCAGGGCGGCACGGGCTGCGGCCACCCCCTTGCGGCCGGTGGAGATCGTGCGTCGGTCCAGCCACCCCTGGTGCTCTGCCGAGCGGTGGTGCGAGCCGACCTGACCTGCACCGGAGGCGGCAGGCGGGACCGCCGCGGGGTCCGAGGTCGCCGCCGGGGGCGGGACGCGCCGGAGGGTCGGTGCGCGTCGGACGACCCGGTCGTCGACGGCATCTGCATCTTCGCCCTGGCGCGGCGAGTGGGCCGGAACCGAGATGAGGGTGAGCTGCGTCGTCATGGGCCCCAGTATGGGGAGGCGGTGTGACACTCAGCCACGGGGACCGCGACCCGCTGAGCGATCTGGCAGCTCAGTGCGAGAAGGACGAGCCCTCTTCCTGGTTCATCGGCACCGACACCGGGTGGCGCTCGAGGAACGCCACCGCCTCGCGCATGTCGGCCAGGAGCGAGTCGATCTCGTCGGCCGAGATCTCGATCCGGATCAGTGCGCGCTGCACGACCTGCTCGGCGAGCTCGCCGGTGAGCGGATAGGCCGGCACCTGCCAGCCCCGCGTGCGGAGGCGGTCGGCCAGCTCGTACAACGTCCACGTCACATCGGCGTCGTCGGCCAGCTTCCACGTGACCGCGGGGATGCCGGTCGCCGGGTCGCCGTCGTAGAGCAGCTCCAGCGGGCCCACCGACGGCAGCTGCTCGGCCAGGTGCCTGGCCGTGGCGTACGAGCTCCCGTGCGCCGCCGCGTAGCCTTCGCGGCCCAGACGGAGGAAGCCGAAGTACTGGGCGATGATCTGTCCGGCGGGCCGGGAGAAGTTGATCTGGAACGTCGGCATGTCGCCGCCCAGGTAGGTGACGTGGAACACCAGCTCTTCGGGCAGCTCCGCAGCGTCGCGGAACAACACCCAGCCCACCCCAAGCGGGGCCAGGCCGAACTTGTGGCCCGACGCGCTGATCGACTTCACCCGGGGGAGCCGGAAGTCCCACACGAGGTCGGGAGCGCAGAACGGCGCCGTGAACCCGCCGCTCGCGCCGTCGACGTGGATGTCGATGTCCAGTCCGGTCCGCTGCTGCAGGTCGTCGAGCGCAGCGGCGAGATCCGCCACGGGCTCGTAGATGCCGGTGTAGGTGACGCCGAGGGTGGGCACCACGCCGATCGTGTTCTCGTCGACCTGGGCGAGCATGGTGTCGGGATCGAGGCCCATCCGGCCGGGCGCCATCCCCACCTCACGCAGCTCGATGTCCCAGTAGCGGGCGAACTTGTGCCACACCACCTGCACGGGACCGCACACCAGGTTCGGAGCGTCGGTGGGCTTGCCCTCGGCCCGGCGCTTGTTGCGCCAGCGGCGGTGCATGGCCATGCCGGCGAGCATGCACGCCTCCGACGAGCCGATCGCCGAGGTGCCGACAGCATCGTGGGCGTCGGGGGCGTTCCACAGGTCCGCGAGCATGTGCACGCACCGGCTCTCGATCTCCGCCGCGGTCGGATACTCGTCCTTGTCGATCAGGTTCTTGTCGATCGAGATCGCCATGAGTCGCATGACCTCGTCGGACTGCCACGTCTGGCAGAAGGTCGCGAGGTTCTGGTGGGCGTTGCCGTCGAGGTCGACCTCCCGGTTGACGATCTCGAACACCATCCGCCGGTCGGTGGCGGCAGCGGGGAACTGGTACTTGGCGATCTCGCCGGAGACGGTGGTGATCGCGTCGGTCAGGTCGTCGACGTCGGAGCGCTTGTGCAGCATGGGCAACAGCATGCCCCCGATCGGCTCGTGTCCGGCTCACCCCGCTCGGGTGATCGCGGCGTCCCGGTAGCCTGCGCGGCCATGGATGCGGCGGAGTTCCTGGGGTTGGAGCCCACCGACGACCCGACGCGGTGGTTCCTGCCGGTGACCGACGGGATCATCACCGGCGGCGACTTCCTGTTCGGCGGT
>JAPXRJ010000216.1:0-5039 GCA_033813615.1 Microthrixaceae bacterium | reverse complement strand
GCACCTCGGCGTCGATGGCGGACACGAACGGGACCGGCTTGCCGGGGCGGTCGCACAGGGCGACGAAGTGGGCGGCGTCCGACGGCTCGACCTCGGCCTGCGCCGCGATCGGGTAGGCGCTGACCAGACGGTCGATCACCGACGCCGGGTCGTCGAAGTCGGCGGGGTCGTGCTTGACGTCGGCGAACAGCGAGTCGAAGGACCCCTCGTCGACGTCGCTGCAGCGCGCTTCCCATCGTCGAACCAGGTCGGCGAAGAGGATGCGATGGGAGCGGTCGAGCCAGCAGCCGTCCTCGTAGCGCCCGTCGGCGCCCAGTGCGGTCAGCGCGACGAACCGGTCCAGCGCCGCCTGGTAGGTCATGGACGTGAGCTCGCCGAACGCCGGCTTGGCCGTCAGCGCCAGAGCCGATTCGATCTCGTCGCGTCGCTCGGTCACCTGTGCGATGTCGCCCGCCATGTCGTCGAGGAGGAGCGCGACCCGCGCCGCATGGGTGTCGAGGTAGTGGATGTCGGCGCCGAGTCCGGAGCGGCCGGAGGTCACAGACCCGCGCACCTGGCCCCGGGACACCGGGCCGTCGTGGCCGGCCGCCGCGGCGAGCGCGGCCTTGACCGATGCCGACGCAGTGGACTCGGCGGTGGCCATCGCTGCGGTGCCGACGAGCACTGCGTCCACCGGCATCGCGACGGCGGCGTGTCGCAGCGACCACGATCCATCGAGCAGCTCGGCCGCTCGTTCGGGGGTGCCGACCCCGCCGCCGACGGCGAGCGCCACGTTGGGCCGTCTGCGGACCTCGTCGTAGGTGGCGATGAGCACCTGCTCCAGGTCGCTCCACGCGTGGTGTCCGCCGGCCAGGCCGCCTTCGAGGTGCAGCCAGATGCGGTGCGGGGTGCCGTCGGCGATCTCCAGCACCTTGCGGACCCCGGCCTCGTCGCCGGGCTTGAACGCGTTGCACCACATGCCGTCGGCGACGAGGTCGTCGATCAGGGCGACGGCGTCGTCGCGGTCGGGGATGCCGGCGGAGATCGTCACGCCGCAGATCGGTGCGCCCTCGCGGCGGGCCTTCTGCACCAGCCGGTCCCGACCCAGGTGCAGACCCCAGAGGTACGGGTCGAGGTGCAGGGCGTTGAAGACGACCTCCTGACCCGTGTCGAGCAGCTCGCCGAGCTCGTCGAGCCGCTCGGAGAGGATGGCCGCGCTCACCTGGCCGCCACCGGCGAGCTCGGCGATGTGGCCGCCGTTGGCCGCAGCGGCCACGATCGCCGCGTCGACCGTGGTCGGGGTCATGCCGGCCAGGACCACGGGCGAACGTCCGGTCCACTCCGTGTGGCGGGTGTGGAGCCGCCGCCGACCGTCGGTCGTCAGTGCGGTCCGCGGCGCGAATCGCGAGTAGTCGATCGCGGCGCTCGGGCGTTCGGTTGCCAGCGACAGCGACCGGAGCTGCGCGGGATCGCCCAGAGCGAGCACGGTCGCGCCGGTGCCGCGAAGGCTGCGATCGGTCAGGCGGGCCGTCACGACCGATGGTCCGGGGTCGATCACGAACGTCGGCGCTGCGGTTGCAGCTGTGGCCGTCGCTGTGGCCGTCGCGATGGCGACGAGCGTGTCGGCCCAGCGCACGGGGTGGTGGCACAGCGACTCGAGCAGCTGCTTCGTGAGGTCGCCACCGGTCAGGACCCGGCCGTTCCGCGGGTCGACGAGCGGGACGCGGAGGTCCCCGTCGAAGGAGATCCCTGCATCTGTCACGCGCCGCGCCGCCAGCGCGGTGGCCGTCGCGAGCGCCGGATGGTGGAACGCCACGGGTGAGCTGAGCGGCTCGGAGCGGACGCCGTGTCGCCGGGCGATGGTGCGCCGCCACGTCGCCAGGTCGTCGGGTCGACCGCTCAGCACGAACCGGTCCCACGCGTTCTGCAAGGAGATCGCGACGCTGCTGTCGGGATGCTCCGCGAGGAGCGACTGCAACGCCGGCTCCGTGATGCCAGCGACCGCGAGCATCGGGACCTCATCGAGCGCGTCGCTGCGATCCGTCATGCGAATCGACCAGGGGTGTGCCGCGACCGATTCACCGGTGATCGCGAGCGCGAGGACGACGTCGGCAGCGTGGTCGGCGCCCAGGCCACCACCGTGTCGAGCGACCGCCCACGCCGAGAGCAGTCCCGAGCTGTGACCGGTGACGGTGCTGATCCCGCTGCTCACGTCGAGCCCCGACTCGGTCAGCGCCCGCACCGCGCTCAGCTGCGCCAGCGCGGTGCCGGCCAGGCGTGCGGGCGCCGAGGCCGTCCAATTGGGTGCGGGAGCGTCGTCGGGCCGGAGGTCCAGCCAGCGCTCGACGCCCTCAGGAGCGAGCGCCAGGGTCGGGGAGAGGTCGGGGCGACGGGTCAGCCGACGACCGAGGGTCGCGAGCACTTCGCTCGTCCAGGACTCCACGTCGGGACGCCCCGCGACGACGTGTCGCAACCCGTCGAACCAGTCGTCGTCCTGACCCGCCAGGGTGAGGATCCCCCTGGCTCGGCCGTCGATGAGGTCGGCTCCCACCGAACCGGTCTCCACAAACATGACAACTCCCTCATGATCGAATGACCGGAATGACTACTCCAGATGAAGGGGTCGAGACAACGAGAACATGAGGAAAACGTCGGAATATCTTCCGAACTCCGTTCATCGGATGGGCCGGTCCGGCGCTGTCGTCCCGGGGGTGCGACGAGGTCGGGCGCGCTGCGACGCTGGTGTCGACCGTGCTCCCGACGTACCGTCGCAGGTCGCCGTGTCCTGTCCGGGTGATGTGCCTGGATCGGTGATGTGGCTGGATCGGCGAGGTGGTGGGGGAACCCGATGATCGAGAAGGTCGGCAAGGGAGCGCTCTGGGCGGCGATGGCGGGCGTCGTCGTGACGGCCGTGCTCGCCGTGACGCTGGACGTGCGCTGGCTCTGGGCAGAGGTCGTCCTGGTGCCGGCGGTGCTGGTCGGATGTTGGGACCTGACGCAGACACGCCACAGCATCCTGCGGAACTACCCGATCCTGGGCCACTTCCGATTCCTGCTCGAGGGGATCGGCGCCGAGCTGCACCAGTACCTGGTGGAGAGCAACACCGACGGCCGACCGTTCGACCGCGACACCCGGTCGTTGATCTACCGACGGGCCAAGGGCGTGGCCGACAAGAAGCCGTTCGGCACCGAGCTCGACGTCTACAGCGAGGGCTACACGTGGCTCGCACACTCGATCACGCCACGACCGGTCCCCGAGGACCCGGTGGGCGCGCTGCGCGTCGTCGTGGGTGGCGATCGTTGCACCCAGCCGTACTCGTTGTCGGTCCTCAACGTCTCGGCCATGAGCTTCGGTGCGTTGAGCGGCAGCGCGATCGCGGCGATCAACGCCGGTGCGCGAGCAGGGCGCTTCGCCCACGACACCGGCGAGGGGGGCATCTCCCGCTACCACCGCGGCCCCGGCGGGGACCTCATCTGGCAGATCGGCACCGGCTACTTCGGCTGCCGTGATGCCGAGGGTCGCTTCGATCCCGAGCTCTTCGCCGAGCAGGCCGTCGACCCCCAGGTGAAGATGATCGAGCTCAAGGTGTCCCAGGGCGCCAAGCCAGGTCACGGCGGCATCCTCCCCGCGGCCAAGGTCACGGCAGAGATCGCCGAGGCGCGACGGGTGCCCGCGGGACGCGACGTGCTGTCGCCCACGT
Source organism: Microthrixaceae bacterium (assembly GCA_033813615.1). Classification (GTDB taxonomy): domain Bacteria; phylum Actinomycetota; class Acidimicrobiia; order Acidimicrobiales; family Microtrichaceae; genus Dermatobacter. Next base: position 1,359 of record JAPXRJ010000216.1, on the reverse strand, counting down.
GGCACAGCGCGTTCTCCGACCCGATCGAGATGGTCGAGTTCCTCGACCAGCTCCGGGAGCTCTCGGGCGGCAAGCCCGTCGGGTTCAAGATCTGCATCGGGGACCCGCGTGAGCTCATGTCGATCGTGAAGGCGATGCTGCAGCTCGGCACGTACCCCGACTTCATCGTCGTCGACGGCGGCGAGGGCGGCACGGGCGCCGCTCCGCTCGAGTTCTCGAACTCGCTGGGGATGCCCCTGATCGAGGGGTTGATGCTCGTCCAGAACGTGCTGACGGGAGCCGGCGTTCGAGACCGGATGAAGGTCGGCGCCAGCGGCAAGATGGTCACGGCGTCGGCCATCGCCCAGTCGATGGCGCTCGGCGCGGACTGGTGCAACACGGCGCGCGCCTTCATGATGTCGGTCGGTTGCATCCAGGCCCAGCAGTGCCACACCAACCGCTGCCCGGTCGGCGTTGCGACCCAGGACCCGAAGCTGCAGAAGGCGCTCGTGGTCGAGGACAAGTCCGTCCGGGTCGAGCAGTTCCACCGCAACACCGTCGGCGCGCTCGCCGAGATCGTCGCGGCGATGGGGCTGGATCACCCGAGCGAGCTCGAGTCGGACTTCGTGGTGCGTCGGGTCAGCCAGTACGAGGTGCGGACCTTCGGCGAGATCCACCCGACGGTGCCGACCGGCTCGCTGCTCGCCGGCACCGCGCCCGAGCGGTTCCAGACCGTCTGGGACCGTGTCGGCACCACTGCGTTCCGCCCGGCCGTCGGCCGCGTCTGAGGCGCTCGGTGACCCTCGTCGGTCGTTCTGCGGTGAGGATCCGACCGTTCCGGTCCTGACTTCTCGTCAGAACCGGGGTCGGGGGTCGCTGGGGAGGTGCGGGTCAGGGAGCGCGGAACTCGACCGGGGCATCGAACGCCGCCCTGCGGACCGAGCGTCGGAGCGTGGCGAGCACGACCGGTCCGATCAGGCAGATGGCCGCCACGGTGGTGATCGCCCGGCCGGTGTCCCAGCCGATCGTCGACGTCGCCAGCGTGAACAGGACGAACCGGTGCAGGTTCTCGAGCACCGGCGCGCCGGCCACGAAGCTCAGCTCGGTCCCTTGGCCGATCGAGTACGGCCAGAACCACATGTTCATCAGGAACCCGAAGGCGTACGCGGCGAACGCGCCGTAGGCGGCCAGCAGGGCGATCTCCGCCCTCCCCCTGAGGGGCGCGCCGCCGAAGCTGTCGGGGAGCAGGCCTGCGCCCAGCCCCACCCACGCGGAGGCCATCATCTGGAACGGCAGCCACGGCCCGATGCCCGCGGTGAGGATCGCCGATGCGAACAGCGTGGTGTTGCCGAGCACGAAGCCGAAGCCCGGTCCGTACAC
>JAPXRJ010000215.1:0-5099 GCA_033813615.1 Microthrixaceae bacterium | reverse complement strand
CGGCGGCGCCGACGAGCAGCACGAGGAGCGCCGAGCGGTTGACCACGAAGTCGTCGGGCCCGAGGCGGGCCACGGTGACGACCGCGGCAGCAGCTGCCGCCAGCCCGCCGAGCACGCACACCTTCCACGATGGGAGTGCTCGGTCGCGCAGCGAGTAGAGCATGCCGGCGGCGACGAACGTGCCGTAGCTCGCCGCGTCGAGCAACGAGAGCGGAACGAGCTGACGATCCGCCGACTGCTCGGCCCAGAACACCGCGACCGTCGCGGTGGCGAACAGCAGCGGCGCACCGATCCCGAGCCGACGAACCAACCAGCGCATCGCTCCTGCGGCGAGTACGAACCACACGTAGGCCCGCACGTACCAGAGCGGCAGCCACAGTCCCCGGAGCTCGTCGCTGCCCACAGGGTCGACGAGCGGAACGACCCAACCCACCAGCTCCGCCGGCGCGGGCCGCCAACCAGCGACGACCATCACCGTCACGGCGACCGCCGAGTAGAACCAGAAGGGGATCATCAACCGTCGGGCCCGCTGGCGGACCGTCCCCCACCACCCGCGGCGTTCGAGCGACGGTTCGAGCAAGGCACCCGTCGAGAAGAACATCGCGGGCATCGCCGGGAACCAGCTCAACCAGGCGGCGGACCAGGTGTGCCACAGGATCACCCGGGCCAGAGCCAGGGAACGCACGACGTCGACGAAGCGGTCCCTCGCACGGGGACGGACCGATGTGGACGTGACGTCGACCGCGTCGCCGGTGGCGAGCGCCGTCGAACCGCCCGCCGGAGGCTCGGGATCGCGACTCATCGTGGGTCCGACGACGCTGAGGTCCGTCGCGTCGACTCGGTCCAGGCTATGGGACCGCGCGGCAGAACCGTCAGCACCCGCGCTCGTCGTGCGGGCGAGGGGTCAGGAGAGGGAGTGGATGACCTCGACCATGAGGCTGCCGGCCTCGGTCGGGTTCGCGCCCACCTGCACACCGGCAGAGGTCAGCGCCTCCATCTTGGCCGCCGCAGTGCCCTTGCCGCCCGACACGATCGCGCCCGCATGACCCATCTTCTTGCCCGCGGGTGCGGTCTGACCGGCGATGTAGGCGACGACCGGCTTGGTCATCTTCTCGGCGATGAAGTCGGCCGCCTCTTCCTCGGCCGAGCCGCCGATCTCGCCGATCATCATGACCGCGGACGTGTCGTCGTCGGCCTCGAAGCGCTCCAGGCAGTCGATGAAGCTCGTCCCCGGAACCGGGTCGCCGCCGATGCCGACGCACGTCGTCACACCGATGTCCTGCAGCTTCAGCTCGTAGAGCGCCTGGTAGGTCAGCGTGCCCGAGCGGCTCACGATGCCGACGTTCTTGGCGCCCGCGACCGGCGACTTGGCGATGTGACCGGCGGTGATGCCGATGTTGCACTTGCCGGGGCTGATGATGCCGGGGCAGTTCGGGCCCAGGAGCTGCACCGACGGGAAGTCGCGCTGCAGCTTGTTGAAGAACCACGCCTCGTCCTGCATCGGGACGCCCTCGGTGATGCACACGATGAACTCGACGCCGCCCTCGGCCGCCTCCATCACCGCCGCCTTCACGCCGGGTGCGGGGATGAAGATGCAGCTGGCGTTGGCGCCCGTCTCGGCCACCGCGTCGGCCACCGAGGCGAAGATCGGGATGCCGTCCACGTCGGTGCCGGCCTTCTTGGGGTTCGTGCCGGCCACCACGTTCGTGCCGTAGTCACGGTTGAGCAGGCCGTAGTACCGGCCCTGGCTCCCGGTGAGGCCCTGGTAGACGACCTTGGTGTTCTCGTCGACGAAGATGCTCATGTTCGTGTCTCCTCGGTCTCTCTCGTCGCCTCAGGCCCCGGCCAGCTCGACGACCTTGGCGGCCGCCTCGAGCATGGTGGGCTGCATCTGCAGCTTGTCGGACAGGTGCGGCTGGAGGATCTCACGACCCTCCTCGGCGTTGGTGCCGTCGAGCCGGATGACGATCGGCGAGTCGATCTGGACCCGACCGAGCGCTTCGACGATCCCGTTGGCGACCTCTTCGCCGCGGGTGATGCCGCCGAAGATGTTGATGAAGATCGCCTTGACCTGAGGGTCGTTGTTGATGACCTCCAGGGCGCCGGCCATGACGTCTGCGTTGGCGCCGCCGCCGATGTCGAGGAAGTTCGCCGGCTTACCGCCGGCCTGGTTGACCACGTCGAGCGTGCTCATGGCGAGCCCGGCGCCGTTGGCGATGATGCCGACCGTGCCGTCGAGCCCGACGTACTGCAGGCCCTTGTCGTGGGCGGCCTGCTCGCGGACGTCGCGGACCTGGGTGGCCTCGTACTCGGCCCACTCGTGTCGGTAGCCGGCGTTGTCGTCGAGGGTGACCTTGGCGTCGAGGGCGTGGACCTCCCCGGTCGGCTTGAGGATCAGCGGGTTGATCTCGGTGAGGTCCGCGTCGCCCTCGGTGTAGGCCCGGTAGAGCTGCTTCAGGATGTCGATGGCGCCCTGCGTGGCCCGGGGGTCGAGCCGTGCCGCGGCCACCCAGTCGGCGGCGACCTGGTCGGTGAGGCCATCGACGGGGTCGATCCAGACCTTGGCGATGGCGTCGGGGTCGGTCTCGGCGACGGCCTCGATCTCCACACCGCCCTGCGCCGACAGCATCCCGAGGTGCTTCTTGGCGGAGCGGTCGAGGGTGAAGCTCGCGTAGTACTCCTGGTCGATGTCGGAGGCGACCTCGACCCAGATGACCTTGACCACGTGGCCCTTGATGTCGAGACCGAGGATGTTGCCGGCGTGCTCTCGGACCTCGTCCACGTTGGTGGCGAGCTTGACGCCGCCGGCCTTGCCGCGACCGCCCACATGGACCTGCGCCTTGATGACGACCGGGTAGCTGTTCAGCCGCTCGGCCACGGTCACCGCGTCGTCGACGGTGGTGACCGCCTCGCCCGCCGACACCGGGATGTCGAAGCCGGCGAAGAACTGCTTCCCCTGGTACTCGAAGAGGTCCACCCTCTCACCTTCCTGTCGCGATCGTGGTTCGCCACGACCTGCAGCGCAGCTTCTGACTGGGCGTCAGATCCGGTCGGGCTCGACGCTGGAGCGTAGACCGCACACCGGGAACGGCCACATTCCAGGTGGGAGCGGGGGTGCAGGCACCCTGTCTCGCACACCGGCTCGCGCCCTATCGGCAGCGTCCGCCACTTCGTACTGTGCACACATGGCCGGCGACTCGGGCATGAGGACGGCCTCGGGCATGTGGGCCCGGGCAGAGGTGCGACGTCGACCGTTCGCGCTCGTCTCGCTGGGCCTGCTCGCAGGCCTGGCCGCCGCGGTCGCCCTCGCCGCTATCGCCGGTGCTCGCCGAACCGACGACGCGTTCGCCCGGTTCCGAACGGCCACCGACGCCGCCGACGCCGTCGTGTTCGCCAGCCAGGTCGACGTCGTCGATCCCGACTGGAGCGAGGTCGCCGCGCTCCCCTATGTCGAGGCGGCCGGAGCGTTCGGGCTGCCCGCTGTGTCGGTGGTGGACGGGCCCAAGTCGGTGGACGTCGAGACCTCGGGCGTGTTCGACGTCGCGTTCGGCGACTGGCGCACCGATGTGGACCGGCCGCTGCTGGTCGCGGGACGGCAGCCGGACCCGGCCAACCCGCACGAGGTGCTCGTCACCGAGGCGTACTCCGACGGTGCCCACGTCGGGGACAGCTTCGTCCTCCAACGACCGTCGGAGGACCAGATCGTCGCCGGGGATCTCTGGTCGCCGCCCGAGGGCGATCGGATCGAGGTCCACGTCGTCGGCATCGGGAAGTCGCAGTTCGAGACGTCGATCATCCCCGACGACGGGACGGACGGGATCGGCCTGGTCGCCACACCCGCGTTCCACGAGAAGTACGGCAGCGACATCACCTACGTCAACAACCTGCTGGTGCGCTTCAAGCCCGGTCAGGCCGACGTCGGACGCCTCGAGAGCGACGTCCGCAGGATCCTCGACACGCCCGAGATGCCGATCCTCGACGCTGTCGCCGTGTCCAAGCGGGTGACCAACGGGACCGCGCTCGAGACCGGTGGCCTCCTGCTGTTCGGTCTGGCGGTCGCGCTGGCCGGCATCGCGCTCGTCGGCCAGGCGCTCACGCGATCGGTGCGATCCGGTGCCGACGACCTCGACGCGCTCCGGGCGCTCGGCGCCACCCGGCGCGACCTCGCACGGACGCTGGCGCTCCCCCACGTGCTCCCGGTGCTGATCGCCCCGATCGCTGGAGCGCTCGGCGCGGTTGCGCTGTCGCCCCTGCTGCCGATCGGGTTGGGTCGCCAGATCGATCCCGACGTCGGCGTGCACGCGGACTGGACCGTTCTCCTGATCGGCGCCACGGCGGTGGCCGCGCTGCTCGCCCTGTCGGTCGTCGTGACCGCGTGGCGCGAGGCGGGGCGTCGGGGCGAGGTGGCGTCCGCCCGGCGGTCGAGGACCGTCGCCACGCTCACCCGCTTGGGCGCTCCGGTCGTCGCCGTGGCGGGAGCGCAGCTGGCGCTGGAACCGGGACGAGGTCGCCGGTCGCTGCCGACCCGACCGGCCCTCGCCGGCGCAGCGGTCGGCGTGCTGGGTGTCGTCGGGGCGTTCACGTTGGCATCCGGCATGGACGACGCGACCGCCAATCCGGAGCGGATCGGCTCCACATGGGATGTCGAGGTCACCTTCAACGACCCGTCCGGCCTGCAGCAGATGACCACCGCGTTCGCCTCGGTCGACGAGCGAGATGACGTGGCGGCGAGCGTCCAGGTCGATCGCGGTCTCGTCGTGATCGACGGCCTCACGCAGCCGACCTACTCGATCGAGCATCGCAAGGGCCTGCTCGACTTCACACCCCTCGACGGTCGTGCCCCGGTGACCGACGGCGAGGTCGCCCTGGGTCCCGACACGGCGAGGACCTACGGCGTGCAGGTCGGCGACACGGTGACGGCGAACGTCTCGGACGGGGCCGGTGAAGGGGCCGGCGACGGTGACGGGGCCGATGACGGAGCGGGTGACGTGCGCGAGCTGCGCGTCGTCGGCATCGTCCTGCTGCCGACCACGCCGCACTCGAGCTACGACCAGGGTGCGCTGGTCACCTCGGACCAGCTGTACGACCTGTTCGGGGCC
>JAPXRJ010000214.1:0-5109 GCA_033813615.1 Microthrixaceae bacterium | reverse complement strand
GTCGGGCCACTCCGCTGCGTTCGGCCGTGGGAGCCGCGGCACGTAGAGCAGTCCGTTGCGGCGGAAGTCGAACGGGGAGTCGACCGCCAGGTACCGGGCGTCGAGGCCCAGGCGCCAGGCGGTGCCTGGATCGAGCGTCGCCGAGCACAGCACCACGGTCGGACCGGCCGCCTCGCCCCGGCCGCCGGTCGCCTCGCCCCGGTCGTCGTCGGGACCAGCGTCGTCGTCGAGCGGTGAGCGCTCCCACGCCATCGCCCGCAGCGTGGGCCCGATGTCGATGCGGGTCAGCTGCAGCGAGTGCCGGCCGGTGCGACCCTCGGCGATCCAGCGGACCTGACCCGGCTGCAGGTCGCCGCGGAGAGCGTGGAGCGCGTCGGCAACGGCGTCACAGGTCCGGATCGCTCGATCCGAGCGGTGGGCTGCGGTGCTCATCGGCGCATGTCCGGCGGCCTTGGCGGTGTCGCGGAGGCTCGCGGTCGCTCGGTCGACCGCCAGGTCGGCCTGCGTGAGCGCGTCGCCGACGGCGTCTGGGATCCCGCCGGTGAGCCTGCCCGAGCCGCGATCGGCGGTCGCGGCGCGGAACGCTTCGTCGAGTGCGTCATCGAGCGCGTCAGCGGACGCGCCGAGCGCCATTCCGATCGTCGGGGCATCGGCCACGCAGCGATCGTGGACAGTGGCCACGTTGCGGAGGCGCCATCCGGTCATCGAGATGCCGAGCGCGCCGACCATGGCGTCCTCGAACTCGTGGGCCTCGTCGATCACGACCTGGTCGTGCTCGGCGAGCAGCTGGCCGCCGGCCTGCACGTGTGCGGCGTACAGGTGGGCGTTGACCACGACGACATCGGCCCGATCCGCGCGCTCCCGGGCCTGTTCGGAGAAGCAGTCCTCGGCGTGGGAGCAGCGTGATGCTCCGACGCACTCGCCTGCCGCGACCGACATCGCGGCCCACGCGGCGTCGCTCGGGGGCTCCGCGAGCTCGTTCAGCTCACCGCGCTCGGTGGTGTCGACCCACTCGAGGAGGTGCTCGACCTCGGCGCGCAGCGGGCCCCCGTCGTTCACGGCGGTCGCATCGGGTGGCGCCGCGAGGTCGCCGAGGTCGAGCGAGTGCTGCTCGCCGGAGGGCGAGCCCAGCTGCACCCGCGTCTCGGCCACCGCGGCCTGGCACACGTAGTTGGACCGGCCCTTGAGGACGGCGTGACGCACCGGCACGTCGAGCACGTCGGCCAGGTTCGGAAGGTCGACCAAGCCGAGCTGGTCCTGGAGCGCCTTGGACGAGGTCACCACCACCGTGCGGTGTCCCGCTCCGGCTCGTGCGATGACCGGCAGGAGGTAGGCGATGGACTTGCCGACGCCGGTCGGGCCCTGGACCGCCAGGTGCCGGCCGGTCTCCAGCGCATCGACGACCGCCTCGAGCATCTCCCGTTGCTGCGGACGGTCCTCGCCGGCCTCGAGCGAGGCGACGACGCGGTCGAGGAGCTCTGCGGCCCGAACGGGTGCCATCGGATCGCTACGGGGTCGGCGCGGGCGCTGCCGGCGCGGCGGGAGCAGGTGCCGCGGTCGGAGCAGCGTCAGGGGCTGTGGCCGGTGCGCTGGCGACGTAGTCCTGCAGTCGGGCGGGCCGGAGCCCGGCAGCCTGGATCTGGGCGAGCACGAACCGGAGCTTCATCCCCAGGTCCGGCTTGAAGTGCATGAGGATGATGTCACCGGCCTGCAGGGGGCCTTCGGCGGTGATGATCTCGCCGGTGTCCGCGGTGGCGCTCCAGTGGAAGGCGGCGACGATCCCGCAGCTGGCCGCCTGCTGCAGCGTCGTCTGGTCGTAGTTCCCGTACGGCGGACGGAACAGCGTCGGCGCGTGGCCGAACAGCTCCGCCGCCTGAGCGTTCATGTCGCAGATCTCGGCGTGCTGGAAGGCGGCGTCCTTGCCGCGCAGGTTGGCGTGGTTGCTGGTGTGGGAGCCGACGACGGCACCGACGGACTGGAGGTCCCGGAAGTACTGCCCGTTCGAGCGGAACATGGCCTGGTTCAGGAACATGGTGACCGGGATCGCCTGGTCGCGGATCACCGCCAGCGCGTCGGGATCAGCGAACGCACCGTCGTCGATGGTGATGAACACCACGGGGTCGGTGGTGGGCATCCGACGCAGGACCGGGATGGGACCGGGGCCACCGATCAGCGGTCCGACGCTCACCCCTGGGACCGACGTCGGCGTCGGCGGGATCGTCGTGGTGGTGCTCGTCGTGGTGGTGCTCGTCGAGGTGGCCGTCGTCGACGAGGACGTGGTGGACGGCTCGACGCCGGACGCCGTGCCCTCTGGTGCGGTCAGGTCCGCGTCGCCTGAGCGGGTCACCACGATCGCGGCGGCGGCGCAGGCGACGAGCACCACGAACAGGACCGCCAGCGCGCGGGCACGCCGGACCACAGCCGTTCTCCGCCGGTCCTCGACGCGGGGCGGGTCGGAACGGCGCTCGTCCAGGTCGGTCGTCGGCACCGGGTCAGGATAGGGGCGGATCCGCTCGGCGATGCCGCAGCGGCTGCGCGATCAGAGCGTGGCGGGGACGACCGCCTCGACGAGGGCCGGACCGGGCGTCGCGATCGCCGAGCGGAGCTGTGCGGTGAAGTCCTCCGCCGTGGTGGCCCTGGTCGCGGGAACGCCCATCGACGCTGCGAGGGACACGAAGTCGAGTCCCGGGATGTCGAGCATGGCCAGCGCGTGGGGCCCGGGTTCGCCGGCGCCCACGCGCGCCAGCTCCATGTTCAGCACCGCGTAGGACCCGTTGCTGAGGATGACGGTCGTGACGTCGAGGCCCTCGCGGGCCTGCGTCCACAGCGACTGCGCGGTGTACATGGCCGAGCCGTCGGCCTCCAGGGAGATCACCTTGCGGTCCGGCGCCGCGACCGCCGCACCGGTGGCGGCGGGCATGCCGTAGCCGATGGAGCCGCCCGTGAGCGTCAGCCAGTCGTGCGGAGGGGCGCCCGCGGTGGCGCCCTGGGCGAACAGGCCGGTCGTGTTGCCCTCGTCGACCACGATCGCGCCTTCGGGCAGCAGGGCGCCGAGCGCAGCGGCCATGGTCTCGGCGTTCAGCTCGCCGGTCGGCGCCACCGGTCGGGCGGCCGGGACCGTGTCCACGTCTCCGGCGGCGCCGAGCGCGGCGGCCAAGGACGCCAGCGCGAGTCCGGCATCCTCGGCGGGAGAGGACAGCACGTGGACCTGGCAGCCCTCGGGCACGAGGTCCGATGCCTTGTCGGGGTACGCGAAGAACGACACCGGGTGGGCGGCGTCGACCAGCACGAGGTGGCGGAGGCCGTCGAGCTGCATCTGGGCGAACTCGGCCAGGTACGCGAGACGGTCGACCACCGGGGTGCCGGCACCACGTTCGGCGCGGGTCGGGAACGTCTCGGAGATGACCCGAGCACCGGTGGCGGCACCGATCCGGGCGGCATCGGTGAGCGGACCCACGCGCATCGCAGTGCCCCCGACCAGCAACGCAGCGGGCTCGCCGCTGCGGAGCACCGCAGCCAGGTCCTCGATGCGATCCGCCGCCACTGCTTCCCTGGCGGTGATGGGGGAGGGGCCGACGGGGCCGGGGGAGTCCAGCCAGCAGGTGTCGGCGGGAACGATCAACGTGGCGACCCGGCCGGGCGGACCGAACGAGGCGGCCACGGCATCAGCGGCGTCCCGAGCGATCGAGTCGGGGCTCTCCACGGTCCTCACCCAGTCCGACACGCCCTTGGCGATCGATGCGATGTCGGACTGCAGGGGGGCGTCGTACTTGGCGTGGTAGGTCGCGTGGTCGCCGACGATGTTGAGCACCGGGGTCTTGGCCCGACGGGCGTTGTGCAGGTTGGCCAGGCCGTTGCCGAGGCCCGGGCCGAGGTGCAGCAGCACCCCCGCGGGACGTCCGGTCATGCGTGCGTAGCCGTCGGCAGCCCCGGTGGCCACGCCTTCGAAGAGCGCGAGCACGCCGCGCATCTCGGGAACCGAGTCCAACGCGTGCACGAAGTGCATCTCGGACGTCCCGGGGTTCATGAAGCAGACGTCCACCCCCGAGTCGACCAGGGTGCGGATCATGGCCTGTGCGCCGTTCATGGGTGTGGGTCCTCTACTTCAGTCGTGCGGGCATGTCGGTCGTCCGGGGGCCTCTCAGCCCAACAGGGTGCCGGGGTTCAGGATCCCGTCGGGGTCGAACGCGGCCTTGATGCGCCGCATCAGCGCCAGCTTGGTCGGGTCCTCCAGCTCCAGGAAGTACGCCTGCTTCGCCTCTCCGATGCCGTGCTCGCCGGAGATGGCGCCGCCCAGGGCGACGCCTGCTGCGAACAGCGCGTGCAGGAGCCGGGAGCGGCGCTCGTCGTCACCGCAGAAGATGCCGAGGTGGACGTTGCCGTCCCCGGCGTGACCGCAGCCAGCGATCCACGCCTCGTACTCGCCGGCCAGCGCGGCGACCTTCTCCATGAAGTCGGGGATCTGGGCCCGGGGCACGACGATGTCGACGATGTCGTCGGCGCCGTTGGCCTTCGCCATCCAGAACGCCTTCTCTCGAGCGTCGATCAGCTGACCGGCAGCTGCAGGCGGCAGGACGTAGGCGTCGATCGCTCCGAGCTCGGCGAGCTGCTCGGCCACACCGGCGACGTCGTCGTCCAGCCGGGTCGGATCGGTGCCCTCGACCATCACCACCAGGTAGGCCAGCGCCGAGTCCTTGATCTCCTGCGGGATGCCGAGCTCCAAGCCGGTGAAGCTGGCGGTGGCCGACATCGTGAGCAGGTCGATGTACTCGAGCACCAGCGGACCGACTCCGGAGTCGATGATCCGGGGCACCGCTGCGGTCACCTGGTCGAGGGTGGCGAACGGGGCGAGGACCGTGGCCTGGTGCGGCGCGCGTGGATAGAGGCGGATGGTCACCTCGGTGACCAGGGCGAGCGTGCCTTCGGAGCCGATGACCAGCTGCGTCAGGTCGTAGCCCGTCGTCGCCTTGACGAACTTGCCCCCGGTGCGGATGACCTGCCCGTCGGCCAGCACCAGCTCGAGGCCCAGCACCTGGTGGCGCGTCACGCCGTACTTCACCGCTCGCATCCCGCCGGCGTTCGTGGCGACGTTGCCGCCGAGGCTGGCGG
>JAPXRJ010000213.1:0-5119 GCA_033813615.1 Microthrixaceae bacterium | reverse complement strand
ACGGGATGGCCTCGCGCAGACTCCTGATCACGATCTCGGATGCCTTCTGGTCGAGCTGCATGCTGCAACCCGACGGCAGGAACGGGAACTGCATCTGCACCGCTCGTTCGACATCGCGGCGGGTGCCGCCGAGCAGGGCCCGGTAGCGGCGGTCGAAGCGGAACTCCTGGCGGTGGGTGCCGACGAAGTCGAGCACCGTGCAGTGCGGCTTGTTCTCCGCTCGGCGCAGCCCTCGGCCGAGTTGCTGGAGGAACAGCACCGGGCTCTCGGTGGGTCGGAGCATCAGCACCGTGTCGACGTTCGGGAGGTCGACGCCTTCGTTGAAGAGGTCGACGGAGAACACGACCTTCAAGTCGCCCGCTGCCAGGTCCCGCAGCGCCCTCGCCCGTTCGTCGCGGGGGCTCTCGCCCGAGATCGCGACCGCAGGGATGCCGTGGTGGCTGAAGTGGCGGGCCATGAACGCGGCGTGCTCGACGCTCACGCAGAACCCGAGGCAGCGCATCGAGTCGACGCCGACGTGCTCGTCGACCTGCTTCACGACGAGGCGGGCCCATGCGTCGGAGCTGGTGTAGCGGTTGGTGAGCGCTTCGGTCTCGTAGCCACGTCCGCGGCGCCACGGGATGTCGGTCAGGTCAATGCCGTCGTGGATCCCGAAGTACAGGAACGGTGCGAGGTACTGCTGGTCGATCGCGTCCCACAGCCGCAGCTCCGCGGCGATCCGGTCGTCGAACCAGTGCAGGATCTCCATGCCGTCGCTGCGCTCGGGTGTCGCGGTGAGTCCGAGCAGCTCGACCGGGCGAACGTGGTCGAGCAGACGCTGGTAGGAGGTGGCTGCGGCGTGGTGGAACTCGTCGACGATCACGACGTCGAAGTGGTCGGGCGCCAAGTCGGCCAGGCCGTTGGCGTGGAGGCTCTGGACAGAGGCGAAGACGTGGTCGAACCGTGTGGGGCGAGCGCCGCCGACCCACTTCTCACCGAACGACGCGTCGCGCAGCGTGTGGCGGAACGTCGCCATGCTCTGGTCGAGGATCTCCTCCCGGTGCGCGACGAACAACAACCTGGAGCGGTCCAGCTGCGGCCGCAGTCGCGCGTAGTCGAGTGCCACCATCACGGTCTTGCCGGTGCCGGTCGCCGAGACGAGCAGGTTGCGGTGATGTCCGCGTTGCCGCGACACCTCGATGAGTTCGAGCAGTCGGGACTGGAAGGGCAGCGGGCGGACTTCGATCGGACTCAGGATCACGTGCGGGCCCGAGTCGGTCCGTCCGGCTCGCTGCTGTTCGGCGACGAACTGGCCCGGGTCGTAGGGAACGAAGTCGCCGTTGGACCAGTAGCTGTCGAACACCGCGGCGAACTTGCCGAGCACGTCGGGGTTCCGAGCGGCTGATGCCCGGACGTTCCACTCCACCCCGGTGACCTGCGCGGAGTGCGTCAGGTTGGACGAGCCGACATAGGCGGTCGAGAAGCCGGAGCCGCGGTGGAACACCCAGGCCTTGGCGTGCAGCCGGGTCGTGCTGAGGTCGTACGACACCAGGACGTCCGCACCCAGGTCCACGAGGCGGTCGAGGGCCGCTTGCTCGGTCGACCCGGTGTAGGTCGTGGTCAACACACGAAGCGAGCGGCCGTGCTCGCAGTGACGGCGGAGCGCGTCGACCAGCGGAGCGATGCCGCTGCGGCGGATGAACGCCATCACCACGTCGATCCGATCGGCGGACTCGATCTCGGAGCGCAGCTGGCTCCACAGGTTCGGCTCGCCCGGAGCGTTGGTCAGCAGCGTCGTGTCGAGCAGCGGGATCAGCGGCTGGGCGATCGGTGCGGTGCTGCCGTCGGGCAGGCGACCGAGGATGGCGTGCAGCACGGTCGCTGGGTCGCTCGGCGCATCGGAATGGTCGACCTCGACCATCTCACCGAGTCGGTCGAGCAACGCCCGAGCGATCTCGATGCCGACACGCGCCCGATCCGCCTCGCCGACGTCGTGGAGCGCCCGCTCGATCTGGCGACTCAGGTGCCACGCGATCCGATCCGGTGCCTCCGCTGCGTGGAGCTCCCGCTCCTTCGAGACCGATTTGGTGAGGGCCTGCAGACGCGCCTTCAGGCCCTCGGTGACGAGCACCTCGTACAGCCCCTCCCTCAGCTCCTCCACGGCTCCACGCTACGGGCATCTGGCGCCGCATCGACGCGACCTCGGGTTGAGCGTCACACCCCGTGCGTACCGTCGCCGTCGCATTGGAGTGGAGGAGCGGACGTGGTCGATCCGGAGCTGGAAACGGATTCAGTCGAGTGCTCGACGAGTGGCAGGCGCTCGGCCGCACACTCGCCGAGCTGACCGAGCGGCTCGCCATCGAAAAGCTTGTCGACCTGCTGCCCGGTGCGTCGGCGGTCGAATTGCACGGCGAGTTCAACGAGGACTGGCTCCGGACCCTGCGTGTTCGCCGCGTGCTGTCCGCCGATAACACGGTCCTCTTCGACGTCGAGGAAGGCCACGACGACCGTCGGGTCGAAGCGGCGATCGACGAGGTGAACTTCGAGTGCCTCGACCTCCTACTCGACCTGACCGGCGACACCTACATGGGCTCGGCGGCGATCCGGCTGGGTTGAGACCAGCTGCGCCAAGGGGCGGGCAGCCGACAAACCTGCCTGCTCCTGACTCAGGGTGATCTCTACCCTGGCGAGGTGATCTTGAAGGTCGAGCTGTCTCCTGAAGTGCTGGCCCGGCTGAACGCAACTGCGTCGGCACGGGGCGTGACCGTCGAGCAGTTCGCTGCCGACGCACTCGCTCATGTCGCGGTCTCCGACAGCGACCTGCTCCGAGTTGTCCGTGAGGTCATCGCTGAAGACCGAGAGATTCTCGACCGTCTTGCCGAAACGTGAACGCCCGGCAGACCGCAGCACTTGCGGCGACACCCCTCAAGCGAGGCTGCGTAAGCCCCCTTTCCCCTGCTCACGAATAGCTAAAGCCAAAGTGCCATTCCTTTAATTAGAGTGGCTGGTCGGAAGGCGGCCTTCAACAAGGAGCACACATGCGACCGGACGCGTTCACCTCGACCGAGCGAGGACGAGTCCGAAAGACGCCGGAGGGCTACTGGGCGTTCGTCCCCGCCGCTGCCCCTCGACGGCTCTCGCTGTCCGACGAGGTGGTCAAGCTGCTGGACGAGGCAACAGGGGCAGTGCATCGCCTCGGCGGCGTCGGCCGCCTGATCCCCAACCCGCACCTGCTCATCGGGCCGCACCTCCGCTTGGAGGCGGTGCTGAGCTCGCGGATCGAGGGAACGAAGACCGATGTCGGCCAGCTGCTCCGTTTCGAGGCCGGGCAGGTGCCCTCAGCTGATGCCGCCGACGACGCGACCGAGGTGACCAACTACATCGTCGCGATGGAGCACGGCTTGACGCGTGTGCGGGACGGCTTCCCCATCTCGGTCCGACTCTTCCGCGAGATGCACGAGTTGCTCCTCCAGGGAGCACGCGGCGAGCACCGGCGACCCGGCGAGCTGCGCAAGAGCCCGGTGTGGCTCGGGGGCGCCACGCTCGACGATGCCGTCTTCGTGCCCCCACCCCCCGACGACATGCGCGACGCGCTCAGCGACCTGGAGAAGTTCCTCCACGAATCCGACCTCCCGCTGCTCGTGCAGCTGGCGATCGCTCACTACCAGTTCGAGGTCATCCACCCGTTCCTCGACGGCAACGGTCGCATCGGACGACTGATGATCCCGCTGATGCTCGTGCTGCGCGACGCGCTGCCCCAGCCGCTGCTGTACCTCTCCGCCTTCTTCGAACAGCACCGCAGCGAGTACCACGACCACCTGCTAATCACCAGCCAACGCGGCGACCTCATGCCATGGATCGCCTTCTTCCTTCGTGGTGTCCGACAACAGGCCCGCGACTCCGAGGAGCGCACCGTCCGCCTGGTCGAGCTGCAGCACCAGCTCCGCAACCAGCTGCTCGACGAGGGCCGACCGAACTCCGTGATCCGCCTTGCGGAGCAACTCTTCGCAGCTCCGGTCGTCACCGCGGCGCGCGTCGAGGCGATGATCGACGTCACGCGACCGACCGCTCAGGCAGCGATCGACGCGCTCGTAGAGCGTGGCGACCTGACCGAGATCACCGGCCGAACGCGTGGGCGAGTCTACGAAGCGGGCGCGATCTTCGAGGCCGTCTACGGGCCGGTTCCGATCGAGGAATCCACCGTCCACCCCGAGCTTCCCTTCAGCTGAGCCGTTCGCTCGCTCCCAGCCGATCGAGAGGGCTGCGCAGCCTTCATGTCGCTTCGTCGAACGCCTCGCGCACCGACGCCGGATGCGGCCCTTCGCCGAGATCTCGTGACCGTTGGCCACCGCCCAGGCACGGATCTTCGCGGCGGTGGGAGCTGCGGGCGCCAACGGCCCAGCGGCCGGCAGCCCCGCCACAGGCCTTCGTCCGCTCCACCGCGCAGCGCCTCACCCAGCCGCCACCCGCCGCCCCCGTCGCCGCTGCGGAGAGCCCGCCGCGTCGGCTGCAGCTCATCACCGACGCCCACGCCACCTCATCGGAGAGCCCCGGCGCCTACCGGCGCCTCGACAGCGGCGGACGCCTCAAAGCCACCGGGTTGTGTGCCGAACTGGGCTGGGATGACTCCACCACGCTGCGAGCACAGCCCGACGGTGACGGGTTCGTTCTCGAGCCCAGCGGCGGCTCGGGTGGACGTGGTTCCCTGACGGCGACCGTCGATGCCAGTGGGCGGGTTCGTCTGCCACGAGTCGTCTGCTAACGACTCGACCCGGGCCGCTGCGGCCAGCTGTTCGCCCGAGCCCGCGACGGGCGCCTCGAGCTCTACCCGACCGGGCTCATCGACGTCCTTCTCGACGCCCACCGAGCCACCCCACCGATCCACGCATCTGGGGAGTGGGCGGGTGATGGGGCCGGCAATCGTGCGTGGCGAGCACCAGTATCTCCGATGGTGTCAGCCCTCGACCGTAGGATGGCGGCGCATGGACCTCGCCTACGACGAAGCCAAGTTCACCGAGATGACGCTCTACGTCGCCGGTCGACTCCTGGCTGACCGTGCCGGCGGAGCGACCAAGCTTAACAAGGTCTTGTTCTTCACCGAGTTCACCCACTTTCGCCGCCATGGCCGGGTCATCTCGGG
>JAPXRJ010000212.1:0-5193 GCA_033813615.1 Microthrixaceae bacterium | reverse complement strand
CCGCCGTCGGCGACCACGGCGATGCGGCCGTTCGAGACGGCCACGTCGCCGACGCGTGCCGGAGCTCCCGTGCCGTCGACGATGGTGACGTTGCGGATCACGAGGTCCACTGTGGTTCCCCTTGCTGGTCGGGTCGTGCTGTCTGGTGCGGAGGTGGAGGTCAGGTCGCCGAAGGACGCCGAGCTGGTGAGCCCGGCCTGCGTTTCTGACGGCCTGTCAGATTTCGGTGCCATCGTTGCAGAGCCCCAACGGGACGGCAACGCGACGCACTTGGTGTCGTCGGACGACGACGCGTGTCACAGGTGACGTGCGTCATCTGGTAGAAAACCCCACCGACAGCGGCGAGCCGGAGGCGGGCAACCGTCCTGCGCCGCGCGTCGACTCGGGGTGTGCCGTCCGCCACCGTCGCCATCAGGGGGTACAGAGGATGTTCAGCCGATCGAGCAACGCTCGTCGAACCATCGCCGTCACCGCCGTCGCAGCGCTCGCGCTCGTCGCCGCGGCGTGTGGAGCGTCCGGGGGAGGTGACGACGCGTCCGACTCCGACGGGACGACCACCACTGCGGCCGGATCCGCGTCCAGCACCAAGTGGGGCGACCTCGACTCGCCGTGCGGCGACGGGGACTTCACCGTCGCGCCGGGCGAGGGCTCGGCGACCGACAAGCTGATCCTGGGCGTGCCGAACGACCGGGGTGCCGAGATCCGTCCCGGCCTCAACAAGGAGCTGTGGGACGCGTCGGTCGCGTTCACCGACTGGTGCAACGACCAGGGCGGCATCGGTGGCCTGCAGATCGAGCTGCTGGACATGGACGGCAAGCTGTTCCAGGTCGAGGCCGCCATGGCCTCTGCATGCGACACCGCGTTCGCGATGGTGGGCGGCGCGTTCACCCAGGACAACCTCTCGTTCACCGGCAAGGACGGATCCGACTTCCACCGCTGCGGCCTGATCGACATCCCGGCCTTCGCCGTGTCGGTGCAGAAGTCGATGTCCAACGGGCAGGTCCAGCCGATCCCCAACCCGGCCGACAAGAAGTCCGAGCAGTGGATCATGGACTTCAAGGCGCTCTATCCGGAGGAGTCGGCCGAGAACGTCGTCGTCACCGGTGAGCTGCCGTCGATGGAGGTCGTGCACATGCAGTACGACGCTGCGGTCCAGGCGGTGGGCGGCATCGAGCAGCTCAAGCCGCTGACCTATCCCGTCACCGGCATGGCCGACTGGACGCCGCTCGCCCGTTCGGTGATCGACAGCGGCGCCGGCTCCCTCTACTGGATCGGTGAGCCGGGCAACGCCGGCAACCTGCTGGCGAAGCTCAGGGAGCAGGGCTGGAAGGGCGTCGCCCTCAACGAGGCCAACGTCTACGACGAGGTGTTCTTCTCCCAGGGAGCGGCAGCAGTCGACGGTGCGGTGGTCCGCCTCGCAGTCCACCCGTTCGAAGAGGCCGACAAGTGGCCGGCGATCAAGCAGTACCAGGACAACCTCAAGAAGTACGTGACCGACGGCAAGGAGGCCGCGCTGGGTCTGCAGTCCACCTCCGCCTGGTTGCTGTTCGCGACGGCCGCCAAGGAGTGCGGCGAGGCCAACGACGGCGTCATCAGCCGTGACTGCGTGCTCGAGAAGGCGGCGGCCCAGTCCGACTGGACCGCAGGAGGGACCCACGTGCCCACCGACCCGGGCTCGGGCGAGCCGCCCGAGTGCGGGATGCTGATGGTCGTCAAGGGTGACGGCTTCGAACGCCTCTGGCCGGAGATCGGCGGTGAGGACGACGACCTCGACGGGTTCCACTGCCCCGCCGACAGCATCGCCACGGTCACCGCCGAGTTGCCGGCCGAGGGCGTCGTCGACCCCGATCGGAAGATCTAGCCGGCTCACCGGCCCATCTGCTCCGGCACTCGCCGGAACGCCCTCGCAACTGCCACGACGGCACGGAGCACCGTTGGACAAGTTCCTCACCTTCACGATCGCCGGTCTGTCGACCGCCGCCATCTACGCCATCGCGGCCTCGGGTCTGGTCGTGACCTACACGACGTCGGGCATCTTCAACTTCGCCCACGGCGCGTTCGGCATGCTCGCCGCGTTCGCCTACTGGCAGGTGAACCAGGGTTGGGGCGTTCCGGTGGTGCCGTCGGTCATCCTGGTCGTGTTCGTCATGGCCCCCCTGTTCGGGGCCGCTGTCGAGCGCGGGATCATGCGAGGTATCGAGGGCGCATCCGAAGTGGTGAAGATCGTCGTGACGGTCTCGCTCATGGTGGCGCTGCTCGGCATCGCGAACGTGATCTGGCCGCCCGACGTGGCGCGACCGGTGCCGCCGTTCTTCGCCGGCAAGACGGTGGAGATCGCGGGCGTTGCGGTCCCGTACGCGCGGATCCTCACGATGGCGATCGCTATCGCTGTCGCGATCGGGCTGCGCCTCGTGCTGCGTCGCACGCGCCTCGGGGTGGCGATGCGGGCCATCGTCGACGACCGGTCGCTGCTGCAGCTCAACGGCGGTCGGCCCGGACGAACCGCCATGCTGGCGTGGGCGCTCGGGGCAGGCCTCGCCGCGGTGTCGGGAGTGCTGATCGCGTCGGAGCAGACGCTGAGTGCGATCACCCTCACGCTCTTGGTCATCAACGCCTACGCGGTGGCGGTGGTGGGTCGGCTGCGCTCGCTTCCGGGAGCGTTCCTCGGTGCGGTCGTCCTGGGCCTCGCCGAGTCCTACGCCACCGGCTACATCGATCCATCGATCGCCGTAGGTCCGGTCAGCCTCCAGAACCTCCGGACCGCGATCCCTGCGGTGATGCTGTTCGTGGTGATCCTGATCCAGCCCGAGGCGCGGCTCCGCGCCCACGGCGTGAGCCGCCCTCGCTCGCCGATGCGGGTGCCGTCGCAGTCGACGGCGATCTGGGGCGGCATCGCGCTGGTGCTGGTCGCGGCCGCGGTCGGGTCGCTGCTGTCAGGGCCGGACCTCAACCTGGTGTCGAAGGGCTTCGGGTTCGCGCTCATCACGCTGTCGCTGGTGCCGCTCACCGGCTACGCAGGTCAGATCTCCCTGGCGCAGATGACCTTCACCGGCATCGGAGCGCTCGCGATGGCCACGTGGGGCGCCACGGGCTCACCGGTGGGCGTCGTGGTCGCCGTGGTGCTCTGCGCCGTGGTCGGTGCCGTGGTGGCGCTGCCTGCGTTGCGCCTCTCCGGCATCTACCTGGCGCTGGCCACCGCAGCGTTCGCGCTGTTCTGCACGGCGATGGTGTTCGGCCAGTCGGAGCTGATGCCGGGCGGTTCGATCCAGGTGCCCGGTCTCTCGATCGGAGGGTTCCAGGTCACCAACGACTTCCGGCAGCTGATCCTGTTCGCCGTGGCGTTCGCGTTGCTCGGCAACCTCCTCGTCCTGCTGCGCCGAAACGCGTGGGGTCGTCGTCTCGCGGCCATGAAGGACTCGCCGGTGGCGTGCGCAACCCTCGGGTTGAACCTCACCTCGACCAAGGTGGCCGTGTTCGCGCTGTCCGCAGCGATCGCCGGGCTCGGGGGCGCGCTCGCAGGGCGCACGTTCATCTCGGACGACTTCAGCCTGACGAACTCGCTCCCCATCACGATGCTCGCCGTCGTCGGCGGCATCGGCTCGGTCGCGGGTGCGTTCTTCGGCGGTCTGCTCCTCGGCGCGATCCCGATCGCATCGACCATCTTCGCCGCCAACGCGATCGGCATCTTCCGGTTCGTCTCGATGCCGGTTCGCGACGTGCTGAGCTTCACCCCCGGCATGATGGGCGTCTCGCTCGGCCGCGAGCCCGACGGCGCCGCACCGCAGATGGCTGCGGGCTACCGGGCGGTGGGGGAGTCGGTGCCGTCGCTCGTCGTCGCCGGGGTGGGCGCAGCCGGCCTGTGGTTCGCCACGCGCGCCGACGTGATCACGAAGTGGTCGTTCTTCGCCTCGATCCTGGTCTTCGTGGTGGCGGTGGTACCGCTGTGCCCCATCCTGTTCGCACCTCCTGCGGCTGACGGGGTTCGACCGCGACGGGCGGCGGCCTCGATCTGGCTGCTCGTAGCGCTGGCGTTCGCGGCGTTCTTCCCGTGGGCCGATCGCATCGGTTCCAACGGATGGCGGATCCTGGCCATCGGGGTGTTCGCGTTCCTGGCCGTGCGCGTGGCGATCGGAGTGCTCGGCGTCGTCCCCGAGGCCATGGCCAAGGCGACGGTGCCGTCGCCCGACGAGCTCGGCCTGGACCGACCGCTGAGCCGTGCCGACGCCCTCGACGCCGGCAGGATGCTCGGCCTCGACGAGGCCCACATGCCGGTGGCGGTCGAGATGTTCGAAGCTGCCGCCGCCGGTGTCGCCGACGGGAGCAGGCGGTGAGCGTTCTCGAGGTCCGGGACCTGTCGGTCCGCTTCGGCGGGCACCTCGCCGTCGGCGGCGTCGATCTTGACGTCGACGCCGGTCGCATCTGCGGGCTGATCGGACCCAACGGTGCGGGCAAGACGACGACGTTCAACGCCATCTGCGGTGTGATCACCCCGACATCGGGCACCGTCACGCTCGACGGCCGCAACGTGAGCAGGCTCAGCACCCACAAGCGCGCCCGGGTCGGCATCGGCCGCACGTTCCAACGACTCGAGGTGTTCTCCTCGCTGACCGTCCGCGACAACGTCCGGGTCGGTCTCGAGATCCGCAAGGGCTGGTCACGGGGCCGCACTCCGACGCCCGCGTTCCTGGCTGGTGGTGCCGACATCGCGCCGGCGGACGAGATCGAGCTGATCCTGCAGCGCCTGCACCTCGTCGAGCTCGCGGACCTCCCCGTCGGATCGCTGCCGACCGGTCAGGCGCGACTGGTCGAGCTCGGACGCGCGCTCGCCGCCCGACCACGGGTGCTGCTGCTCGACGAGCCGGCCTCAGGCCTCGACGAGCGGGAGACCGTGGACTTCGGCGAGCTCCTCGTCGACCTGAGCCGTGCCGGACTCGGCATCCTCCTCGTCGAGCACGACATCTCGTTGGTCATGCGGGTGTGCGAGCACCTCTCGGTGCTGGACTTCGGACAGGTGATCGCGACCGGCTCGCCCGAGCAGATCCGTTCCAACGAGGCGGTGCTCGCCGCGTACCTCGGTTCGGCGACCGGCGACGAGGACCTGGTCGACGCCGCCGCCATCGCCGAGGCGTCGGTCGGTCACGACAACGGCAACGGCATCGCCCACGGCGCAGCTCCGACGCCCTGGACCGGGCC
>JAPXRJ010000211.1:0-5222 GCA_033813615.1 Microthrixaceae bacterium | reverse complement strand
GGCAGGTGGTCATGTCGTGGCGGAGCGCGGGGCAGTGCTCCCTGCCGAAGTAGATGATCTGCAGGTGGCGACGGTTCCACGTGTCGGTCGGGAAGACGGCCTTGAGGTCCCGCTCGGTGCGCTCGACCGTGGTCCCGTTCGACAGACCCCAACGGCCAGCCAGTCGGTGGATGTGGGTGTCGACCGCGAACGCGGGATGTCCGAACCCCTGGGACATGACCACGCTCGCCGTCTTGTGGCCGACCCCTGCGAGCGACTCCAGGAACGCCTGGTCGTCGATCAGGTCGCCGCCGGCGTCCACGATCTGATGCGCTGCGGTGGACAGGTTGCGGGCCTTGGTCGGGGCCAGCCCGACCTCTCGGATCAGCTCGAGGATCCGCTCGGGGTCGAGCGCGGCCATGGCCTCGGGCGTGTCGGCCTCGGCGAACAGCGCAGGGGTGACCTGGTTGACCTTCTTGTCGGTGGTCTGCGCGGACAGCGCGACGGCGACGAGCAGCGTGTAGGGATCGCTGTGGTCGAGCGGGATCGGGGGATCGGGGTAGAGGTCGTCGAGGATCTCGCCGATCCGGTCGGCCTTGTCCTGTCGCTTCACCGGGGCGACCCTAACCGGTAGCGTCCTGCGTCCGGATCGGACCGACAGGAGGCAGCAGGGTGGCGACAGGTCTGGCGGCACTGCTCGACGACGTGGCCGCCCTGGCCAAGCTCGCTGCGGCGTCGGTCGACGACATCGGAGCCGCCGCCGGCAAGGCCTCGATCAAGGCCGCCGGTGTCGTCGTCGACGACGCCGCGGTCACCCCCGCGTACGTTCAGGGCCTGGCCGCCGATCGCGAGCTGCCGATCATCCGGCGCATCGCCACCGGCTCCCTGCGCAACAAGGTCCTCTTCATCCTCCCCGCGGCACTCGTCCTCAGCGCCGTGGCGCCGGTGCTCGTCGAGGTCGTCCTGATGTGCGGCGGCGTGTACCTGAGCTACGAGGGCGCCCACAAGATCTGGCACCGGATCCGCCGCGACGACCACTCCCACGACGTCCCGATGGTGGTGCAGGGCGGCGATGTGGAGGCGGCGACGATCTCCAGCGCGATCCGCACCGACTTCATCCTGTCGGCGGAGATCATGGTGATCTCGCTCAAGGAGGTCATCGACGAGCCGCTGGTGCGTCGGGCGATCGTGCTGGTCGTGGTTGCGATCCTCATCACCGCGCTCGTGTACGGCGTGGTGGGCCTCATCGTGAAGATGGACGACGTCGGCCTCCGCCTGGCGTCAGGGGAGTCGCCCGTCCGACAGCGCTTCGGGCGTGGCCTCGTGACGGCGATGCCCAGGCTCCTGGCCGTGCTGTCGGTCGTCGGCACGGCGGCGATGCTGTGGGTGGGTGGCCACATCCTCCTCGTCGGCGCTCATGAGCTGGGATGGCACGCGCCGTACGATCTGGTCCACCACCTGGAGGAGCCGGTGTCGGGCATCGCCGGCATCGGTGGCGTGCTGGCGTGGCTGGTGAACACCGCCGCATCCGCAGTGGTCGGCCTGGCCGTCGGCGCCCTCGCCGTGGTGGTGACGACCTGGTGGACGTCGTGGCGCAGCAGCGGCGACGCCGCAGCGCACTGACGGTCAGGCGCCCACGTAGTCGGCCAGGTGCCGGCCCGTCAGCGTGGAACGTGCGGCGACCAGGTCCGCCGGGGTGCCCTCGAAGACGATCTGGCCGCCGTCGTGGCCGGCGCCGGGACCCAGGTCGATGATCCAGTCGGCGTGCGCCATCACGGCCTGGTGGTGCTCGATGACGATCACCGTACGGCCGTCGTCGACCAGCCGGTCGAGCAGCGTGAGCAGCTGCTCGACGTCGGCCAGGTGCAGGCCGGTGGTCGGCTCGTCGAGCACGAGCACCCCGCCCCGGTCGCTCATGTGGGTCGCGAGCTTGAGACGCTGGCGTTCGCCGCCCGACAGCGTCGTGAGCGGTTGGCCGATGGTGAGGTAGCCGAGTCCGACGTCGGCAAGGCGATCCAGGACCTTCGTCGCGGCCGGGAGCCGACCGTCGCCCTCGGAGAAGAAGGACTGGGCGTCGAGGACCGACATGGCCAGGACCTCGGCGATGTTCCGGCCTCCGAAGGGCAGGTCGAGCACGGCCGCATCGAACCGTCGTCCCTCGCACACCTCGCACACCGTCGAGACGCCCGCCATCGTGACGAGGTCGGTGTAGATGACGCCAGCCCCGTTGCAGTTGGGGCAGGCACCGTCGGAGTTGGCGCTGAACAGGCCGGGCTTCACCCCGTTGGCCTTGGCGAACGCCTTGCGGATCGGGTCGAGCAGACCCGTGTAGGTCGCCGGGTTGCTGCGTCGCGATCCCTTGATCGCTCCCTGGTCGATCGCCACCACGTCGACATCGGCTCCGGCGGTGCCGGCCACGACCGAGCCGTGGACCAACGACGTCTTTCCCGAGCCGGCCACACCGGTCACCGCCACGAGCACGCCGAGCGGGATGTCGACGTCCACGTCGCGCAGGTTGTTCGTCGAGGCACCGCGGACGGCCAACGAACCTGTCGGGACCCGGACCACGCCCTTGAGCGATGCCCGGTCGTGCAGGTGCCGGCCGGTGATCGTGTCGCTCTGCTCGAGCCCCTCGAACGGCCCCTCGTAGCAGATCGTCCCTCCTGCGGCACCGGCACCGGGACCGAGGTCCACGACGTGATCGGCGATCGCGATCGTCTCGGGCTTGTGCTCGACGACGAGCACGGTGTTGCCCTTGTCGCGCAGTTCGAGGAGCAGCTCGTTCATCCGGGCGATGTCGTGGGGGTGCAGGCCCGCGGTCGGCTCGTCGAACACGTAGGTGACGTCGGTGAGCGACGAGCCCAGGTGGCGGATCATGCGCGTCCGCTGCGCCTCGCCGCCCGACAGGCTGCCGGCCGGGCGTTCGAGGCTCAGGTAGCCGAGCCCGATGGCGACGAACGAGTCGAGCGTGCGCTGGAGGTTGTCGACCACCGGGGCGACCGACGGGTCCTCGACGCCGCGCAGCCACTCGGCGAGCTCGGTGATCTGCATGGCGCACACGTCCGCGATGTTCACCCCGTCGATCCGCGACGACCGGGCGCCCTCGCTCAGCCGGGTGCCGTCGCACTCGGGGCACGGCTGGAACGTGATCGCCCGCTCGACGAAGGCCCGGATGTGGGGCTGCATCGCCTCGGTCTCCTTGGCGAGGAACGACGAGCGGATCCTGGGGATCAGCCCCATGTAGGTGACGTTGATGCCCTCGACCTTGATCCGGGTCGGCTCCATGTGCAGGAAGGCGTCGAGCTCCTTCTTGTTGAACTTCCTGATCGGCTTGTCGGGGTCGAAGAACCCGCAGCCCCGGTAGATGCGCCCGTACCAACCGTCCATCGTGATGCCGGGGATGGTGATGGCCCCCTCGCTGATCGACAGCGAGTCGTCGTACAGCGCGGCGAGGTCGAAGTCGCTGACGTTGCCGCGGCCCTCGCAGTGCGGGCACATGCCGCCGAGGATGCTGAACGAGCGCTTCTCCCTGGTGGTCTTGCCGCCCTTGGTCGTGGTGATCGCGCCCGCGCCGCTGGCCGACGCCACGTTGAAGGAGAACGCCTGGGCCGGTCCGTGGTATGGCGTGCCGAGGCGGCTGAACAGGATGCGCAGCATCGCATTGGCATCGGTCGCGGTGCCGACGGTGGAGCGGACGTCGCCGCCCATGCGCTCCTGGTCGACGAGGATCGCCGTGGTCAGCCCGTCGAGGACGTCGACGTCGGGGCGGGCCATGGAGGGCATGAACCCCTGGACGAACGAGCTGTAGGTCTCGTTGATGAGCCGCTGGGACTCCGCGGCGATCGTTCCGAACACCAACGAGCTCTTGCCGGAGCCCGACACGCCGGTGAACACCGTGAGCCGACGCTTGGGGAGCTCGACGTCGACGCCGCGGAGGTTGTTGACCCGGGCGCCGTGGACCCGGATCAGGTCGTGTCGGTCAGCAACGGGCCCGGACGGCGCAGCCTGCTCCCCGGTCTTCTTCGCCATCGTGCCCCCTCGGGCGGGGCGCCCCTCGCCCCGTGCGTCGAGCAGTCTGGCAGGGAGCGTGGCTCGAACTCGGGGGATTTCGACCGTTCACCCGTCGGAATCCCCCAAGATCGGAGACGGGCGAGTGTTTCCACCCCGACACCGACGACACCGACGACACCGACGACACCGACGACAACACGGAATGAATGACGCATCATGAATGTTGGACGGAGCGAACCGATGAGGAGCGCACCATGACCACCACCATCGAACGGCCCGTCCACACCGTCGTCCGGGGCACCGGGTTCCACTGGGTCGGCGACGGGTTCCGCGTCACCCAGCTGTTCCCGGCCGGTGCGGACCTCGGCCACAGGATCAGCCCGTTCCTGCTGCTCGACTACCACGCCCCGTACGACTACGAGCCGACCGACCGGCCCCGAGGTGTCGGAGTGCACCCCCACCGGGGCTTCGAGACCGTCACGCTCGCGTTCTCGGGCAGCGTCGCGCACCACGACTCCACCGGTGCCGGTGGCGTCATCGATCCCGGCGACGTGCAGTGGATGACCGCGGCGTCGGGGATCCTCCACAAGGAGCACCACGAGGCGGCATGGGCGAAGACCGGCGGCCGGTTCCACATGGCGCAGCTGTGGGTGAACCTCCCGGCTGCGGCCAAGATGAACCCGCCCCGCTACCAGGGGCTCACCGCCGAGGCGATCGGATCGGTCGACCTGCCCGGCGACGCCGGCGTCGTGCGGGTGATCGCCGGCGACTACGACGGCCATCGCGGTCCGGCCCAGACCGCCACACCGATCGACCTCTGGGAGCTCCGACTCAACGGCTCCGCCCCGGTCGAGCTCTCGTTCCCGGCGGAGCACAACGTCGCGCTGCTCGTCCACGAGGGCACAGCGACGGTCAACGGTGCCCGGGCGCTGCACGGCGACCTCGTGGTGCTCGAGCGCGGCGCGGGATCCGTCACGGTCGACGCGGCGGAGTCGGCCAAGGTGCTGGTGCTCTCGGGCCAGCCCATCGACGAGCCGGTCGTGTCCTACGGACCGTTCGTCATGAACACCCGTGAGCAGATCATCGAGGCGATCCAGGACTTCGAGTCCGGCAAGTTCGGTCACCTCGATGACTGATGGGATTCCCTTCAGGCCGTTGGAGGACGGGCGCAAGGGCCGAAGGTCCCAACAACGGGGTCATGCGCTGTGAAATAGAACGTGTTCCACTTTTCG
>JAPXRJ010000210.1:0-5271 GCA_033813615.1 Microthrixaceae bacterium | reverse complement strand
GCGCCGACGGAGTGCAGGCAGGGTACCCACTCGCCATCGCCCAGGACGTCGAGGGCGCCCTGTCCCATGCGGGTCATGATGCGCATGGACACAGCGACGTAGGGGGAGTCGGTGAGCTGCACGCCGATGTGGGCGATCGGGGAGCCGAGCGGTCCCATCGAGAACGGCACCACGTACATGGTGCGACCCTTCATGGTGCCCCGGTACAGCTCGAGCATCTCGGCCTTGAGCTCGGCGGGTGGCCGCCAGTGGTTGGTGGGGCCGGCGTCGATCTCGTTCTCACAGGCGATGAACGTGCGATCCTCGACCCGGGCGACGTCGGAGGGGTCCGACAGCGCCAGGTAGCTGTTCGGGCGCTTGGCTTCGGACAGCTTCTCGAAGGTGCCGCCGTCGACCAGGAGCTGGCACAGCCGGTCGTACTCCTCCGCGCTGCCGTCGCACCACTCGACTGCGTCGGGCTGGAAGATCTCCCGCCATTCCTCGACCCAGTCGATCAGCTTCTGGTTGCTCGTGGTCCCTGCCATGATCTCCCCGATCCGTGTCGGTGGTTCAGTCGCCCTGTCGGTGTGGTGATGTCAGGCCGTCTCGGGCGCCGGCTCGGCATGTGCCCGGAACGTCGGAGTGCCCATGTCCACCTCGGAACCCAGCTGCAGGCCGGTGGCCCGCCCGTCAGCGTCGAGGTCGTACTGCACTCGCTGGCCCTGTCGGAGCATGCGGAACAGCGTGCCGTCCAAGGCGGTGGGAGCGAGGTCGTGCTCGACCAGATCCGTGTCGCGCACGACGATGCCGTCGCCGGTCACGGGGTCATAGGACTTGATCACGCCCTGCACTCTGTCCGTGCGCTGGATGTCCATGCGCTCGCCGCTCCTGACGCCGTCGTCCCGTTCCCGGGACTCCAATGGGCCACGTTCACCGTACCGGCGCGCGATCTGGCGCGGCAAAGCGGTGCTGCGGATCGTGACAAAGGTCCCGGGTCGCCGCGAGTCCCGTCCGGATGACGGCGCGGTGACCGGTCAGCAGGAGGGTCCCGGGGTCAGGCGGACGGACGGGTGGTCACCGGCTTGGTGACCTTGCCGGCCTTGATGCAGCCGGTGCACACGTCCATGCGCTTGGTGCCCTTCGGCGTGGCGACGCGGATCCGCTGGATGTTCGGGTTCCAACGGCGCTTGGTGCGACGATGGGAGTGGCTCAGGTTCATCCCGAACGAGGGTCGCTTGTCGCAGATCTCACACACGGCGGCCATGGCTGTCTCTTCTCCGGTCGTTCCGCCACGGTCGGCGGGCGTGCCACCCGTCCGGTCGGCGGACGTTTCCGGTGGCGGTTGGTCTGACTCCGCTGCGGCCGCCGTCGGAGGAACCGATCCTCCGTGGGGCCTGGCACGAGGACGTCGCCGTCCAGGGCCGACCGGTCACTGTAGTGCGTGCACGCTCCCGACCCAAGCAGGCGTCGACACGGCCGATGCCCGGCTGAGTCGCTCGCGCATCGCATTCCGATCGACGCACACGACCCGGTGTGCGTCGATCACTACTGTGTGGTGATGGCGCACTCGGCGACGGGACCCGTCGGCTCGGACTCGCTCGGACCCGCGGAGCTGCTGGACGCCCTCCGATCCGGGGCCGAGGTCCTGGGCCAGCATGCCGTCGCCCTCGATCGCCTGGGCTCGCCCGACGGGTGGACCGACAGATGGGCCGACGGCGTCGCGGCAGCGGACGACGGTGCCGCGTCGGAGCAGCCGTCGTCGGGCCGTGACGAGCCCGAGGTCATCGGGCTGCAGACCGAGGCGCCCACGGCAGAACCCTCCGACGACGCCTCACCAGGCCCCGGAACGGACATGGCGACCACGCTGGCCGCCGGCTGCGACGCGGCGGACGGGGCCACGGACTTCTCGACGCTGTGCGGCTCGCTCGCAGCGGGCGCGTCGCCAGCGGCGCGCACGGCGGCAGGGCACCGGCTGGCCGAGTTCCTGGCCGGTACCGGCGATGCCCTGCGCAACGCGGATCGTGTGGACGGCGCCCGACTGGCGTTGGCGCTTGAAGCCGGCGCCGAACGGGTGACCGAGCGCGACGACGGCGCACACCCGGGATGCCTCCTCGCCGTGATGTCCGCTGCGGCCGACGGAGCGCTGGCGGCGTCGGACCGGAGGGAAGGGCTCGACGACGTGCTGGTCTCCGCTGCGGAGGCGGGGCTGGAGGAGCTCGAACAGGGTCCGCTGGTCGACGCTCGGCTCGCCGAGCGGGGCACCGTCGACGCCGCGGCGGCCGCGTTCCTGCTGCTGCTCGACTCGATCGCCGCCGTCGTGTCCGGTGACCCGCTGCCCGAGCCCCCTCGTGAGACGCTCGACGAACCCGGACGCTCTTCGATCCCAGCGGGCGCCGACCGCCACGTCGTGCAGTGCCTGGTGACGGCACCCCGGGCCGACATCGAGTCGGCGGCCGAGTTGGAGTCGACCGTCCACGAGCTGTCCGACGAGCTGGAGTTCCGGGTGCAGGGCGCCCAGTGGACCGTGAGGGCGGTGACCGCGCTGCCGGGATCGGTGGTCGAGGCGCTCGCCGGCGCCGGCGAGCTGAGCGAGGTCCGCATCGGGCTCGCCCCATCGGTCTGATCGCCGGCGACCCGAGCGGCGACCCGCCGACCCGCCGACCGGGAGGTCGCGATGGGTTCCGCCCGGAGCGCACGTTTCGGACGCGTGGAGGGCGAAACCTCTGGAGCGTCGGTGCGCTCGGCCGGCCCTGCTCCCGTGCGACGCTCCCGTGCGACCGCTCATGTCGGTTCCGCGTGCTGGACTGGGATCGTGAGCGACCGACCTCCGATCACGCTCGTCGACCTGTCGGCGATGGGCGTCGAGCTGCTCTCCGGCGTCGGTCCGCGCAAGCTGCAGGGCCTGCACACGCTCGGCATCGACACGCTCCTCGACCTGCTCACCTACTACCCGCGGCGCTACGTGGACCGGACTCGGGAAGCCCGGATCCAGGATCTGGCCGAGGGCGAGGAGGCGTTGGTGATCGGTCGGGTCGGTCCGGTGTCGGCGCGTCGGATCCGGGGCGGACGGGTGATCGTGGTGGCCGAGGTCCGCGACGGCAGCGGATCGCTCCGCTGCAGCTTCTTCAACCAGCCGTGGCGCGAGCAGCAGCTCAAGAAGATCGGACCCGACGACGCCGGACTCGAGGTCGCGATGTTCGGGCGCGTCGAGGTGTTCCGTGGCCAGCGGCAGATGACGAACCCGGTCGTCGACGTCATCGGCGGGACGGGCGCTGGTCGGACCGGTCGGATCGTTCCGATCTACCCGCAGTCGGAGAAGGCCCGCCTGAGCACCTGGGAGCTGGGGGAGTGGACCGCGCAGGTCCTGCGCCGCAGTCGTGACCGCGGCATCGACGACCCGGTGCCCGAGTCGATCCTCGATCGCCACGACCTCGTTCCCCGCCAGGACGCGTTCGCCGGCATCCACTCGCCGGCGTCGATGGCCGAGGAGGTCGTCGCTCGCCGCCGTCTGGTCTTCGACGAGCTGTTCCGCCTGCAGCTGGCTCTGGTGCGCCGCAAGCGGGAGATCGAGGCCGCGTCGCTGGGGATCCGCCACGTGGTCGACGACGCCGACGACCGCGTCGTCGCGGTCGGCCTGGTGCAGCGGTACCTCGGAGGTCTCGGCTACGACCTGACCGACGCGCAGGTCAGGGCGATCGCCGACATCCAGGGGGACCTGGCGTCGCCGGTGCCGATGCACCGCCTGCTGCAGGGCGACGTCGGCTCGGGCAAGACGGTCGTGGCCATGGCGGCGCTGCTGACCGCGGTGCAGGGTGGCCACCAGGGAGCGCTGATGGCGCCGACCGAGGTGTTGGCCGAGCAGCACGCGGTCGGTGTGCGCGAGCAGCTCGACGACGTCACCCTGGCCGATGCGGGCGACACGCTGCTGGGTGAGCGACCGCTCGGCATTGCGCTGCTGACCAACCGGACACCGGCCGCCGAGCGACGTCGGGTGCTGGCCGGGCTGGACGACGGCACCGTCGACATCGTGATCGGCACCCACGCGCTCATCCAGGACGCCGTCGGGTTCCGTTCCCTCGGCGTGGTGGTGATCGACGAGCAGCACCGCTTCGGCGTCGAGCAGCGAGCAGCGCTCCGCAGCGCCAACGCGGACGGCACCGTGCCCGACGTGCTGGTGATGACCGCCACACCGATCCCTCGCACCGCGGCGATGACCGTCTACGGCGACCTGGACACCACCGTGCTCGATGAGATGCCGCCCGGCCGCGTGCCGATCACCACCTCCTCCGCCCACAGCGTGGAAGAAGAGGCGAGCGCCTGGCAGCTCGTCCGTGACGAGGTGGCGGCGGGTCACCGCGCCTATGTGGTCTGCCCGTTGATCGAGGACTCGCCCAAGCTCGAAGCATCATCCGCGGAGGAGACCTACGAGCGCCTCGCCGCCGGCGAGTTGGAGGGCCTGCGACTCGGCCTGCTGCACGGTCGTATGAAGGCGGCCGACAAGGCCGAAGTGATGGAGGCGTTCCGCGTCGGGGCGCTCGACGTGCTGGTGGCGACGACGGTGATCGAAGTCGGCGTCGACGTTCCCGAGGCGACGGTCATGGTCGTGCTCGACGCCGACCGCTTCGGGATCGCCCAGCTGCACCAGCTGCGGGGTCGGGTCGGTCGCAGCGATCTCCCCAGCTGGTGCGTGCTCGTCGCCCATGGCGATCTGACGCCCGATGCCCAGGAGCGGCTGGCGGCCATGGTGCGCAGCACCGACGGGTTCGAGCTGGCGGAGGTCGACCTCGACCTGCGTGGCGAGGGCACCGTGCTCGGCGAGCGTCAGCGCGGCATGAGCGACCTCAAGCTGGCGTCGCTGCGCCACGACCGCCACTGGGTGGAGGTCGCTCGCACCGAGGCGCTGGCGTTGGTGGGCGATGGATCCGGGCTCGACGACCACCCGCGGCTGGTGGAGGAGCTCGACCTGCTGCTCGCCCCCGAGGACGAGGAGTTCCTCCTCAAGTCGTGAGCAGGAGTGGCAGCGCTTCGTCGTCGGTGTTGCTGGCACGGATCTCGGCATCCACAACGCGGTCAACCTCGTTGGGCCCGGGGCTCAGGAGGCGTATGGGTCGAAGCTCGAGATGACCTGGCGTTGGCGGGTCGTCCAATAGGAGATGAGCTCATCCTTGAGCTCGGATCCGAACTCGTCCTCGAGGTAGGGGTCATCGCCGAGGTCGTCGAAGTACCCGAGGCCTTTGATGATGTGCGCCACCGACGTGTGGGTCGGTCCAACGCCGAACCGGGCCATGTACA
>JAPXRJ010000209.1:0-5290 GCA_033813615.1 Microthrixaceae bacterium | reverse complement strand
GGAGCGCCGTAGAAGCCCTTGAGCCCGGCGGTCGACGACGTGATGACGATCGCCCCGCCCTCGTTCTGCTCGACCAGCTGGCGGATGCCGGCCTTGACCGTGTGGTACACGCCGTTGAGGTTGATGTCGACGGTCTCGTTCCAGCTGTCGTCGGACACGAACTGCACCGGCATGGGTGAGTACGTGCCGGCGTTGGCGAGGATCACGTCGAGCCGGCCGAACTTGTCGATGCCCGCGGCGACCGCGGCCTTGAGCGCCTTGCGGTCCCGGACGTCGGCCTGCTCGGCGTGCATCGCGCCGCCGGCGGCCTCGACCAGGCGGACCGTCTCGGCCAGGTCCTCGGGGGTCGAGAGCGGGTAGGGCGCGTGCTCGATGTCGTGGCAGATGTCGACGCCGATGATGCGGGCGCCCTCCTCCGCGAAGCGGACGGCGTGGTTGCGGCCCTGACCCCTGGCTGCGCCGGTGATGAAGACGACCTTGCCCTCGAAGCGACGGTTGCGATCCACGGTTCTCCCTGGCCGGTCGCGCCGGCGGTCTCGATCCGATCGGGGTGTGCGGACCACCTCCGTCGAACTGGACAGGTGTCCAAGTACGGACGGGAGATTAGACCCGGGGCAGCCGGCCTAGCGACCCAGCGTCAGGCCCTTGTACCCCTCGACGAAGCCGGCCGCGATCAGCGCGGCGGCCCACGTCGACGAGGCGGCGGACATCCCGTCCACCGACTCGATCCGCAACCGCCGGACCCTCCCGTCATGCACCAACGACGCCAGCGTCGCGACCCACTCGGAGCGGTCGAGCGCGGCTGGGAACGTGAGCAGGCTGCGACCGCCCTTCTCCACATAGGCACACGCGTCGCCGTCGACGAGCACGACGAAGGCACCGACCGCACGGGCCGGGTGCCCCGTCGAGTCGGGCCAGGACAGCGCCGCGCCGAACGGCTGGGCAGGATCGACCGCGGCGAGCACCCAGGCGGTCGGCCCGTCGGCCTCCTGTTCGGCCTCCCAGCGGTCGGGGTCGGGAACGAACGGGGTGCGGGCGCCGATGTCGGTGCCGTCGTCGTCGGTCCGAATCGCGTCGGGATCGCCGGCATCCTGCCCGGGCCGGTCAGCGACCTCCGCGCCGGCGGCACGCAATCTGTCGACGGCGCCGGGCGAGGCGAACTGCGCCGCGCCGAGCCCGGCGACGAAGTAGCCGCGGCGCACCTGGCCGCGCTCCTCGAGCAGCTTGAGGAGGGGGTACACCCCGGCGAAGCCCCCGGCCTGCCCCTCGGCGAGCGCCATCTCCCGAGTGAGCACGCCGTAGCGGTCGAGCAGCTGGAACGCCCTGGCCGTCGACACCTCGGTCGGCGCCGGCCGTGGCGTGCGCAAGGGCTCGGTCGACGACCACCGACCGGCGGCGGCCGGCGGGCCGAGCCGATTGAGCCGGCGCAGGTTCGGCCCCGGTCGCCGGGATCGAGCGCCCGACGCCCGGCGAGACGAACCGCCGGCGACCTTGGCCCGCAGCGCGCCGACCGTGTCGTTGGTGACCTCGCCGGCCCAGACGAGGTCCCACAGCGCAGCCAGCACGGTGGCGTCGTCATACGGGAGCTCGGCGTCGGCCACCGCCGCGACGAGTTCGGACCAGAACGACGCGCCCCTCGCCGCGAGGTGCTCCCGCAGCACCCGGTGGTGCGCATCGTCGGTGCCGCTGTCGACCGGATCGGCGGGTTCGGGCAGCAGCAGCGGCGCTTGGTCGCGCCACACCAGCCGCACGCGGCCGTCGTGCGCACCGATCCCCCCGGCGCCCGCCCACACGAGCTCGCCGCTCGCGCACAGCTGGTCGAGGTCGGCTGGCGAGTAGTCGCCCACCCGGATGCCGAGCACGTCGACCTCGAGCGCAGACGCCGGCAGCGCGGCGCCCTGGAGGATCGACACCGCCTCGGCCACGGCATCGGGTCCACGGCGCCGCGACCCGACCTGCTGCCACTCGGGCAGGAAGCGCACCAGAGCCGGCGCCTCGACCGGTGCGACCTCGTCGCGCAGCGCGGCCAGCGACCGGCGGCGCAGCTGGCGCAGCACATCCGCGTCGCACCACTCGCGCTCGGTGCCGCCCGGCGTGAAGTCGCCCTCGGCGACCCGACCACTGCGGACCAGCTCCCCCAGCACCGCACGGGCGACCTCGGTGGAGATGCCGACACGGTCAGCGACCTGGGCGGTGGTGAACGGAGCGTGGGTGCGGGCGAAGCGCTCGACCAGGTCCCGGACCGGCGTGTCGACCGGATCGGTGAACGCGGTGGGCAGGCCGACGGGGATCGCCACGCCCAAGCCGTCGCGCAGCCTGGCTGCGTCCTCGGCCGCAGCCACCCGCTGCTCGCCGGGACCGACCAGCCCGCCGGGACCGCCCGACTCGCCGGCGCCACCACCGCCCATGCCCACCACGATGGCCCGGCGCGTCTCGACCAGCTCCTGGATCCAGCCGTCGACCAGCTCGACAGAGTCGTCCCGCACCCGAGCCGAGATCTCCAGCGCGCTGAGCGGACCGAGCAGGCGGAGCAGATCATGGGTCTCGTCGACGTCGCGCGCCGCCCGCTCGGGGGTGAGCCGCTGCAGCTCCAGCTCGACCTGGGCCACCACCTCCGCGTCGAGCAGCGAACGCAGCTCCTCGGTGCCGAGCAGGTCGCGCAGCAGCTCGCGGTCGAGCGCGAGCGCGGCGGCGCGGCGCTCGGCCAACGGTGCGTCGCCCTCGTACATGTAGACGGCGATCCAGCCGAAGAGCAGCGACCGGGCGAACGGCGACGCCATCTGCGTCTCCACCGGTACGACCCGGATGCGCCGGCTGCGCACCTCGGACAGCACCCGCCGCAGCGCCGGCAGGTCGAACACGTCGTTGCAGCACTCCCTGGTGGCCTCCAGCAGGATCGGGAACCCCGGGTACTTCGACGCCACCGCGAGGAGGTCGGCGGCCCGCTGGCGCTGCTGCCACAGCGGCGTGCGCCGGTCGGGGCGGCGGCGGGGCAGGAGCAGCGCCCGGGCCGCCGACTCGCGGAACCGGGCGGCGAACGCGCTCGTCCCGGGCAGGGTCGCCACGACCTCGGCCTCGAGCTCGTCGGGGTCGCCGAAGAGCAGGTCGGTCGGCACGTCCTCGGCGGATTCGGGCAGGCGCACGACGATGCCGTCGTCGGACCACAGCACCTCGACGCCGCCGACGCCGCCGTCCCCGCCCAGCTCCTGGGCGAAGTGCTGCTCCAGA
Organism: Microthrixaceae bacterium; assembly: GCA_033813615.1. Classification (GTDB taxonomy): domain Bacteria; phylum Actinomycetota; class Acidimicrobiia; order Acidimicrobiales; family Microtrichaceae; genus Dermatobacter. Next base: position 2,062 of record JAPXRJ010000209.1, on the reverse strand, counting down.
CGAGCCCGGACGACGGTGGCCCACGGCGCGTGGACCGCGGCGCCGTACGGCGAGTGGATGCAGAGCCGCCAGTCCCCGATCTCGTCGCGGAAGCGCTCGACGACGATCGTGCGGTCGTCGGGCACCACGCCGGTGGCCTCGGCCTGCTCGTCGAGGTAGGCGACGACGTTCTGCGCGGCCCGCTCGTCGAGCGCGTGGTCGGTGCGCAACCGCTCCAACGCCTGGGCCGGCGGCAAGGACCGCACCTCTCGCACGAACTCGCCGAGCGCCCGACCCAGCACCGGGGACCGGCCGGGGCCGTCGCCGTGCCAGAACGGCATCTTTCCCGGTTGACCGGGCGCCGGCGTGACGACCACCCGCTCGAAGGTGATCTCCTCGATCCGCCAGGTGGACGCGCCGAGCAGGAACGTCTCCCCCGCCCGGGACTCGTAGACCATCTCCTCGTCCAGCTCGCCGACCCTCGTGCCGTCGGGCAGGAACACGCCGTACAGGCCCCGGTCGGGGATGGTGCCGCCGGAGGTGACCGCCAGGCGCTGCGCTCCGGAGCGGCCCCGCACGGTCCCGGCCTGGCGGTCCCACACCACCCGCGGTCGGAGCTCGGCGAACTCCTCCGAGGGGTAGCGACCGGCGAGCATGTCGAGCGTGGCCTCGAACACCTCCCGCGAAAGGCCGGTGTAGTTGGCGGCGCCGAGGGCCAGGCCGAACAGGTCGTCGACCGCCCACTCGTCGAGCGCGCAGGCGGCGACGATCTGCTGGGCCAGCACATCGAGCGGGTTCGCGGGCACCGACGTCGGCTCGATCAGTCCCTCCTTCATCCGCTGCACGACGACCGCTGCCTCCAGCAGGTCGGCGCGGTGCTTGGGGAAGATACGACCCCGGCTCGGCGCGCCGACCTGGTGGCCGGCGCGGCCGATGCGCTGGAGGCCGGCGGCGACGCTACCCGGCGAGCTGACCTGGACCACGAGATCGACGGCGCCCATATCGATGCCGAGCTCCAACGAGCTGGTAGCCACCAGGCCGCGCAGGTCGCCGCGCTTGAGCTCGTCCTCGATCTGCAGCCGCCGCTCGCGCGACAGCGAGCCGTGATGCGCCTTGACCAGCTCCTGACCCGAGTCGGCAGCGGACAGCCCGGTGGACTCGTTGCCGGTGAACGCCGGCGCGGCTCGCGCCGCGTCCCCCTCGTCCGCGACCGCGTCGGGATCCTCGGCCGCCAGCTCGTTGAGCCGGCTGGCCAGGCGCTCGGCCAGGCGGCGGGCGTTGACGAACACGAGCGTCGACCGGTGCTGCTCGACCATCTCCAGCAGCACCGGGTGCATCGACGGCCAGATCGAGCGCCGCGGTGGACCGGCGGTGGCGGCTCCACCGGTGTCGGGGCCACCCGGTCCAGGAGCGGTCTGGGTCTCGCCCAGCGCGCCCATGTCGTCGACGGGCACCACCACCTGCAGGTCGAGCTCCTTGCGGATCCCGGCGTCGACGATCTGCACCGGCCGCGGCGTGACGCGATCGCCGTCTAGCTGGTTCCCCCCGACGCTGTTTCCTCCCAGGAAGGCCGCGACGACCTCCAACGGGCGTTGGGTGGCCGACAGGCCGATGCGCTGGACGACCGACGACCGCACCGGGTCGGGCTCGCGTCCATTGGCGAGGAGGAGGCGCTCCAGGCGTTCGAGCGACAGGGCGAGGTGCGCTCCCCGCTTGGTGGCCGCCAGCGCGTGGATCTCGTCGACGATGACCCGCTCGACGCCCAGCAACGTCGCACGCGCCTGCGACGTGAGCATGAGGTACAGCGATTCGGGGGTGGTGATCAGGATGTCGGGCGGCTCACGAACCAGCCGGCGCCGCTCCTGCGCGGAGCTGTCGCCGGTGCGCACCCCGATCGTCGGCTCGGCGTACGGCACGCCTAGGCGTTGCGCGGCCAGCGAGATGCCACGCAGCGGCCCGCGGAGGTTCTTGTCGACGTCGACGGCCAACGCCCGCAGCGGCGACACGTAGAGCACCCGGGTACCTGGCTCGTCCCCCGCCGGCGCGGCCGCAGCGGTCGGCTTGCCGAAGTCGTCGAGCGCCC
>JAPXRJ010000208.1:0-5312 GCA_033813615.1 Microthrixaceae bacterium | reverse complement strand
GCTCCAACTCGACGGCGATGTGGTCCGGGCTCAGGGCACCGACCGCGCGACAGCGCCCGCGCCGGCGTTCGTCGATGCGCTTGTCGGTTCGTTCGCCTCGGCGTCATCGTCACGAGCGTGCCGCCGTTCGGTCGAAGTGCTGACCGAGGTCTTCGTGCTGCATCCCGAGTTGCGTGGATCGGAGATCCCGCCGCTGGACGACCTGATCGCGGAGGCAGGTCTCGCCCGCGACGGGGCATACCTCGCGCCGACGGGATTCGACTTCGAGCGCGAGCGCCTCCGCCGGCGAGTGGAGACAGTCGCGAGCGAGATGGCCTTCGGGGACACCGAAGCTCAGGCGTACGCCGCCCTCGTGGTGGCACGGCACAGTTGGGCGGCGAGAGGACGCGAGCTGGAACCGGAGCTGCTGGTCGGAGCAGCCCACGCGCTCGAGGACATCAGGATCGCCACCGTGTTCGTCGAGGACGAGTGCGACTCCGATGACCCCGACAACCTCGATGAGACGGTGAGCTTCGGCGAAGCCCTCATCGACGCCGTGACCGGACGCCATCGTGCCGGTCCGGCGTGGCTGGTTGCACAGGCGTTCCTCGTCGCCGGACGGACCGAGCAGTTCGAGGAATGGATCGATGTGGCGCTCCTCTTCGATGGCGACCACCTGCTCTCGCTCCACGACAAGGCGTGGTTCGAGTTCGACCGGGGAGAGGCCAGGAAGGCCAAGTCGCTGCTCTCCCGTGTCGGGCCAGGTGCGTTCGCGCACGACATCGAGATCCTCGACGCCGTGCTCACGCCTGCCCGTCCGACGGTGCGGCGCAACGATCCGTGCCCGTGCGGCAGCGGCCGCAAGTACAAGGTCTGCCATCTCGGCGTCGACCAGGTGCCCCTCGATTCCCGTCTGATGTGGCTGTACCGCAAGGCCAACTGGTGGCTCGAACGTCGACACCGGCCGGAGGTCGAGTCGGTGGCGTGGATGCGCGCCGGCGCAAGTGGCATGTCGCCCGGTCGGCTGCTCGAGCAGGACCCGCTCATCGCCGATGCCGTGCTCGCAGAGGGAGGCCGGTTCGCCGAGTGGCTGTCGGAGCGTGGCGCGTTGCTGCCGTCCGACGAGGCCCTCCTCGCTGCCCAGTGGGCGCTGGTCGATCGGTCGGTGTTCGAGGTCACCGAGGTGCGTTTCGACGAAGGGATGACGTTGCGGGATCTGCGAACCGGCGACATCGTCGAAGTGCAGGAGCGCATCGGAACCCACGGCCTCGAGGTCGGCCGGTACCTCCTCGCCCGTCCGCTGCCCACCGGAAGCGGGGGTCGTCAGTTCTTCGGCGGCATCACGATGGTCCCCGACGCAGCGCGCGACCGGTTCATCGACGTGCTCGACGAGGGGCCGACTCCCATGCAGCTCCTCATGACCGTCGCCGAGTCCGAGGCGCCGCCGAGCTTGTCCAACCGTGACGGCCACGCCACCGTCTTCTGCGAGACGACCTGGACGATCCCGGACCCCAAGGCGGCGACCGCGACACTCGACGCCACCTTCGAACCGTCGGGCGACGATGGTCGCTGGAGCTGGTTGAAGGACGGCGACGACCACGCCGACGGCGGCAGGACGGTCCTCGGCACCCTCGAGCTCGACGGCGACCGGCTCACCGCCAGCACCAACAGCATCGAGCGGGCCGACGCGATCTCGCACCTCGTGCTGGGCCTCCTGCCCGGAGTGGAGCTGCTGGAGGACCTGCGTTCGGACTTCGAGGAGATCCAAGACGACCTCGCGTACGAGCGGGCGGTGTTCGGCGAGGAAGACGAGCCGGCTCCAGGGCTGATCGATCCCGCTGAGGCCCCGCCCGAGTTGCGCGCGATCCTGCGCCAGCAGATGGACCACTACGAAGAGGCGTGGGTCGACGAGTCGATTCCGGCGTTGGGTGGCGCGAGTCCGAGGGAGGCACTCGACGACCCGACACGACGCGATGACCTGTTCCGCCTGCTCGATCGCATGGAGCAGATGGATGCCGGGAGGACCGAGGACGAGCGTGCGCTCGGCATGCGCACCAGCCGCCTCCGCGAGCTCCTCGGCCTGCCCGTCCACGGCGAGTGGCGCCTCCCCGAGCCGTAGCATCGACAGCGCGATTCCGCGGCGATGCGACTCTCGCGCCCGCTGTCGCCATCTCGATGGCCCCCACTCGGTCCGACCCCGAACCGAGCAGGTACACGAGGGGATCGAGCTCGGCGCCGACCGATCGCAAGTTGGCGTTGATGACCGATCGTCCCCACGAGTCTGGTGCCGCGTCGTCGATGCACAGCGGCATTGGACTGTCGAGGCCGCCTGGCTTGTGCCTCAGTCGTCGAAGGAGATGGCGAAGCTGCCCAGATGGAGGTTGTCGTCGAACTCGCTCGGGTCGAACGCCTCTGGATCGAAGTCGCCACCGTTCCACTCGACCAACTCCGCGTGGCGCTCATGGGACGGATCCGCGATGGCGACGAGGAACTCCTCGTAGCCCCAGGTGCCGCCGCAGTCCTCGGGCGGGCATGCCCGCCTGCCAGCGATGCAGGCTGGCACCTCGTCCACCTCGCTGCGGGCGAGGACCTTCTCGACATGGACGTCGTGGTCCCAGTCGTCGCCGAAGTCGTAGACGTAGCGGAACTTGTCGCCCTCGGCGGCCAGCTTGTCGAGTCGGTAGCGGGTCTCGTCGAGCACCTGGCTCATGTCCCAGTCGGGATCGGGAGCGCCGTAGTCGCGACCGCCGATGCGGAACTCGTGCAGGTGGGAGTTCCACCACCCGAACGCGGCCTGGATCACGTCGTGCACCTCGTCGAGGGTCGCCGATCCGTCGACGAGCACGCGGCGCCAGATCGGCGGCTTGATGTCGCGCAACGTCACCTTCAGCTGGAACGCCTTGGCGGTCCCGGCCCGCTTCTTCGTGCCGGTCCTGCGGGCGTCGTGCGCCGCCATCTTGGGCGACACCGGCTTCGGTTCCTGGCCCCGCTCGTCGTTGAACAGGGCGATCACCTGGGCCAGCGGATTGCGCTTGTCGGCGGCGGTCGGGTCGGTGCCGAGCACGGCGGCCAGCTCCCGTCCTGGTGTTCCGGCTCGCTTGTCGAGCGGGCCGACGATGATGTCGGACATCTTCATCGACAAGGTCTCGAGGTCGAGGCGGCCGTTGGTCACGAAGACCTCGCCCAGGTAGGCGAACTCGTTCATCACGCCCAACACCGTGCGGTCGTTGGTCGGGGCGAGACGTACCTCGCTCATGGCCGACCGCTCGGCGGCGATGATCTCCTCCGGCACCCCGTGCGCTCGCAGCGCCGATTCGATGGCGTCAGGGATGCGATCGAGCAGCGTCTTGGCCGGCGCCAGCGGCACGTACACCGGCAGGAACGTGCGGCTGTTGACCAGCAGCGCCACCTGCGGCTTCCAGAACAGCGCGTTGACGAACCAGTCGCCGAGAACGGTCGTCGACTCGTCGTCGGAACCAGCGGTCGGCGCGCCCTTCATCCGGTCCCGCAGCTTCTTGGTCCCCCGGACGATCAGCATCGCCCGAGTGTGTCACGCCCGATGTCCCCAACGTGAAGGCCACGCCGGGCCCTCAGCGGCCGGGGTTACCGATCGAAAAGGGCACGTAGTGGGCACGACAGGGAGCGGTGACCGGGCGACGACTGCCCGGTATCGTTGACGGCGAGATGTCGAGCGATCCCGCCACCCCAGTTCCGAGGCAGCAGAGCCTCGAGCTTCCCGTCGAGGAGCTACTTCGGCGCGTCAAGCCAATGCCTCCCCCGGCGGAGTTCGTGATCGACGATCTCACCCCTGAGGAGGGCGAAGCCTTCCTCGAAGCCGTTCGCTCGTGACAGCTCGCAAGTGGCGGGGACCGGCGGTCGTCGACACCGACGTCTTCAGCTCCGAACTGGTTCCAGGGTCAGTACTGGCTGAGCGCTACCGTCCGCTCACCCTCGCCCGGCCGACGTTCATCTCGTTCCAGACAGCGGCGGAGATCCGCTTCGGCGCGCTGCTACGAGGATGGGGCGAAGCCAGACGACTCCGAATGGAAGCTTGGCTCGCGGTGGCCGAGATGGTGGAGTCTGGCCCCGAGCTGATCGCCGTCTACGCCCAGCTGAAGGTGGACTGCCACCGAGCCGGGCATCCGCTCGGGCAGAAGATCCACGATGGCGACCGTTGGATCGCAGCGACGGCGATTCGGCTCGACCTGCCACTCGTCGCCAACGACGGCATCTTCGCTGACGTCCCCAGGCTCCGGCTGGAGACCTTGCGCGAGAAGTGACGGACGACGTGGCCGACGATCAGGAGCCGCACGTGGCCGCCGCCAGCACTTCGTCATCCAGGTCGCCTCTGAGCAGTGTGACGACGTCATAGCGACGTTCCTCACATGGACTGGCTCCGAATTCGTCGTCCGGTGTGCCTTCACGCCGGACGTCGTTTCTTGCGATCGACACTGACACCCGTCGCGGCTGGTTGTACGACGAGGTCTACTGGGTGACTCTTTGGATCGACCGGGGCGCGGAGGCTCTGCTCTCGGCTCTGACGGAAGACCGGTCATTGCCGCATGAGCGGCGCGCGCCAACGTCCGGCGCCGGGTGTGGGAGCCGGGCTCAGCGGCCTGCGGTTCCACGACCGGCGCCACACCGCCGCCACGCTCGCCGCGGCGAGCGGGACGAGCCTCAAGGCGCTCATGGCCCGCATCGGTCACAACTCGCCTGCTGCCGCGCTTCGCTACCAGCACGTCCTCGACGGCCAGGACGCCCGGATCGTCAGCTACCTGGAGCAGGTCGGCAAGGCGCCCGCCACGCCCCGTGATGGCCGGCGACGTGCCGCCAGTGACCAATCGAAAAGGGCACATAGTGGGCACGACGGCCACCCTGCCGCATCGGGTGGAGGTCGAAACCGGCGGAGTTCCAGTGGAGCTGATGGGAATCGAACCCACGACCCCCTGCTTGCAAAGCAGGTGCTCTAGCCAGCTGAGCTACAGCCCCGGAGCGGATGAGGCTAGCGGGATCGGCCGGTCGTTCCCACATCGGTTGCGACCCGGTGCGGGACGCGTGTTCCCCTGGAGCCGCACGCGACCGCGGCGGCGATCGGCGTGCAACCCGACGCCGATTCCCGTCGCCGTTCGCCGATCACCCGCACACAGGGCCCGGGCGTGATAGTCCGTCGACCGTGGCCACCAGCGGACAGGAGCGCGACCTCGAGCGCCTGATCAACTTCAGCGACGCCGTCGTGGCCATCGCCATCACGCTGCTGGTCCTGCCGCTGCTCGACCTCGCGGACGAGCTGGGGCCGCTCGCGGACCTGTTGTCCGACGGGGGCTCCCGGATCA
>JAPXRJ010000207.1:0-5323 GCA_033813615.1 Microthrixaceae bacterium | reverse complement strand
CGACACGGCGGCACCGGCAGCGACGACGACGCTGACGGCAAGCTGATCGTCCCGTGGACCGTTGCGCTGGCGATCGACGAGTGCGAGCGAGCCGGGTTGGTGAGTGCCACCCACCAGGCTGGCGATCTGGTCGATCGAACGACGTAGGATCGATCCGGCAGGAACGGAGGCGACGTGGCTGGATCGGGTGCAGCGGTCGGCGGACGATCCATCGCCGGCGTGCTGCTCGACATCGAGGGCGTGCTGCTCACCTCGTCGACCGCCCTTCCAGGGGCGGCCCGAGCGGTTGAGGACCTGCGACGACTGGACGTCCCGGTGCGCTTCGTCACCAACACCACATCTGCGCCCTCGACGCGGATCGCGGCCACGCTCGTGCAGGCCGGCATCGACGTGCGCGCCGGCGAGCTGTTCACCGCCACCGCGGTGACCGCCGCGTACCTGCAGGACGAGCACCCCGATGCCCGGTGCCTGGTCCTGAACGATGGCGCCAACGCCGACCTGGCAGGTATCAGGATGGCCGACCCCGACGACACGACCGCTGACGTGGTCGTCATCGGAGGCGGTGGACCGTCGTTCGGCTGGAAGCAGATGAACGTGGCGCTCAACTGCCTGCTCGGCGGGGCGTCGCTCGTGGCCATGCACGGCGCGCCGGTGTGGCGCACCGGCGAGGGCTACTGCCTGGACGGCGGTGCCTTCGCGACGATGCTGGAGGAGGCGTCCGGCGTCACCGCTGTGGTCGCCGGCAAGCCCGCACCGCACATGTTCCTGGCTGCCGCGGCGTCGACGGGGGCGGAGCCGGGTGACCTGCTGATGGTCGGTGACGACCTGGACAGCGACGTGCTCGCAGCGCAGACGTTGGGCATGGTTGGCGTGCAGGTGCGCACCGGCAAGTTCCGCCAGCAGCAGATCGACCGCTCGCCGAACGCGCCGGATCACGTCATCGACTCGATCGCGGACCTGATCGCGCTCCTCGACGTGTGAACCCGAGGCGCTCCGGAGCTCCGGTGCCCGCGTGCGGGATCGACGCGTCAGACGTCGTCCTCGCACGCGAGCACCGGGGTTGGGCCGTTCTTCGGGTGTCAGCCGATCAGGCCGGACAGCCGGCCTCGAGGATGGCCGGCGGGATCCCGGCGCTGGCCGAACCGCACGGGTCCTGGCTCGGGGCGTACCACGCTCCGTCCTTGGACTCGAGCAGGAACCTGGTGCCGTCGGTCAGGCTGCCTGCCGCGTAGCCCCCGGAGCACTGGAAGCTGCCGATCTTCTCACCCTCGGCGGGGAGCCCTCCCAGCAGCGCGGTCGCCGTGCAGGGTGCCTGGCCGTTCGAGGGCGTCGACGACGTCGACGACGTCGCCGTGGTGGAGGTGGCCGTGCCGCACACCTTCTTGCCCTCGGCGGCGTCCTTCTCGAGCGCTGCCTCCGTCTCGGGGCCGAGCTCGCCGTCGACCTCCAGGCCGGCGGCCTGCTGGAACTCCCTGATGGCGGCGTCGGTGTGCGGGCCCATGACCCCGTCGACGGTTCCCGGGTGACAGCCCACGTCCGCCAGCTGCTGCTGGACCGTCTTGTCGAAGCGGATCGTCGCCTCCTCCGCGGCAGAGGCGGTGGTGGTCGTCTCCTTCGACGTCGTCGTCGACGACGTCGTGTCGTCATCGCCTCCACAGCCGGCGAAGAAGAGCGCGGCAGCCGCTGTCGCCGCGGTCAGTGCGAGCATCCGGCGGGATCGACGTGCGGTCGCGGTCGTTGGGGTCGAACGGGGCATCGGGTCGAGGTCCTCTCTTGTGATCGACTCCCGAGCGGAGTCGGCCCATGTTGACCGCGTCGGGGGCAGCACCGGTGGATCCGTCGAGTGGGTAGGGTCAGGTCGTCCGCGTCATCCGCGCCATGCACGACGTCCCCCGAGCAACGGAGCCCGAACCATGCACGTCCACCAGCCCACGACCCGCGAGATCGAGCGGCTGCTGTCGACCCGTGGCGACGCCCTCGTCACGATCTACCTGTCCACATCCCCGGTCACGAACCGCACCGACGCCGAGCGCATCGCCTACAAGGACGCCGTGTCCCAGGCCGTCGCCCGACTCGACGACGCCGGGGTCGACAAGCGTCGCGTCGCCGAGATCGAGGCGGTGCTGTCCGATCTGGACGACGACCACGACTACTGGGACCACCAGGCCCGCACGCTGGCGGTGTTCACCGACGGCGACGCGATCCGCACCTTCCACCTGGCCAACGAGCTGACCCCCGTGGTCAAGGTCAGCGACCGGTACTTCGTGAAGCCGCTGCTGCGCTCGGTCACCTTCCCGCAGGCCGCGTTCGTGCTGGCGCTCGCGGAGGGTTCGGTCCGGTTGCTCGAGATGGGCCCCGACTACGGCCCGATCGAGCTGGACGTTCCCGGCCTCCCCGCGAGCGCCGGCGACGCCGTCCACAGGCACAAGATCAGCGACCACGCCCAGAAGGGTGCGACCGGCGGCGACGACGGCAGCAAGGTGCGGTTGCGCCAGTACGCCCGGGCCGTCGACCGCGCGATCCGTCCGGTCGTGCGCGGCCACGACCTGCCGCTGCTCCTCGCAGCGGCGGAGCCGACCGCCAGCACCTTCCGCGACGTGAGCACGTCGCCCGAGCTCGAGGACATCGGCCTGGAGGGCAGCCCCGAGAAGATCGACGACCTGGAGATCGCACGGGAAGCCAGAGAGGTGCTCGGCAAGGTCTACGAGGCCGATCTCGCCGATCTCGCCGACCTGTTCGCACTCCGCGAGGGCCAGGACCGCGTGTTGACCGACGTGTCGGACCTCGCCCGCGCCGCCACCTACGGCCAGATCGAGACGCTGACCGTCGACATCGACGAGATCGTGTGGGGAACCGTGGACGACGAGGGCGCCATCGCGTTCGCCGACGAGGGCACCGAGGGCGCCTACGACATTGTCGACGAGATCGTGCGCCGGGTGCTCGCCGCCGACGGCCGCGTCCTGGCCGTGCGCACCGAGGACGTGTACGGCGACGGGGCCGCTGCGGCCGTGCTGCGCTACCCCTGGTTCACCGGCGCCTGACGGCGCTCGCGGTCGACGCGTGGCGACCCGCGGGCGGGATCGGTCGCGGTCAATCGAGCTGCGCCCGGCGGAACCGACCGTGGGCGCTGTGCAACCCGAAGGCGATGAACAGGTCCGACAGACCGCGGGCGAGCGCGGCGGCGGCCACCCAGATGACGAGCAGGAAGATGGCCCGTCCGATGTACGCGATCGCCCAGAAGCCGATGAGGACCTCGAGCACGCCGACGATCAGCCGCAGCCACCACAGGTCGTCCTCGTGTCGGGTCATGAACGCCACGACGATCTCGAAGATCCCCATGAACAGCAGGTACCAGGCGAGCACGGCCGCCAGCACCACGAAGGTCTGCTCGGGCCAGGCCAGCGCCACGATGCCGGCGATGATGCTGATCACGCCGAACACGACGTGCACCCACTTCCAGGACTTCACCATGGACGCGAGCACCAGCTCGAAGATGCCGCCGATGACGAAGGCGATGGACGCCAGGATCGCGACGGTCCACACGCTGGCCGCGTCGACGGTCAGGACCACGAACGCGAGCAGGAACCAGGCGATCCCGGTGATCAGGTAGAGCCACCACGCTCCGGTCACGATCTCCGCCGCATCGGCCATGATGTCGTCGTCGAGCACCGGCACGTCGTCACCGAACTGTTCGCTCATGGCCGCCAACCCTAGATCGGCGCCTGCTCGCAGCGACGGGATGTCGCGTGCCACGATGCGGTGCACCGACCGGGCGGAACGGGGGACGGATGGATCGACGTGCGCTGCTCGCCGCGCTGGGTACGAGCGGACTGCTGTGCGCCGCGTCCGCGGTGACCGGCTGCAGCACCGATGCTGGCACCGATGCTGGTGCATCGAATGCCGCGGGAGGTGGCGCCGCGCCGGAGGGTCCGACGGTGCTGCCCGCAGCTCACGACCCGTCGCGGCCGTACTGGGTGCAGGGGAACTTCGCCCCGGTGACGACCGAGGAGACGCTGACCGAGCTCACCGTCACCGGCGAGATCCCCGACGAGCTGACCGGCCTGTTCGTCCGAAACGGATCCAATCCGAGCACCGGCGAGGCCCTGCACTGGTTCCTTGGCGACGGCATGGTCCACGGGGTGCGCCTGGAGGGCGGCAAGGCCCTCTGGTACCGCAACCGCTACGTCACGACGCCGCTGCAGCAGTCAGGCAAGGGCCTCATGGAGTTCGGCGGTGTCCCCGGCCGGCAGAACAACCAGAGCAACGTGTCGGTGATCAGCCATGGCGGCAGGCTGCTCAGCCTGGGAGAGGTGGGCTGGCCGTTCGAGCTGTCGACCGAGGACCTGTCGACTGCCGGACCGTTCGACTTCGCCGGCCGCCTCGGCGCCACGATGACCGCACACCCGAAGGTCGACCCGGCCACTGGACGGATGCACTTCTTCGGCTACGACATCACGCAGCCGACGATCACGTACTACGCGGCCGACCCCGACGGCGTGATCGACACCGTGAGCCCGATCGACGTGGGCACCGTGACGATGATCCACGACTTCGCGATCACCGATCGCCACGCCGTGTTCTGGATCGGCCCCGTCGTGTTCGGCCTCGACCCGTCGGGAAGCTCGACGATCCCGTTCCACTGGGACCCGAGCGGTCCGAGCCGAGTGGGCGTCATGCCGCTCGACGGCTCGGCCCAGGAGATCCGCTGGGTCGACAAGCCGCCGTCGTTCGCGTTCCACGGCACCAACGCCTTCACCGACGGCGACGACGTGGTGCTGCGCCTCGGCCGCATGGACGAGGCGTTCGGACCCCGGGGCGATCTCGTCCCGTCGCTGCTCACCGAGTGGCGCATCGGCACCGGCGGTGACTCGTTGAGCTTCTCGGAGACCCAGCTGCACGACCGGCCGATGGACCTGCCCGGTCTGGACCGTCGGGTCTGGGGTCGGGAGCACCGCCACGCCTGGTACGTCACGACCACGGCTGCGGACAGCGTGCACGGCTTCGAGCTGGCCGGCATCTGCCACATGGACCTGACGACGGGCAGGGAGGACCTGTGGGACCCTGGGCCCGACGTCCGCGGCGGCGAGCCGTACTTCGTGGGTGCCGAAGGCAGCGACCCCGATGGCGACGGCTGGCTGATGACCTTCGTGTGGGATCGGACGACGGACCGCTCGGCGCTGGCGGTCTTCGACGCACAGGACGTGACCGCGGGTCCCATCGGACGGGTCGAGCTCCCGGTGCGGGTGCCGTTCGGGTTCCACGGGACCTGGGTGCCCGCCTGAGGGTCGATCGGCACGGCTCCGCCGCCGTCAGCTCAGATCGA
>JAPXRJ010000206.1:0-5399 GCA_033813615.1 Microthrixaceae bacterium | reverse complement strand
CACGTCGCCGAGCGGTCGGATCAGCACGCCGCGGGCCACGCACGCGGCGCTGACCTTCCGACCCCAGCGCGGCGCGGGCTCGTCGGGAGCGACCGGTGGCGGGCCGAGCTCGATGCCGATCATCAGTCCCGCTCGCCGCACTGCGCGCACCGCGTCGAGCGGCTCCACGCGCGCCGCGAGCAGCGCGCCGAACTGCTCGCCGCGGGCGACCACGTTGGCGAGCACGTCGTCCCGGTCGATCAGCCGCAGGTGCTCGAGCGCCACCGCGGCAGCCAGCGCGTTCCCCCCGTAGGAGTGCCCGTGGTACAGCGTCCGGGGGCCCAGGTCCTCGCCCAGGAACGCGTCGAACACGCGCTGGGAGGCGGCGGTCACCGACATCGGCAGGTACCCGCCGGTGATGCCCTTGCCGAGCGCCATCAGGTCGGGCCGCAGCCCGCACTGCTCCGACGCGAACAGCGTGCCGGTCCTTCCGAAGCCGACGGCGACCTCGTCGCAGATCAGCAGCACGTCGTTGCGTCGGCACGCCTCGCCGAGCGCTCCGAACGCCGAGGGCGCCATCACCTGCATGCCCGCCGCACCCTGGACGAACGGCTCGACGACCACGGCGGCCAGGCGCGTCGCGTGCTCGTCGATCAGCGCGCACGCCACCTCGATCGCGTCGGATCGGTCGAACCCCGGAGCCCGCAGCACGCCGAACCGCAGCGGGTCGTAGAGGTCCACGCCGAAGCCGTCGTCGCCGACCGACATCGAGCCGATCGTGTCGCCGTGGTACGCGCCGCCGAAGGAAAGGTACGTCGTCCGGCCCGACACGCCCTGGTTCACCCAGTGCTGGAACGCGATCTTGAGCGCCTGTTCGACGGCGACCGCCCCGTCGGACGCGAACAGCAGGTGCGGCGAGTCGACCGGCAGTCGGGGCGCCAGCGCCTCGGCCAGCTCGACGACGACCGTGTTGCCGTTGCCGAGCATCGTCGTGTGCGCCACGAGATCGATCTGGTCGCGCAGCGCACGGTCGAGCTCCGGCACCCGATGCCCGAGCGTCGTCACCCACAGCGAGCTGATGGCGTCGAGGTAGCGGCGACCGTCCACGTCGACGATGTGGTGGCCGTCCGCGGACGCGGCGATCACCGGCGAGCCGTCCGGGAACGCGGCCATCTGCGTGAACCCGTGCCACACGACGGCGGCGTCCCGGGCGATCCACTCCTCGGCGGTGCTGGGCACGGGCGCCAACGGTACCGCGCCTAGGATTCCCCTTTCCCCTGCAGCGAGTGCGACAGGGAGAGGTGAGAGCGTGGCAGAGACAGAGATCGGGTTGGGCAAGCAGGGGCGTCGGGGCTACTCGCTCGACGAGGTCGCCATCGTGCCCAGCCGCCGAACCCGTGACGCGGACGAGGTCGAGGTGTCCTGGCAGGTCGACGCCTACCAGTTCGGCCTGCCGGTCATCGCCGCCGCGCTCGACGGCGTGACCAGCCCGACGACAGCGGTCGAGATGGACCGACTCGGCGGCGCCGGCGCCCTGCACCTCGAGGGCCTGTGGTGTCGACACGACGACCCGACGCGGCTGCTCGACCAGGTCGCCGGGCATCGACCCGGGCGCGGGAACGGCGGTCGTGCGGGCGATGCCGGTTCAGGCGATGCGGGTGCAGGCGATGCGGGTGCAGGCGATGCGGGTGCAGGCGACGCGGGTGCCGAGGACGGCGTCGCTCTGCTGCGTGCGGCGTACGACGCTCCGGTGCGGCCCGAGCTCGTCGAGCAGCGCGTCGCGGAGATCCGCGACGCCGGTGCCACCGTCGTGGTGGCCGTCAGCCCGAGTCGCACCGAGTCGCTGCTGCCCACGATCAAGAAGGTCGAGCCCGACCTGCTGGTCATCCAGGGCACGGTCACCTCGGCCGAGCACGTCAGCAGCGGCACCCACGACCCGCTCGACCTCAAGCACCTGGTCCGCCGACTGGAGGTGCCCGTGATCGTGGGCGGGTGCGCCAGCTACCAGGCTGCGCTGCACCTGATGCGCACCGGTGCGGCGGGCGTGCTGGTCGGGGTGGGCACGGGCCTGACGTCGACGACCGGCGGAGTGCTCGGCGTCGGCAACCCGCAGGCCACCGCCATCGCGGACGCCCGTGCCGCCCGGATGCGCCACCTCGACGAGACGGGTGTGTACGTCCACCTGATCGCCGATGGCGGCATGGCCACCGGTGGCGACATCGCCAAGGCCGTGGTGTGCGGCGCGGACGCCGTCATGTTGGGCAGCCCGCTCGCCGCTGCGGTCGAGGCACCGGCGCAGGGAGCGCTGTGGTCGATGGCGTCGTTCCACCCGCGGCTGCCTCGCGGCTCGCTGCGACGGGTGCCGCGGCTGGGTTCGCTCGAGGAGATCCTGCTCGGGCCGTCCCAACGAGCCGACGGCCGGACGAACCTGATCGGCGGACTGCGCAAGGCGATGGCGGTCACCGGTCACGGCACGTTGAAGGAGCTGCAGAAGGCGGAGCTCGTCGTGACGGCCCCTCCCTCGGTGCGACCCGGAGCCCAGCGGTGAACGCCGACCCGGTGAACGCCGACCCGGTGGGGAAGCAGAGCCCGGTGGGGAAGCAGAGCCCGGTGGCGGACCAGCCGACGGTGCTGGTCGTCGACTTCGGTGCTCAGTACGCGCAGCTGATCGCCCGCCGTGTGCGGGAGGCGAAGGTCTACTCGGAGATCGTGCCCCACTCGATCACCGCCGCGGAGCTGGCCGAGCGGGCCCCGGCGGCGATCATCTTCTCGGGCGGTCCCAAGTCGGTTCGAGTCCCCGACGCCCCGGTGATCGACCCGGGCGTCTACGACCTCGGCGTACCCATCCTGGGCATCTGCTACGGCCAGCAGCTCATCGCCCAGCAGCTCGGGGGAGAGGTCGGCGGGGGCGGCGCGGGCGAGTACGGGCGGACGGTCGTGCACCGGGTCGACGGCGTCGAGTCCACGATCCTCACCGACGACCTTCCTCACGACCAGACGGTGTGGATGAGCCACTTCGACGCGGTGCAGCGGCCGCCCGAGGGCTTCGTCGCCACGGCCGGCTCCGAGGGTGCGCCGTGCGCCGTCATCGAGTCGCCCGAGCGCAGGATCTGGGGCGTGCAATACCACCCCGAGGTGGCGCACACCCCGCACGGCCAGGAGCTGATCACCCGCTTCCTCCACGACCTCGTCGGCCTGCCCGCCAACTGGACGATGGAGAGCTTCATCGACGCGTCGGTGGCGGCGATCCGAGCCCAGGTCGGCGACGGGCGGGCCATCTGCGGCCTGTCGGGCGGTGTCGACTCGGCGGTGGCCGCGGCGCTGGTGCACAAGGCGATCGGCCCGCAGCTCACGTGCGTGTTCGTCGACACGGGCCTCATGCGCAAGAACGAGGGCGACCAGGTGGTGGAGACGTTCCAGCGCCACCAGGGCATCGAGCTCATCCACGTGCGGGCCGCGGAGCGGTTCTTCGAGCGCCTGGCCGGCGTCACGGAGCCGGAGGAGAAGCGCAAGGCCATCGGCGAGCTGTTCATCCGGGTCTTCGAGGACGCCCGCGGCGGCGTCACCGACGCGCAGTTCCTGGTGCAGGGCACGCTGTATCCCGACGTCATCGAGTCGGGCACCGCGCACGCGGCGACGATCAAGAGCCACCACAACGTCGGTGGCCTGCCCGAGGACCTGGACTTCGAGCTCGTCGAGCCGCTGCGCCTGCTGTTCAAGGACGAGGTGCGCGCCGTCGGCCACGAACTGGGACTGCCCGACGAGATCGTCTGGCGTCAGCCGTTCCCCGGCCCCGGCCTGGGCGTACGCATCATCGGCGAGGTCACACCGCCGATGGTGGCGCTGTTGCAGGAGGCCGACGCGATCGTCCGCGAGGAGTTGCGCATCGCTGGCCTCGAACGGGAGATCTGGCAGGCGTTCGCCGTGCTGCCCGACATCCGCACCGTCGGCGTCATGGGCGACGAGCGCACCTACGGGCACCCGGTCATCATCCGGGCGGTCACCTCGGAGGACGCCATGACCGCGGACTGGGCGCGCATCCCCTACGACGTGCTCGAGTCGATGGCGAGCCGGATCATCAACGAGGTACCGGGCGTCAACCGGGTGGCCTACGACATCACGTCGAAGCCTCCCGGCACGATCGAGTGGGAGTAGCGGCGGCCGCCCTCCCGAGCGCATTCTGATGATCCGCAGTGTCGCTGAGCAGCGCGCACCGTCATGGGAAAGCGCGCAGCGTCATGGGAACGAGACCGGAAGGCGACTCGGGTCGGTCACGTGATGCCGTGGTCGACGGCCCACCGCACGAGCTCGTGGCGCCGCGACAGGTGGAGCTTGGCCATCGTGTTGCGCACGTGGTTCTCGACCGTCTTCGGCGAGATGAACAGCGCCTCGCCGACCGCCTTGTAGGACTCGCCCCGGGCGACGTGAGCCAGCACCTCCCGCTCCCGCTCGCTGAGCGGCAGTCCGCCGTCGCCCGACGTGGTGGCCAGCCGCCGGTACTCGCCGATGAGCAGCGCGGCGAGCTGCGGTGAGAACACCGGCTCGCCGTCCGCGGCCCGCAGGAGTGCGGCGCGCAGCTCGTCGGAGCGCGACGACTTGAGGAGGTAGCCGACGGCGCCGGCGGCGACGACGTCGAGCAGGTCGCGCTCCGCCTCGCTGACGGTGAGCACCACCACCGGCATCTCCGACGCCAGCGCCTGCACGACGGCCATGCCCCCGCCGCCGCCCATGTTGAGGTCGCACAGCACCAGATCCGGCTTCTCCCGTCGTGCCGCGGCGATCGCACCGGGTGCGTCCTCGGCCTCGGCGACGACGGCGAACCGCTCGCCCAGGTCTGCCCGGATGCCGGAGCGCCAGATCTGGTGGTCGTCCGCCACGACCACGCGCACCGCCCTCCCGGTCGAACCCGGACCCTTGCGGGGCTTCCGTGCGTCGGCCGCTGGGTCGTCGGTCGCTGGGTCGTCGGTCTCGGGGTCGTGGGTCGCTGGGTCGTCGGTCGTCACGGGACCCACATGGTGACATCGGTGCCCCGGCCCGGCACGCTGTCGATCGACGCCTCGCCACCGACCGCGACCAGCCGCTCGCGGACCGACGCGGTGAGCCCGGTTCCCTCGGCCGTCGTCGTCGGGTCGAAGCCCACTCCCTCGTCGTGCACGACGACCATCGTGCCCCGCGGGAGCCGACGATCCACGCTCACCCACACCTGCGCCACGTGCGCGTGCTTGGCCGCGTTGACGACGGCTTCGGCGGTGGCACCGACGAGCGCGTCGGTCGACGGCCCCCGGACGATGCCTGCGTCGATCACGACGAGCCGCACGTCGATCTGCTGTGCCCGCTCCACGCGCGCGAGCTCGGCGCGCAGTCGTGCCACGAAGTCGACCTCGACGGTCGTCGCGGCTGCCGTGTCGGTCGTGCGAGGA
>JAPXRJ010000205.1:0-5407 GCA_033813615.1 Microthrixaceae bacterium | reverse complement strand
GGCTTCGATCACCGGTGGCTCGGTCGAGTCCAACACGAGCGGCACGGAGGACTGCGTGGCGAAGCGCTGGGCGAGCTCGTCCATGTCGGAGGTTCCGTCGCGGCCGACGTAGTCGACGCAGAGGTCGAGGACGGTCGAACCTTCCTTGACCTGGTCCTTGGCCATCTGGACGCAGGTGTCCCAGTCGCCTTCGAGCATGGCCTCGCGGAACTTCTTGGAGCCGTTCGCGTTCGTCCGCTCACCGATCATGATGAGGTTGGTCGACGCGGAGCCGGCCGAGCCGTCGCCGGACTCGTCGGGTTCGGAGAGGATCACCGGGGAGTAGATCGAGCTGAGCCCATGCTCGAAGACCGGGTTGCGCACCGCGGGGGTGGCCTCGGCGACGGCCTCGGCCAGCTGACGGATGTACTCGGGCGTGGTGCCGCAGCAGCCGCCGACGACGTTGACGCCGAACTCCTCGATGAACCGGCGCTGGTGGGCAACGAACGCTTCCGCGGTCAGGTCGTAGTGCATGTGGCCGTCGACGACCGACGGCAGACCGGCGTTCGGCAGGACCGAGATCGGGATGCGGCTGTGCTGGGCCAGGTGCCGCACGTGCTCGCTCATCTCCTCGGGACCCGTCGCGCAGTTGATGCCGATGACGTCGGGGCGCATGGCGTCGAGCGCCACGAGCGCAGCGCCGATCTCGGTGCCCGGCAGCATGCGGCCCGTCAGCTCGATGGTCACCTGGGTCTGGATCGGCACCTCTCGGCCGACCTCTGCCATGGCGGCGCGGCACCCGTTCATGGCCGCCTTGATGCCGAGCAGGTCGAACTGCGTCTCGATGAGCAGCAGGTCGACGCCGCCCTGCAGCAGGCCGAGGGCCTGTTCGGCCACCTGGTCGCGCAGCTCCGCGTAGCGGACCTGGCCGAGCGACGCGAACCGCGTGCCCGGGCCGATCGATCCGGCGACGAAGCGGGGCTTGTCGGGGGTGGAGAGCTCATCCGCGACCTCGCGGGCCAGGGACGCAGCCGTGCGGTTGAGCTCCACGACGCGGTCGCCCAGGCCGTACTCGGCGAGCGTGGCCTTCATGCCGCCGAACGTGTTCGTCTCGATGACGTCCGCCCCGGCACGCAGGTACTCGGCGTGCATCTCCTTGATCAGCTCGGGCCGGGTCTCGACGAGGATCTCCGGACAGCCCTCCAGCTCGGGTGTGCCGTAGTCCTCCATGGTGAGCTCCCTCGCCTGCAACCAGGTGCCGGCGGCACCGTCGTAGATGACGACGCGGTCGGCGATCGCTGCGAGGTACGGAGAGGTCTCGGGTGTGGCCATAGGTGCTCGAAGGGTACTTCCCCCGCCCGGGCCACCCTCAGCCGCTTCTGGGCCCCGCACCTCTCCGTCGCTCCACTTGCCCTGTTCTGCTCTGCGGAACCGACCGGAACCGGTCGGTTCCGCAGAACAGGACCAGGGGTGTGGGTAGGCTCCGGGCCGGCATGGACATCTACACGCGGAAGGGTGACGACGGCACCACCGGACTGCTGTACGGCGGCCGGGTGCGCAAGGACGACCCCCGCCCGGTGGCCTACGGCGACGTCGACGAGGCCCAGGCCGCCATCGGCGTCGCCCGCGCTCATGCCGCGGCATCGGTGCCCGGCGGTGCGCACGTGGCCGACACCACCGACGAGCTCGTCGAGCTGCTGGTCGGCATCGAGCGCGACCTGTGGGTGGTGATGGCGGAGCTGGCCACGGCGCCCGGCAACCGCCACAAGCTGTCGGCGGGGACGTCGCTCGTGACCTCCGACATGGTCGATGCGCTCGAGACCACGATCGACGACGTGGTGGGCCGGTTCGATGCGCCGCGGGAGTTCGTGGTGCCGGGCGAGACGGTCGTCGGGGCGCACCTCGACGTGGCTCGGACCGTGGTGCGCCGCGCCGAGCGTGGCGCGCTCAGCGCCGTTGAAGACGGCTCGCATGCCGGGGCCTACCTGAACCGGCTCTCCGACCTCCTGTGGGCTCTCGCCCGCTGGCAGGAGGGCACGTCCCGCACCACCCGGTCGGTCGATCCCGCCTCACCCTGATCCACCGCCCTGACCCACTGCCCTGACCCACCGCAAGAACTGGAGCCGACGCATGGCTGATCCGATCGACGTCAAGGTGGCCAAGACGGCCCCGGCCGGAGCGACCGCGGTGGCGGTCGGCGCGCACAGCGACCGACTCACCAAGGTCCCGGGGGTGAGGAAGGCGGCGCTCGACCGCGTCGGCTTCGACGGTTCGGTCGGTTCGGTCGCCACCTTCGACGACGGCTCCACGGCCACCGTCGTGGTCGGCCTGGGCGCCTCCGACGCCGAAGGCGCGGCGCTCGCCGACGCGCTGCGCCGCGGTGCCGCCGCGTTCGTGCGCTCGGTGCCCAAGCACCGGCGCGCTGCGTTCGAGGTGCCGTCGCTCCCAGAGAGCACCTCGCTCGACGTCGCGACCCGTGCCTTGACCGAGGGTCTGGTGCTCGGCGCCTACCGCTTCGACGACCTCCGCTCGCCCGAGAAGGTCAAAGCGGGTCTCGGTGCGGTCACGTTGGTCGTCGGCGACGACAACGCCGCGGTGCGCACCGCTCGTGCGGGCGTGACGACCGGCGCGGCCGTGGCGGGCGCCGTCACCTTCGCCCGTGACCTCGTCAACACCCCCGGGGGCACGCTGACCGCGCCGGAGTTCGCGGCGCGTGCATCGGCCCGGGCCTCGGACGTCGGTCTGAGCGTCGAGGTGCTGGACCGGGCCGCGATCGAGGAAGAGCGTCTGGGCGGTCTCTTGGCGGTGAACCAGGGCTCGACCATCGAGCCGCGCCTCGTGAAGCTCTCCTACGAGCCCGACGGGGCCGATGACGACACGCCGACCGTCGCCCTCGTGGGCAAGGGCATCACGTTCGACTCGGGAGGCCTGTCGCTCAAGCCCGCCGCGTCGATGATGGACATGAAGGACGACATGGGAGGTGCCGCCGCGGTCATCGCGGCGATGACGGCGCTGCCGGCGCTGGGTGTCGACGTCCGGGTCGTCAGCTTCACCCCGATGACCGACAACATGGTCAACGGCGCGGCGCAGCGGCCGGGTGACGTCTACACCGCCCGCAACGGCACGACCGTCGAGGTCCTCAACACCGACGCCGAGGGTCGTCTGGTGCTCGGCGAGGCGTTGGTGCTGGCGTCGGAGGAGGAGCCGGCGGCGATCGTCGACCTGGCCACCCTGACCGGTGCGTGCCTCGTCGCCCTCGGCGACCGCATCGCCGGTCTCATGTCGAACGACGACGACTTCCGCCAGCAGGTCGCCGACGCCGCGGCCCGGGCGGGGGAGCGGGTCTGGCCGCTGCCCCTGCCCGACGACTACCGAGCCCGCCTCGACAGCCAGGTGGCGGACATCAAGAACATCACGTCGCAGCCGTACGGCGGCACGCTCACCGCCGGGCTGTTCCTCCGCGACTTCGTGGGCGAGGGGATCCCCTGGGCGCACATCGACATCGCCGGTCCGGCTTACCTGCAGGAGCCCGACGGCGAGCAGCCGAAGGGTGCGACCGGCTTCGGCGTCCGCACCCTGCTCGCGCTGCTCGAGGGCTGGCCCGTCGCCGACGGTGCCGACGGTGCCGACGGTGCCGATGTCGTGGAGGTCGAGCACGCTGAGGACGCCTGAGGCCGAGCTCCCGGATCCCGACGCGACGGGTGCGGGGGTCGGCACGGCCTCCGTCATCGTGTCCGGAGTGCGGCGCACGTTCGCCGGTGCCCCTTCGGTGGACGCCCTCGACGGCGTCGACGTCGAGGTGCCGGCGGGGCGGCTCACCTCGATCCTGGGCCCGTCGGGCAGCGGCAAGACCACGCTGCTGCGGGTGCTCGCCGGTACCGAGCGGGCTGATGAGGGGTCCGTTCGGGTGCAGGGCCTCCTCTGCGACGGCGCCGGGGCTGCCGGCGCGGGCAGGCGGGTCCACGTGGCCCCCGAACGTCGACGCGTCGGCCTGGTGCCGCAGGAAGGCGCCCTGTTCCCGCACCTCGACGTCGCCGGCAACGTCGGATTCGGTCTGCACCGCATGGCTCGGCCGCAGCGCCGCGCCCGGGTGACCGAGTTGCTGGAGCTCGTCGGTCTGGCTGGTCTGGAGCACCGCCGGGTGCACGAGCTGTCGGGCGGCCAGGCGCAGCGGGTGGCGCTCGCTCGGGCGCTCGCCCCTGAGCCGCAGGTGGTGCTCCTCGACGAGCCGTTCAGCGCGCTCGACGCGTCGCTGCGGGCGGACCTGCGCGTCGAGGTGGCGGACCTGCTGCGCTCGACCGGGACGACAGCGGTCCTCGTGACCCACGACCAGGCCGAGGCCATGTCGGTCGCTGACCACATGGCGGTGATGCGTGCCGGTCGGATCGTGCAGCAGGGTGCACCCCAGGAGCTGTACCGGCGCCCGGTGGATCTGTGGGTCGCCGGCTTCCTGGGAGAGGCCGTCGTGCTCGACGGTGTGTTGATCGACGTTCGCCCCGACGGCGTCGGGCGCGCCCGCTGCGTGCTGGGCGATGTTCCGGTCGAGTTGCCCGACGCGCCGCAGCCGTCCCTCGGACCAGTGCGGGTCTTCTGTCGTCCGGAGCAGATCTGGTGCTCCGGCGGGCCCAGGCGCAACCGAGTGGCGGCGCGCCCCGAACTCGGTCGAGCAGACCGCGGAGCGACGGCGGTGCGCGCGACCGTCCTCGAGGCCAGCTCCGTCGGTCCCGACCTGCGCCTCCGCCTCGTCGTGGGCAGCGATGAGGTCCTGGCTCGATGGCCGTCGTCGATGGCGTCGGTGAGCGTTGGTGACGTCGTCGAGTTGGAGCTCCTCGGTGCCGCCGTGGCGTACGGGGCTCCGAGCTGACCGACTGCCGGTGACGAACGACCCGGTTCGTGCGACCCGTGGGACGCTCGCGATCGAGGTCAGGGCGTCACACCGCGCCGGCGCGGCTCGAGGCACGTGCGTCGAGCCACTCGGCGTGCGCGTGGCGAAGCCCCGGTGGCAGCTGGCGGACGTTGCGTGGGGACAGCAGCGGCAGGTGGGTGCGTGTCTCCATGCGGTCCACCGTGATGGGTCGGAGCAGGCCGAAGCCGATGGCCCGGTTGATGGTCCTGGTGATCGGGGCGTTGCGACCCGTGCCGCGCCCGAGGCCGAGAGCGAGCGACGTGTCGAGGATCCCCACCCTGATCCCGCTCGGGTGCTCCTCGAGGCCGCGGGCGAACCGTCGCAGCAGCAGGACCGTGCTCGGCCCGAGGATGCCGAGCCAGAACCGCTCGACATACGGGTCCCTGGGGTCGACCCCGGCCACGGCCAGATGCGGTTCCCACCACGGCAGCACCGTGAGCTGCACCGGTCCGGCGCTCGGCGTGCTGGTGATCGTCGGACTGGTGTCGGGCGCACTGGTGTCGGGCGCACTGGCGTCGGGCG
>JAPXRJ010000204.1:0-5418 GCA_033813615.1 Microthrixaceae bacterium | reverse complement strand
TCGGTCGACCGATGGCCAACCACGGCGTGAGCATCCCGCTCTGGGACGTGGTGTTCAGGACCCGGGAGGACCCCGGGGTGATCGCCGTTCCCCGTCGCCTCGCCGTCGGCCTCGGCTGGCTCCTCGATGACGACGGTGCGCTGCGAGCGGAGTACGCGGTCGACTACGTCCTGGTGGGATCGGACCGGATGGACGAACGACAGGCGGGCATCGACCGGGCCCGGGCGTTCGCCAGCCAGGCGCCCACGCCCTGAACCACGTCTCCCAGGGTCGGATCGCGCGACGCCCCGACGCGCTCGGTCAGAGCCCGGGGCGACGGCCCACGTAACCTGCGCCCGATGCCCACCCCTCCCCGTACCCCCCGCACCGTCGACGAGAGCGACACCCGATCCTCCCGTCTGCCCGGCTGGGACCCGATGGTCGGCTATCCGGAACGTGGTCGGGTCCTCGCCATCTGCTGCCTCTGCCTGGTGCTCGTCGTGATCGCGGTGTCGAGCCTGAACGTCGCGATCCCCACGATCCTCGACGACCTCGAGCCCAGCTCCACCCAGCTGCTGTGGATCATCGACTCGTACGCGCTGGTGTTCGCCGGCCTGCTCCTGCTGGCCGGCGCGATCGGCGACCGGTTCGGACGGAAGGGTGCGCTGCTCGGCGGTCTGACGGTCTTCGGGCTCGCAGCGGTCGCGGCGTCGCAGGCGCCCAACGCCGAGGCGCTCATCGCCACGCGAGCCGTCATGGGCGTCGGCGCCGCGTTCGTCATGCCCGCCACACTCTCGATCGTCACCTCGGTGTTCCCACCCCAGGAGCGGGCGAAGGCGATCGCCACCTGGGCCGGCTTCGCCGGTGCGGGCAGCGCGCTCGGACCGCTCCTCGGCGGGTTCATGGTCGAGCACTTCGGATGGGCGTCGGTGTTCTTCGTGAACATCCCGTTCGTCATCGTGGCGATGGTGCTGATCGCACGGTTCGTGCCCACCAGCCGCGACACCGAGGAACGTCGCCTGGACGTGGTCGGCGCGGTGCTGTCGGTGCTGGCCCTGTCCGCCCTCCTGTTCGGGATCATCCAGGGTCCGGAAGAAGGCTGGGCCTCGGCACTCGTCCTCGGATCCTTCACGCTGACGATCGTGGTCGGGGTGGCGTTCGTGGTGTGGGAGCTGCGCACCGATGAGCCCATGCTCGACCCCCGGTTCTTCCGCATCCCGGCGTTCCGGGCCGGCAGCGGAGTGATCACCGCGGTGTTCTTCGGGATGTTCGGGATGTTCTTCATGCTCACCCAGTACCTGCAGTTCGTGAAGGGCTACTCCCCGTTGCTCGCCGGGATCTCCACGGCGCCGAGCGCCGTCACGATGATCATCGTCACGCCCCGATCACCCAGGCTGGTCGCCCGCTTCGGCTCCCGGCGCGTGGTGGTGACCGGGATGCTGCTGGTTGCCGCCGCGTTCGCCGTCTACGCGTTGCTCGACCCCGACACGCCCTACCTCGCCGTCGCGTTCGCTCTGGTGGTCGGCGCATGCGGCATGGGCCTGTCGATGGCTCCGGCCTCCACCGCGATCGTGTCGTCGCTTCCCCTGTCCAAGGCCGGGGTCGCATCCGCGGTCAACGACGTGACCCGGGAGGTGGGCGGAGCGCTGGGCATCGCGGTGCTCGGCACGATCCTCACGTCGCGGTTCACGTCGCTCATGGGCGAGCGGCTGCCCGATGCGGTGCCCGAGCAGGTCCGCGTCGGTGCCTCCGGCTCGATCAACGCCGCGATGGCGATCGCGGACAAGGTGCCGGCGCAGTTCGCGGAGCCGCTGCGTCAGGCCGCCCGCTCGGCGTTCACCGACGCGTTCAACTCCGCCTTCGTCGTCTCCGCCGTGCTGCTGTTCGTGATGGCGTTGATCGCTGCCCGCTCGGTGCCCGACACCCGCGACGCCACCTCGCACTGACGCCGGGACTCCCCCATCAGCTCTGCTCCTGTACCCGCCGCGGGTCTGCGCGCCGAAGCAGGAGCAGAGCGGTGGGGTCAGCTGGCTTCGCGGAGAGCGACCATCGGCTGACCCATCCTGACCTCGAGCACGCGCACCCCGCAGACGGCGTCGGTGCAGCGCAGTCGCGCCTGCTCCGCGATCGCGACCAGGTGCTGTGTGCAGGCGATCACGCCGGGGAGGCCCGCACGCCGAGCGGCCACCGGGTCGTGGTGCACCGGCGCCCAGACACGGCACGCCGCCGCGGCGGCACGGATCCGATGGCCGGTCCAGCCCGTCGCGACGTCCGATCCGGCCGGCACGACCGCGGCAGGCGCGAGACGTGGCTGACCGGAGGTCGCCGACCCGGGCCGGTACCCGACGGCGCTGAACGTCTCGATCTGGAGCGTCTCACCGTCAGCATCGGTCAGCACGTGGTCGACGTCCCAGGACCGCCCCCAGCCGAGCGCCGTCATCCGCTCAGGACCGATCGACCGCAGCACCTGGTGGTGCCCGACGCGATCCCCCACCCGGGTGGGGCGCGTCACAGCGGTCCGGTGCGCGGCGATGACCGCGTGGCCGAAGCCGAGCGCCGCCTTCACCTCGAAGTGGAGCTGCAGCGGCACCTCCCGTGCGTGCGGATCCGCGGAGCGTGTCCACAGCGAGGTCGACGAGATCGGGAGTCGGTCGACGCGGAGCTGCGACACGTCGCCACCGGTCGCAGTCCACATGCGCGCGATCGGACCGAGCTGCACCGTCGTCTCTGCGGCGACCACGTGGTGCGGCTCGTCGATCGTCGGCAGGTCGGGTCCGATCATCGTGCGAGGCGCGCCCCGGACCACCGCCCGACCACTAGCCCGGCGGCTTGCGGCCGGTGACGCCCGAGTAGAGCAGGCGGGCGAGCGCACGTTGGATCTCGGCGCCCGTGGTGCCGTGGCGCTCGATGCCGTAGCGGTGACCCGAGACCTGGGCGAGCATCGCCACCAGCACCGAGGCGGTCGCCATGGGATCCAGATCGGCGGGCAGGCGGCCGGCGTCACGCTGGTCGCGGACCTCCTCGGCGAGCGCGTCGGTGAAGCTCATCAACAGCTGGAGGCGGATCTCACGGAAGCGGATGTCGCCCTCGGTGGCGGCGAGGTCGATGACCGCCAGCAGCGCCCGGTGCTCGTCCCAGAAGCCCAGGAACGTCGCGGCGATGCGCTCGCAGGTGTCGTACGCGGCACGGCCGGTCCAGCTCCCGTCGCGCACCGAGCGGTTGAGGCGCTCCTTGCCCTCCCCCACCAGCTCGTCGGCCAGCGCCCACAACGCCGACTCGGCGTCGGGGAAGTACTGGTAGAAGGTCGCCGGCGACGTTCCCGCCCCACGGGCGATGTCGACCACCTTCAGGTCACGGTACGAGGTGGTGAGCAGCAGCTCCCGGGTCTGCTCCAGCAGACGGGCGCGGGTGGCCAGCCCCCGACGTCCGGGCACTCGGCCGTCGACCGCCCTGAGCTCCTCGTCGGTCACGGACCCGCCCACCTGCTGCATCACGGCCAGCAGCGTACCGGTGGACTCCTCCCAGACCTCGGGCCGGGGAGTCGCGGGCTGATGACCGGACCGGTCCCAGCCGATCAGCCGCCGATCAGCCGCCGAGCAACCGCCACAGCATCCACACCATCACCGAGATGCCCAGGAGGCTGATCGCGATCATCATCACGAACCCGACGAACCCGGTCACGACGAGCGCGATCAGCACGCCCAGGCTGGAACGACGGGTGCCGGCCCGGTCGGCCAGGTCGGCCTCGATGAGCCGGACGTTGCGGTCGTTGGCTTTGTAGGCCATGTCGAACACCACACCGGCGAACGGAATGAGCGAGACCACGCCTTCGAAGGCCACGTTCCACAGCATGCGCAGGATCGTCGGCCAGCTGACGCCGGCGAGCACGCCGGCGGTGACGATCACCATCGACAAGCCCATGCCGACCGCGTCGCCGATCCCGGGCACGAGCGTGATGAACCCGTCGATGCCGACGCGGCGGCCACCGCTGCCGGGGATCGCCACAGCGTCGTCGAGGACCCACGCCAACCGCTCCACCCACCTGGGAAGCGGCCGGGAGTTCGGCTTGGGACCGCGGCGATGGGCGTTGCGGATGTCCTGCAGCGCCTCGCTGACCTCGGCCCGTGCCTGGGCCGTCCGACGCTGGGGACGATCGACGTACGGAACCAGGTCGTGACCAGCGACCAGCACCGGCGGACCGGCCGGCGGCGGGCACGAGGGGTGCGGCGGGTACGAGGGGTGCGGCGGGTACGAGGGGTGCGGCGGGTACGAGGGGTGCGGCGGGTACGAGGGGTGCGGCGGGTTGGACGGCGACGGTGGGACCGGCGCGTCGGATCCCGGGATCTCCCGTCCCTCGATGGTGCCCAGATGGCGGACCTCGTCGCCCACGACCGACAGTCTTGCCGTCCGCTCGCCGATCGCGAGCGTCACCCAGCCGATCGCTGAGCGCGATCTTGGGGGAATCGGACCGCTCACACGTCGAGATCCCCCAAGAACGGGGTCACGACCGGGCCGACGGCACAACTCGGGGGAATCCGACCGCTCACACGTCGAGATCCCCCAAGATCGGCGTCACGACCGGGCCGACGGCACAACTCGGGGGAATCCGACCGCTCACACGTCGAGATCCCCCAAGATCGCCGAGTTGGCGTCAGGGGATGAAGCGATCGGCGAACGAGCCGATCAGCTCGATGGCCTGCTCGGTCGAGTCGGGTCCGGCGACGCCCTGAGCCATCCACGCGGAGGTGAGGATCGTCGTCACACCGGCCGCTTCGAGCCGTTCGCAGGTCTCGCTGTTCGGCGCGGCGAGCGGTGAGGCGATGACCTCGAACGGCCGATCGGCCGTGCCGGCGTCCTCCCGGGCACGTTCGAGCGTCTCGCAGTGCTCGATCAGCTCCTCGACCGAGTAGTAGACGCCCAACCAGCCGTCGCCGATCGACGCAGCGCGCCGGAAGGCGATGTCGGAGTGGCCCCCGACGTAGATCGGCACCGGGGCGGGCGGCACCGGACGCATCTCGACCGGATCGAAGTCGTAGAACTCGCCGTGGTGTTCCACCATCCCACCGCGCCAGAGGGCGCGGACGACCTCGACCATCTCGTCCATGCGCTTGCCCCGCCGAGCGAAGGGCTGCTCCAGCAGCTCGAATTCCTCGGCCATCCAGCCGGCGCCGATACCCAGGCCGACCCGGCCCTGCGACAGGTAGGCGGCCGTTCCGACCGCCTTGGCGACCACGAACGGGTTGCGCAGCGGCAGCACGTAGACGTTGGTCAGGAACCGCAGCCGCGTCGTCACCGACGACATGGCACCGACCGCGACCCACGGATCGGGCCAGTCCTCGTCGGGGCTGAACAGCGGAGTGCCGTCGGGCGTGTACGGGTACTTCGAGCTCAGGTAGCTCGGGTACACGACGTGGTCCGACACGGCGACCGAGTCGAAGC
>JAPXRJ010000203.1:257-5419 GCA_033813615.1 Microthrixaceae bacterium | reverse complement strand
CGGCGGTACCCGACCCGGCATTCGGGTGAGGTCGGCGAACTGCGGTCACAGGTCGCTCGACACCTCGACGATCACTCCGGGGGCTCGGCGCGGCCGGTGAAGTCGTCCATCGTGTGGTACACGCCGATGACGTGGTCGGCGATGAAGTCGCGCACGCTGGTCGGCACGACGCCCTTGAGCATCTCGCTGAGCATCACCGTCTTGGGCATCACGACGAACGGCCGCCCGGCGAGCATGGCCCCCCATGCCTCTTCGACCACGTCGGCGGGGTCGAGGATCGGCAGCAGCGGCGCCGACCTGGCGCCGTCGAACATGCCGGTTCGCACGTAGTAGGGGCACACCGTCGTCACCTTCACGTGGTCGAGGCCGGCCTGCTTCAGCTCCAGGCGGACCGAGTCCGACCACCCGATCACTGCCCACTTCGACGCCGCGTACACGGCCATTCGGGGGTTGGGGGTGAAGCCGGCCGCCGAGGCCAGGTTGAGCATCCGGCACTCGCCCGGCTCGGCGATCATCGCCGGCAGGAACTCGTGGGCGACGTACATCGGGCCTAGGGTGTTGATGTCGATCGTGGCCTTCGTGTCGTGTTCGAGGTCGGTCTCCCAGAAGTACTTGTTGCCACGGACGACGCCGGCGTTGTTGATCAGGACGTCGATCCCGTTGAGGTCGTCGAGGACGGCTGCAGCGGTGCCGGCGACCTCCTCGGCGTCGGCCACATCGACGATGTAGCCGGTGACCTCCGTGGCGCTGTCGGCCAACTCGTTGAGGGTGTCGTTGAGCGCGGCCTCGTTGACATCCCACAGCACGACTGCCGCCGCCTGCTCGGCGATGGCGCGCTCGGCGAACAGCCGTCCCATCCCCATCGCCCCACCTGTGACGAGAACGCGCTTGCCCTTGACAGATCTCATGTCGGCTCCATCGACTTGGCCCCGGTGCCCGCGGCCGCAGCTCGAGCGGCCAGTGCAGCAGACCGCACCCGGTCGAAGTCGTCGTCAGTGTATGGCCCGTTGACCCCGGAGATCGTCGCCAGCTTCATGCCGTGCTTCAGCCCCAGCCGATAGATCTCCTTGACCTTCGGCCAGGTGATGCTGCGACCGACCGTGAAGTTCTCGTAGCGCCCCTCGAGCGCGAGCACGATGGTCTCGGCGAGGCAGGCGTAGGCGACGCGATCGGGCAGACCGATGCTCTTCATCCGCGGCTCACCCGGCAGCTCCACCTCCCCGGACTCGATCACCAACACGTCGGGGCGCTTGGCGATGTCGTCGGCCGACATGTCGAGCGGGCGAGCGACGTCGGTGATCACGCAACCCGGTTTGACGCGCATGATGTCGAGCACCTTGTGCCCTGCAGCCGAGGTCGCGGTGACGATCACGTCGACCTCCGCGAGCGCGGCCGACGGGTTGGTCGCGACGTGAACGATGGCGCGCGGATGGTCGCGTTCGATGTCCTGCTTCAGCTGCAGCAGCTTGGCGGTCTCGGGAGAGACCAGCCACAGCTCGTCGGAGGCGAGCGCGAGGAGCCGAGCGCATGCGGACCCGATGGCACCGGAGGCACCAACGACCATCGCCTTGCCGCGCAGGGTGCCGTCGTCGTCGACCTCGGCGATCCCGAGCCGGCGCACCGCCTCGTGCGCCGCCCACAATGCACCCGAGGCGCTGTAGCTGTTGCCCGTCGTCACCGGCAAGGGCGCCTGCTTGGCAACGGTGACACCGGCGTCGCCGACGACCTTGGTGAACGCGCCGAGCCCCATGATCTGGGCTCCGAGGCGGCGGGACAGCTCGGCGGCCTCGAGCAGGCGGGAGTAGGTGAACTCGGGCGGGTGAGCGAGCATCTGCTTGGGAGTGCCGCCGACGGTGATCAGCCAGCCTTCGGCCTCGTCGCCGGTGTCGGAGACGATGCCGGTGACGTGGCTGTAGACGATCGGCGGCATGTAGGCGACGGTCTTCTCGACGACCTGGCTCATGCCGGGGATGCTGGTGATGTGGCCGAGCGGTTCGACGTTCTTGAAGTACTCGGTCGACAGCGGGTGGATGACGAACGAGAAGCGGCTCTTGCGGCGCCGGCCGCGCGGCCACAGCAGCCGCGACTCGAGCTCGGCGCCCTGGATGAACTGAGCGAGATCGTCGGTCGTGAGCTCGTCACCGGCAGGAAGGGTGGCGGCGACCATCGCCTCGTACATCGCCGGGACGACGATGAAGGCGAAGGGCTGCGGGGTGATGTCGACGACGAGGTCGGCGCCAAGGTCGCTGAGCGTGGCAAGCCGGTCGTCGGAGACCGCGCTGGTGATCACGGCCTTGCCGGCGAGGACCGGCAGGCCGAAGCGCATCAGCTCGGAGAACGAGCCGATGATGACGTCGGCGTCATCGACGGCGAAGTGGGCGACCTTGTCGCTCACCCAGCCGAATGGACCGGCGACAGCGTCCTTGACGAATCCCGGCACCTGTCGCCAGGCGAACTCGCCGATCCCTGCGGCGGTGGCCGTCACCGGGTTGGTCGTGAGCCGGCCGGGCACGTGGAGGTCGTGGCTGGGGTCGTCGAAGACGATGTTGTCGGTGAACTCGTGCAGCACGGCGATGGTGCGCTCGCGGGTGGTCGCGCCGACGACGACGACACGGGCGTTGGCGAAGTAGCCCGGCATCTCGGCCTCGACACGGCGGATCGCCCACTCCTGGAGGACGTCGGTGAGGAGTGATCCGTCCCGCACCGGGACCTGTGTGGCCGCCCCGGTGATCCGCTGCAGGTCCTCGATCCGGCCGGAGAAGTGGCCGGCGGCGCGGGCCTCGCGGAGCCCGCTGACGGCAATCGCGTTCGCGTCCTGCGACCAGTGCGAGACCTGCTCCTCGGCGGCGGCCGCGTCGCCACTCGTGCCGACCCGTACGAGACGGAAGCGTTGGCCGCCGAGGGTGACGCGCTCGTCGTAGTCCCACTCGTCGCCCTGCAACGTGACGTTGACCACAGTCTTCGGCTTGTGCGGCACGATGGCGCCTCCTCAGCTTCAATCCGACGGGCTTCTGTAGAGGCTCGGGTTGTTTCGTTCCAACCACACGGTCGATCTGCCGTTCAGCATAGAACGGAGACGAGGAGCGCTCACCAGGAGCGAACGTCACAAAGTGCACTTCGAGACGACGCGACCGGGCACTCTCGGCCGATGGATCGACACTGCACGTGAAGGCAACGACATCGTCATCACCGATCCCGCACAACTCGTCCCGGTCCGGATCGACCCCGAACTACTCGACTCGCTTCGGAGCCGCGCCGCCCGCGACCACGCCACCAACAGCGATGTCATCCGCGCCGCCTTGCGCGAGTACCTGGCCTCCTGACGTGGCAGCCGTTGTCGAATCGACAACAACGAGTGGACCTACAGGGACGGCTTACGAACCCCCGCGACGCGTTCCTCGCAATGAGGGGACCTCTGCCGGTCGTGCTCGGACGCCCGATCCCGACTCACAGGGCGGACCCGGTGGTGCAGCGCCAGCGACGGTTGTCCGGCGACTTCATCTCCGAGCTCATCCACCGGCGCCGTGATGGCGAGACGATCGACTCGTTGGCGGACGCGTTCGGCGTCCATCGGACGACGGTCATGGCGCACGTGGCACGAGTTCGCTCCGAGGAAACCGATCAGTCGTCGAACGCGTCGTGACGTGAGCCCGGATCGCTGGTTAGGCCATCAGGGCTTCGTAGGCGGCGGACAGGAGATGGCGTCGGCGCATGTCGCTGTCACTACTCATCATTCGGTTCATCACGTAGGCGAAACTCATCTGGGCATCCACGTTGACGATCGCCAGCGAGCCTCCCCACCCGCCCCAGCCGCACTCGCGGGTGTACGGCCCCGACCCTGGATAGAGGGCGAAACCCATGCCGAACGTGAGCGGCACGAGCAGGTTCAAGTCGGGTCCCTCGTACTGCGCATCGAAGATGCGGGCGACGCCATCCTCTGACAGCAGGGTCACGCCATTGGCAGTGCCACCGCAGGCGGTCGGCGCGTGGCACAACGCCACGGAGCGGGCGTTGCCGTGACCGCCTCCGCCGGGGATCTCGGCGCGACGCCAGTCCTTGAGCCACGAGAGCTCGGGCAAGTAGGGCGGGTTGTTGAACGTGCGATAGGGAATCGACGTCGGGTCGTCCCCGGCGTCGATCGGGCCCGATCCGATGAGCCGGGCGATCCGAGGGTCGCACTCGGCCGGTGTGCCGATGTGGAAGTCGGCGTCGAGCGGACCGGCCACCTCCTCGGCGAAGAACGTGCCCAGTGTGCGACCGTCGACGCGTTTGACGATCTCGCCGAGCAGGTACCCCTGGGTGTCGGCGTGGTACCCCGACTGCGTGCCTGGTTCCCACCACGGTGCCTGGGCGGCGAGGAGCCCCACGAGCTTGTCGTGATCGAAGAAGTCGGTCTCGTCGAGCGGCTCGTCCCAGCCGGCGAGACCCGCCGTGTGCGACAGGACGTGGCGAGTGGCGATCCGGTCCTTCCCGTTGGCAGCGAACTCGGGCCAGTAGCTGGCGATCGGCTCGTACAGGTCGAGCTCACCGCGGTCGGCCAACATCAGGCACACCAGCGCGGCCATCGTCTTGGTCGTCGACATGACGTTGATGATCGTGTCCTGCTGCCAGTCGCCCTCGACGCCTGGCACGCCCGCTTCGTCATCATCGGGCCCGTCGAAGGAGGCCGTCCCACCCCAGAGGTCCACGACCATTCGGCCGCCGATCGTGACTGCGACCGAGGCTCCGACATCGCCGTGCGTGGCGAAGTTCTCCTCGAACGCGGCAAGCACCCTTTCGAATCCGGGCTCAACGGTGCCGTGAACGGCGACTTCGGGTGCGGTCACGATCGGAAACTACACCCGCCTTCGGATGAGCATCGCTGAACGCAGAATCGGCGCTGGATGTTGTCATCACGACATCACAGAGTGGGCGCAGAGGGACTCGAACCCCCGACATCTGCCTTGTAAGGGCAGCGCTCTAACCAACTGAGCTATGCGCCCGTGGAACGGGAGCCCCAGCGTATCCGGCGGCGTCAGCTCACCATCCGGCGTTTCCGTCGATGCGTTCCCGCAGTAGGTCGGCGTGGCCGTTGTGACGGGCGTACTCCTCGATCACGTGCACCACCAGCCAGCGCAGCGACACGGGCTCGTTCTCCCACGGGCCTGGCATCGCAGTCATGT
>JAPXRJ010000203.1:0-247 GCA_033813615.1 Microthrixaceae bacterium | reverse complement strand
CGCGGCTGCGCGCGCACGCCTCGTGCCATGCCGCCCACGACGCCGCCACCACGGCGTCATCAGCGCCGGTGAGGTCGCCGAAGTCGACCGGACTGAAGTACGGCA
Source organism: Microthrixaceae bacterium (assembly GCA_033813615.1). Lineage (GTDB taxonomy): Bacteria > Actinomycetota > Acidimicrobiia > Acidimicrobiales > Microtrichaceae > Dermatobacter. Next base: position 142 of record JAPXRJ010000203.1, on the reverse strand, counting down.
CGTCTGGCTCGCCCTTGAACAAGCAGCCGAACATCCATCGCTCGCCCTCGGCGTGGTGCTGCAGCAGGCCGAGCAGCGACATCTCCGACGGCTCGGCCGAACGCAGCGCCAGTTGGGCCGGCGTCAGCCCCTGCAGCTTGCG
>JAPXRJ010000202.1:0-5429 GCA_033813615.1 Microthrixaceae bacterium | reverse complement strand
ACAGCGCCAGCTCGCGACGCTGGGCGAGGTCCTCGACCCGCTCTCGGATGGGGTGCTCCATGGCCGGAGACGGTACTTGTGCCGCCCGTCGCGCCCCAAAGGCGTCGCGGCACGGCGACGGGGCGCCGGTCCGATCCGGTGCGGCGAGCGCTCCCTGCGCCGCTACCGTCGCCGGCCATGGCCCAGAGGACGATCCGCAACCTGTGCGTGTACTGCGCGTCGAACGTCGGCGACGACCCCGGGTACGCCGAGGCGGCCCGCCGGGTGGGCGACGAGCTCGGCCGCCGCGGGATCGGCCTCGTCTACGGCGGTGGCCGGGTGGGGCTGATGGGCATCGTGGCCGACCGGGCGATGGCCGGCCGCTCGCCCGTCACGGGCGTGATCACCGAGCACCTGATGAAGCCCGAGCTGGCCCACGACGGCATCGACGAGATGGTCGTCGTGGCCGACATGGCCGAGCGCAAGCGGGCGATGTTCGAGCGCGCCGACGCGTTCCTGACGCTGCCCGGCGGCGTGGGCACGATGGAGGAGATGTTCGAGGTGCTGTGCTGGTCCTACCTCGGACTGCACCCCAAGCCGGTGGGGCTGCTCAACACCGGCGGTTACTACGACCACCTCATCGCGTTCCTGGACCACGCGGTCGAGCATGGGCTCTGCCGGGCTCGTGTTCGGGACCTGCTGGTCGTCGACACCGACGTGGCAACGCTGCTCGACCGGCTCTGCGTGGACGCGGCGAGGGTGTAGAACCGTAGGAGTGCGGCTCCCGGTCCTTCCACCGATGAAGCCGATGCTGGCGAAGGCCACCAAGGAGATCCCCTCCGGGGACTACCTGTTCGAGCCCAAGTGGGATGGCTTCCGATGCATCGTGTTCCGAGACGATGACGAGGTCATGCTCGGAAGCCGCAACGAGAAGCCGCTGACGCGGTACTTCCCGGAGCTGATCGAGCCGATCATGCGCATGCTGCCGGCGCGCTGCGTCATGGACGGAGAGCTGGTGGTACCCGGGCCCGACGGGCTCGACTTCGACCTGCTCCAGCAGCGGATCCACCCGGCCGACAGCCGTGTCCGCATGCTGGCCGAGACGACGCCGGCGCACCTGGTGCTGTTCGACCTCATCGCGCTCGACGACCTCGACCTGCGGACTCTGCCGCTGCGGGAGCGGCGCGCCACGTTGGAGCAGCTGCTGGAGGAGGTGGAGCCGCCGCTGCACCTCACCCCGGCGACGACGGACCCCGTTCGGGCCGACGACTGGTTCCAGCGCTTCGACGGCTCGGGCTTCGACGGCGTGATGGCCAAGGCGCTCGACGGGCCCTACGTCAGCGACAAGCGGGTGCAGCTGAAGGTCAAGCACCACCGAACGGCGGACTGCGTCGTCGCCGGGTACCGCCTGCACAAGGACGGCGGCGTGGGCTCACTGCTGCTCGGCCTGTTCGACGACGCGTCACCACCGATGCTGCACCACGTGGGTGTCGCCTCTGCCTTCTCCGCCTCGCAACGCCGGACGCTGGCTGCCGAGCTGGCCCCGTACGAGGACGGCGGGGTCGACGCCCACCCGTGGAAGGCGTGGGCCGACGCCGAGGCGCACGACACCCAGCGGATGCCCGGTGCACCGAGCCGGTGGTCGGGCGGCAAGACCGCCGAGTGGGTGCCGCTGCGCTGCGAGCTGGTCGTCGAGGTGACCTACGAGAACCTCACCTCGGGTCGCTTCCGCCACCCGGCGCGCTTCGTGCGGTGGCGGCCGGACAAGGACCCGGCGCAGTGCGACTACGACCAACTCGAGCACCCGCCGCCGGTCGAGTACACCGAGATCTTCGACGCACCGGACTGATCGCTCGCCGTCGGGCCGCAGCCTCGGTCGCTTCTGCAGACCCTCTGGTCGAACCACGACCACGCGGTCTGCCAAAGCGCTTCTGCCGAACGCATCTGCCAGTGGCGCTGATCGTCATCAAGCTCGCTCGGCCGCGAGCCTCTCCGCGTTGCGGACCAGGTCCGGCGCGTCCAACCGGTCGGCCCAAGCGGCCAGCTCCGGAGTCGGGCCGTCCCATCGCCACTCGTCGACGGCGCCGACGTCGAGGTCGGTCACGAGCGTCGCCAGCGTCTTGAACAGCAACGCCTCGTCGAACTGGTCGTGCAGCGTGGCCGCCAACTTGGCCGCGCCCCGCACCCCCGACACGTCCCACTGGCCCGGTGCGTGGGGGATCTGCTCGATGTGGCCGTAGCGGCGCAGCACCGCGGCGGCGGTCTTGGCGCCCCAGCCCGCCAAGCCTGGGAATCCGTCCGCGCTGTCGCCGACGAGGGCCAACCAGTCGGGGATCGACGCCGGCTCCACGCCGTACTTCTCCAGCACCGCGTCCGCGTCGCGGAACTGCTGGGCACGACGGTCGTACTGGACGACCTTGCCGCCGACGCACTGGGCCAGGTCCTTGTCGGGTGTGCAGATGACCGCCCGCTCCACGCGGTCGTCAGCCGCGGCGACCGCCGCCGCGGCGCCGAGCGCGTCGTCGGCCTCCACCTCCACCATCGGCCACACGGTCACGCCGAGCGCGGCGAGCGCTTCCTCGAGCCACGGGAACTGCGTCAGCAGGTCGGCGTCGATGCCCGAGCCGTCCTTGTAGGTGGGCCACAGGTCGTTGCGAAAGCTCTCGATCACATGGTCGGTGGCGACGCCGAGGTGGGTGGCGCCGTCGCTGAGCATGGCAACCATCGAGCGCAGCACCCCCCGGACGGCCCCGACCTGCTCCCCCGCGTCGTTCGAGTGGCCGCCACCCGGTGAGTAGAAGTAGCGGAACAGCTCGTAGGTGCCGTCGACGAGGTGGACCTGCATGCGAGCAGCCTGTCACGGCAAGGGACACGGTGCCTCGGGCTGCATCCGGTGTTCGCGGAATCTCGCGCCCCCGATGTCACCGGTTCGCGGGTGACGTTCGTCGAGGTCGCGGTGACGTTGCACCCGGGAAGCGTCCCCCGAACAGGTCAGGGGCCGAGCAACGCCAACGGCACGACTGCGACGTTGTCGGTTCGCCGGTAGGCCTCAGGACCGGTGTGGAGCACCACCGTGTCGATGCACTCGTCGCCAAGCTTGTCGCGCAGCCAGATGAGGTGTCGCACGTCGGCATCGTCAACGGCCGCTGCCAGCTTCACCTCGATCCCGAGCACCCCGTCATCCGTCTCGACGATCAGGTCGACCTCACGGCGGCCCTTCTCGGTGCGGAGGTGGTGCACCCGCGCGTCGGACGCCTGCGCGAAGACCCTGACCGAGAGCGTGGCGAGGCTTTCGAAGAGGCCGCCGAGGAAGCCGCCGTCGCGTGGCTGCACCGGACTCGGGCCCTCCCCGCGCAGTAGCCGAGTAGCGCTCCGTTTCACGAGCCGGGCAGCCAGGGCCGGGTCCGCGAGGTGGTGGCAGGGTGCCTGCGTCAAGACGCCGAGGTGGTTGTTGGAGGGGATCCACGCAGGAACCGGGTCGAGGATGCGAAGCGCGGTGAGCAGCTCGATGTACGGCTGTGTCGTGGTCTTCGCCGGATGCGCGTCGGCCGACACCTGCGCGTGGGTGCGGATCTTCTCCCAGGACGCGGTCGTTCCCGTCGCCGCCGCGTAGGCGTGAAGCCACGCCATGACGGTCGCCGGCCGCCGGAGCGCGAACCCGGCCTCGGGCAGGTCGTGGCTCGCGATCCGCTCGAGGTAGCTGTCGAGCTGTCGGGTCAGGGCCCGTCCTTCCAGGTGTCGCAGGCCAGGGAACCCGCCGGCCACCATCTCTGCGACGTAGTCGGCCAACGCGACGTCCGTTCGCCCACCGACGTCGACGTCTCCACCCAGCAGTGCCGCAAGTGAGACCGATGGCTCGCAGACGCCGCGCTCGGGGAGGGTGAGGGGCCGCATGCGCATGGAGGTGATGCGTCCTGCCCCGGAGTGCGATTCCTTCGTCGGGGCCGATCCGGTGAGGATGAACTGCCCTCCGCTGGGGTCCTCGTCAACAAGCCTGCGCACGGCGTCCCACGTGGCGTGGACGCGCTGCCACTCGTCGAGCAGCAGCGGTCGGTCGTCACCGGAGATGACCGCAGGGTTCGCAGCAACCACCTGCCGCTCTGCCTCGACGTCGAGCCGGCGCACCCTCACGCAGCGCTGTTCGGCTGTGGAGGTCTTCCCGACCCCCTTCGGCCCATCGAGCAGAACAGCGGGCAGCTGCGGGAACAGCTCGTCCAACTCGTCGTCGATGATCCTTCGCTGGTACGGGCCCATGAAGTCCACGGTCCCCCGGTGATGCTGCGACGCTACCATTTCGGCACTCCTGACGCTACCGTTTCGGCGCGGTCTACGCTACCGTTTCGGCGCTGTCCACGCGACCGCTTCCGCTCCGCTTCCAGCTTCGGGGCAAAGCGGAGGGCATGGCCAGCTTCGCTCCGTCGACGAACGCGCAGGTCGGCGGCAACGATCGCCACCTCATCGAACGGTCCCTGTCGCTCCTTCGAGCACCTTTGCGGTAACGAGCACCGGTCGAAAACGCCCATCCCCGGTGCAGCTCAGCAACCTCGGACGGTGAACCCCAGCGATCGCGCCGCCTGGCCCTGGCGGAGGTCGAAGGTGAGGAACACGAGGCCCTCGCTCCTGAGCCGTTGAGCGGAGGCCAGGTGGATCGCGTCGAGCGAACGGACCCCCAGGGTCTCGCCGATCTCCGCCGCGGCGTGCGACACGTGCTCGTCGCAGCTCACCATCGCGAACGCGTCGAGGTCCGCGAACGCCCGCGTCCGCATCGCGGCGAGCTCCTTGCCCGACAGGGCGCGCGACAGGTTCCGACGGACCTCGACCTCGGTGATCCAGCTCGTGACGAGGACCGGGTCCGCCGACAGGTACTCGCCGGCGACCTCCGAGTCGACCTCGTCGAGGTAGTGCTTGAGCAGGGCGCTCGAGTCGACGTAGGTGGTCATTCGCCGCGGTCCTCGGCGAGCAGGTCCGCGACCGACCGCGAGCTCGTCGACCGAGCGCCCCCGGTCAAGCCGGCGCGTCTGGGGGGCCGAATCCAACCCTCCTCGATCCCGCGGTCGAGCTGAGCGACATCGGGCACCGGCACGAGCAGCGCCTTGGGACGGCCCCTGTCGGTCACCTGCACGATCTCTCCCGCGGCAACCCGATCGAGGTACCGGGAGAGGTTCTGCTTGAGCTCACGCACGCCGACATCCATGTGGACACAATATCGAGGAACGTGTCTACATGACGAGCGGCTGGCCGGTTGCCCCGTCACGGCAGCGCCCCGGTCCACGGCCAGTCGGATCGCGAAGCACCATCGGAATGGTGAACGCTCGGGACAAGCGGGGGGATCGAGGCCAGGCGCGGCACCAGAAGTCAGCTTCCACGTGGTGCGCCGCGTGCCATCCGGCGGGACCCCGACCTCGGCATGGCCCGTGCCCTCTTGTCTGCTGTGGCGACATAACGCCGCT
>JAPXRJ010000201.1:0-5517 GCA_033813615.1 Microthrixaceae bacterium | reverse complement strand
GTGCGGATGTGCCCATCACAGCGCGCCAAAAGGGGGAACGTGGCGTCACCGGGGCTGCCACGATGTGGTCGATGTCGCCCTCGAGCCCCGAACCGAGCGCGTCCGAGGGTCCATCAGCCGTCTCGGTCCCGCTGACGCCCGTCCTGATCGGCGCGGCCTCGCTGGGGGCCGGTGTCGGCGTGCTGTTCCCGTTGCTCGCCGAGTTCCAGGATCGCTACGGCTTCTCGGCGGGAGGGCTGGGCATCCTGAGCGCGGCGGCGTTCGTCGCAGCGTTGGTGTCCGGGCTGTTCCTCGCCGGATGGGCCGACAGGGGCCACGCCCGCCTGCTGATGGTCGGTGGCATCGGCCTGTCGGCCGCCGGACTCCTGTGGTTCTCGGTCGGCACCGACCTGTGGCAGTTCGTCGGCGCCCGGCTCATGGAGGGACTCGGCTACGGCGTGTTCCTGCCGGCGGCCCGCAAGATCGTCACCGCCGGCGACCAGGACCAGGCCGGGGTCAGGTTGGGTCGGCTGACGAGCGCGGAGCTCGGCGGCTTCCTGGCCGGGCCGGTGATCGGTTCGGCCCTGGGCCAGGCCGTGGGCCTGTGGGCGCCGCTGGCGCTCATCGGCGTGCTCCAGGTGTGCCTGGCGGCGTGGGTGGCGTCGGTCCGGCTCCCGGTGCTCGCCGTGCAACCCGGCCGTCGGTCGCCGTTCGAATCGTTCCGCATGCTGTCCCGGGGAGCGGTCGCCGGCGCGGCGCTGCTGTCGGTCACCATCTTCCTGCCCGTCGGCGTGTACGACGCGCTGTGGTCCCGATATCTCACCGACCAGGGCGCCACGACGCTGTTCATCGGCATCGGGCTGTCGTTGTACTCGGTTCCGATCGTGCTGCTCGCTCCGAGCGGTGGACGACTGGCCGACCGGATCGGACCGGTGCGGGCGACGGCGTTCGCGATCTGCTGCATCATCCCGACGACGATCGCCTACGGCCTGGCGTCGGCTCCGCTCGTGATCACCGCGATCGGGCTCCTGGAGTCGTTGCCCCAGTCGGTCGCCACGCCCGCGGTCCAGACGGCGATGCTGCGGGCCTGCCGACCCGAGGAGGTCGCCGCCGGACAGGGCCTCGCGCACGCCGTCAACCAGATCGGTGCGGGCACCGCGGCGCTGCTCGGTCCGATCATCTACGAAGCGTCGGGGCCAACGATGCTGTTCAGCGGTCTGGCCGTCGTGATGGCGCTGCTGTTCGCGACCGGACTGGCCCTGCACCGACGCGGTGGCGGCGAGGCGATCGCGCCGCTGCGCTGAGGGGGAGCGCGATGACGGGACGCGGCGGAGGGGAGCGGCGGCGGAGCGTTCAGCCGAGGTCGATGACGGCGACCGGGGTGGGCGAGTCGTCTGTGGTGCCGTCGCCGAGCTGACCCCGCTCGTTGCTCCCCCAGCACTGCAGCCCGGTCGGCACCACGACGCAGGTGTGGGCGGTGCCGGCCGATGGGTCCGAGGCGCCGGCGAGACCGACGACGTGCACCGGGAGCGGACTGGTCGTGACGGTGCCGTCGCCGAGTTGGCCGTAGTCGTTGCTGCCCCAGCAGTCGACGGTACCGCCGGCGACGATCGCGCACGAGTGGTTGGCACCGGTCGTGACGGCGATCGTTCCGGAGCCGCGTCCGACGACGTCCACCGGCGATGCTCGCAGCTCGGTCGTGCCGTCTCCCAGCTCGCCGAACGCGTTGCTTCCCCAGCACTTCACGCCGCCGGTGAGCTGCAGCGCGCAGCTGTGGGTCTGGCCGGTGGAGACCGCGGTGACCCCGGCGCCGAGCCCGACCACGTCGACCGGCACGGCGCTGCTGGTCGTGGTGCCGTCGCCGAGGACGGCGAAGTCGTTGTAGCCCCAGCACTTGACGCCGCCGGTGGTCGTCAGGGCGCAGGTGTGCACCGTTCCGGCGGACACCGCGGTCACGCCACCGCCCAGACCGGAGACGTCGACCGGGGTGGTCGCGTCGACGTCGGTGCCGTCGCCGAGCTGACCGTAGGTGTTCCAGCCCCAGCACTTCACGGCCCCTGCATCGGTCGCCGCACAGGTGTGGGAGTAGGTCGCGGAGATCGCCGTCACGCCCGAGCCGAGCCCGACCACGTCGACCGGCGTGGTCGTGTCGTCGGTGGTGCCGTTTCCGAGCTGTCCGGCGGCGTTCCAGCCCCAGCACTTGACGCCGCCACCGGTGGTGAGGGCGCAGGAGTGGCCGACGCCGGTGGCGACGGCCACGACGCCGGAGCCGAGCCCGACCACGCCGACCGGTGTCGTCGAGTCGTCGGTGGTGCCGTCGCCGAGCTCGCCGAGCCCGTTGCTGCCCCAGCACTTGACGCCGCCGGCGTCGGTGAGGCCGCAGCTGTGGTTCGTGCCGGCGGCCACGTCGTCGGGCGGCGGCGTGGCCGAGGTCGTGGTGGTCGACTCTGTGGGCACGATGGGCGTGCATCCGACCACCGCCGCAGTCGCACACAACAGCAGTCCGGTGACCCAACGGGTGAAACGCATCGTCTGCCCCCAGCATTCGATCGGTCCACAAGGTACCAGTGGCCTTCTGCACCACGCGCCCGAGTCACACGCGCGAACGACGATGGCAGGTCGCTACAGGGCGGCGAGCACCTCGCGGGCGGTGGCCTCGCCGGAACGGACCGCGCCCTCCATGTAGCCGTTCCACACCGGGGCGCACTCCGCCCCGGCCCAGTGGATCGGCCCGATCGGAGTGCGGAGGGCGTGTCCGAACCCGGTCCAGACCCCGGGGGTGAAGTGGGCGCCGTAGCAGCCGCGGCTGAACGGCTCGGCCATCCAGTCCCGCTCGACGTAGTCGATCGGGTGCATGGCGTTCGGGCCGAAGTAGCGGGCGAAGCAGCCGACCACCGCGTCGCGGCGCTCCGGCAGCGACCGGCGTGCCCACCGACGGCCCTCGTCGCCTTCCAGGAACCCGACGAGGATGCCCGGGGTGCCCTCTGGCGGCGAGTTGTCGAACACGACCTTGACCGGGCCCTCGTCGGAGCCGACCTGGCCGTTCAGGCCGTCGGCACGCCAGAACGGCTCGTCGTACACCGCGTACACCTTGATCACGCTGCCGGCCGGGAGCCGCTGGGTGAGCTGGTCCCGCCAGCTCGGCAGCGCCGGCGAGTAGTCGATCCGACCGGCCAGGGTCGGCGGCAGCGTGACGACGACCCGGTCGGCTCCGAACACCTCGCCGTCGGTGCCGTCGCCCGCCGTGGTGCGCACGGTCACCGCGGAGCCCTCCGCGCCGTGCTCGATCCGTCGCACCGGTGCACCCAGACGCACGCGGTCGCCCAACTGGTCCGCCATCAGCTCGCTGATCCGCCACGTGCCGCCCACCACCCGGTCCTGCTGGGCGCCCCGATCGGTGGACAGCAGCGTCTCCAGGCCCGAACCCGACCGCGCGTAGAACAGCGCGTGCAGCGCCGACAGGTCGCTCGACTGGGTGGAGAACACCGCCTCGGTCGCGACCCGGAAGTACTCGCGTCCGGTCGACGTGCGCAGGTTGCGGCGGATCCAGGTCTCGAACGTCTGGTCGTCCAGTCGCTCGGCGTCGGGGCCGACCCACGGACGATCCAGGTCGACACGGCCGGCCAAGCGGTCGAAGCGCGCCATGCCCTGGGCCAGGTCCGCCAGCACGAACGGGCTCAGGCGTGGTGTGGCCCCGCGATGGGGGGCGACCCGAGTCTGGCGGCCGCCGAGCTGCAGCAGCAGGTCGCCCGTGTTGTAGGTGGGGAACGTGCTCAGCCCGAGCTCGTCGACCAGCTCGTACATCCGGTTCTGCGTCGGCCCGAGCCACTGCCCACCGAGCTCGATCGCCACGCCGTCGACGGTGAACCCTCGCTCGGTCCGACCACCGACGCGGTCGCGGGCCTCGACGACGGTCACGTCGACGCCCGCTCCCACCAGCACGCGTGCCGCGGCCAGGCCCGACAAGCCGGCACCGACGACGACGACCGAGCTCACCGTGCACCGCCCGTGCTCGCGGTCCCCGTCCCGACAGGGGCGAGCACGGCGACGGCCGCGGCATCAGCGGCACGTCGGTAGCGGTCCGATCCGACGCCGCTCGAGGTGGGGACCGCTGCGGTGTTGTCGGCGGATGCCCAGAACCGGCGCACGTACCGGGGGCGACGCTCTGGCTGCGACGCGCCGACCACATCCTGTGTCCACCGCGCCCTGAGGTCGTCGGCCAGCGCGAACGCCTCAGCGCTCGGGGGCGGCTCCTGCACCCACGCTGACTCGACGGTGTCGCGCTCGTGGGTGAAGCGGGGCAGCAGCGCCTGCGGGTCCGTCATCGTCGCCCGGTGAAGGACCTCGTGGCGCCACCAGATCGTCGCAGGGTCGAACCGCTCGGTCGGCGCCTCGCCCAGGTCGACGGGATCGTCGACCCGCACCGGCTTGAACAACGACGTGCACGGTGCCGCAGTGGCGGTGACCCAGTGCTGCGCATCGGGGCGACCTCGAAGGTCCGCCACCCACGACGCCGTGGTCTGGGTGGCGGTCAGCAGTCCGCCGGCATGGGCGCACGGTGCATCGAGGGCGCCGTTGAGCGGCGACCAGCGGGGCAGGCCGTCGGGGCCGTGGTCGCGCAACGCCGACATCAACTCCGACACGGCGTCGCCGCCGCGGCGGGCGGCGATCGATGCGGCCGCCGTCTGCGTGCGGGCCCGCCGCCGCGCGCAGGCCGCGATGCGGCTCCTGAGCGGATCGGCGTGCGCCGCCGCGAACGCCGGGATCGTGAGCCCGTTGGAGATCGACCGGCCGCCGAACCGCACGTCCTCGGTGGCGTGGCTGCGACCGGCGGTCTCCACCACGATCGCCTGGGCAGGGTCGCAGACGATGAAGCTGCTGTCGTAGGAGAAGCCCGGGCGCGCCCTGCTGCACGAGCCTGCTTGGCCGTGGCGTTCGAGCAACGTGACGATCACCTCGACCGCAGCGGTCGCGGTCGTCGCCCGCTCCAGCGCCAGCCGCAGCAGGTCCATGCCGAGCAGGCCTGCGTGGCCCTCTCCAGATCTGCGCCCTGCGATGCTCGTCCGGCGCGCGAGCTCCTTGGTGAACACCGCCTCGTTGCCGATGACCACACCGTGGGAGTTGGCCCCCATCTCCGCGCCGAACATCCACCACGGTCGCGACAGCAGCGCGGCGTGGGTGTGGGCGACCTGCGGGATCTCGATCCAGGTGCAGCGCACGGTCGCGTCCAGCAGGTGGTCGCGAGCGGGGACCCAGTCGAGGAGCTGCGCTTCGTTCGCGTCCCGGTCGCTGTTCTTGGCGAACAGCACGCCGTCATCGCCGACGCTCACCAGCGTGTCGCACATCGCCGTCGACACTATGGGAAACGACGAAGCCGTCGTCGGCTCCGCTGCGATGCCATCGTGGGGCCGTGCACGTGCTCCGGTCGCTGTTCCGATCCGTCGACCTGCACGACCGCCCGTGGGGCCAGGTGCTCGCCGGGGTGACCCTGGCCGCGATCTCGATCCCGGAGGTGCTCGGCTTCGCTCGCATCGCCGG
>JAPXRJ010000200.1:0-5582 GCA_033813615.1 Microthrixaceae bacterium | reverse complement strand
ACCGGGGCAGCGAGTTCCCCGACCTGCTCGAGTCGCCGGCGAACGGCTCGGCTGCCGTCTGGCGCAAGACGACCGCGGGTCGCCTGCTGTTCAACCGTGCCCTTCCCGACGGCTACGAGTTCGTCGATCACCCGGTCCGCAAGAAGGAGATGACCTCGATCGTCGATCGCCTGGCGATCGAGTTCGAGCGGGCGATCGCCGCCAACTCCCTCGATGCGATCAAGTCGCTCTGCTTCAACTACGCCATGCGGTCCGGTCTGACGGTCTCGATCGACGACGTCCGCACGCCGGGCGACAAGTACGAGATCCTCGACCGCCACGAGGTGGAGGCCGACAAGGTGGAGAAGCAGTTCCGCCGCGGCATCATCACCGACGGCGAGCGCAAGCAGAAGGAGGTCGAGATCTGGACGACCGCGACCTCCGAGGTGACCAAGGCCATGCAGAAGGAGATGCAGGCCGACCAGTTCAACCCGATCGAGATGATGGTCGGCTCGGGCGCCCGAGGGAACATGATGCAGGTCCGCCAGATCGCGGGCATGCGAGGTCTCGTCGCGAACCCTCGTGGCGACATGATCCCCCGTCCGATCAAGTCGAACTTCCGTGAGGGCCTGTCGGTGCTGGAGTACTTCATCGCCACGCCGGGCGCCCGGAAGGGCCTCGTCGACACCGCCCTGCGAACCGCGGACTCGGGCTACCTGACGCGTCGTCTCGTCGACGTCGCCCAGGAGCTCATCATCAACGACCGGGACCCGTTCGCCGAGGGCGGCCCGATCCGTTCGATCACCATCGACGACGTCCGCCCCGACGAGGCCGGTCGTCGCTTCTACCTGGAGACTCGCCTGTTCAGCCGCACCCTGGCCGAGGACATCACCCTCGCGGATGGGACCGAGCTGACCAAGGGCACGCTCATCGGCACCGATGAGATGGAGGCGCTGCGCGACGACGCGGGCGTCACCTCGGTCCGGGTGCTGTCGCCGCTCACCGACGAGAGCGAGCTCGGCATCTCGGGCCCGGCCTACGGCCTGTCGCTCGCGACCGGCAAGACGATCGAGCCCGGCGAAGCGGTCGGTGTCATCGCGGCGCAGTCGATCGGCGAGCCCGGTACGCAGCTGACCATGCGGACGTTCCACACCGGTGGTGTGGCGGCGTCCGGCGGTGACATCACCGGCGGTCTGCCCCGCGTCGTCGAGCTCTTCGAGGCCCGCACCCCACGCAACAAGGCGGTGCTGGCCCGCATCTCCGGCGAGGTGCGCATCGACGATGAGGACGGCAAGGTCTGGAACGTCACCGTGATCGGCGACGACGGCACCGAGGACCTCCACGCGATCGAGCGGGAGCGCCCGCTGCGGGTCCGCGAGGGCGACGAGGTGACCGCCGGCGACGCGCTGGTCGAGGGGCCTCGCGACCCCAAGGAGCTGCTGGAGATCAAGGGCGTCCGCGCCGTCCAGCAGTACCTGGTCGACGAGGTCCAGCGCGTGTACCGCGACCAGGGCGTGTCGATCCACGACAAGCACATCGAGCTCATCGTGCGCCAGATGACCCGCCGCATCGCCATCCAGGAGCCGGGGGAGTCCGACTTCCTGCCCGGCGAGCGGGTGGATCAGCGGGTCTTCGCCGACGTGAACCGCCAGCTCGTGACCGAGGGCCGCAAGCCGGCCGAGGGTCGCCCCGAGCTGATGGGCATCACCAAGGCCTCGCTGGCCACCGACTCGTGGCTGTCCGCCGCCTCCTTCCAGGAGACGACGCGGGTGCTCACCGAGGCGGCCATCGAGTCCCGCTCCGACGGCCTCATCGGCCTGAAGGAGAACATCATCATCGGCAAGCTGATCCCCGCCGGTACCGGCATGAACCAGTACCAGGAGATCCAGACCTACGCCCCCGACTACGAGCCGCTCGACTACTTCTCGGCCGACGGCGGCGACGACAGCGCCAGCATCGCCCAGTGGCTCGCCAACCTGGGTGGCCCCTCCGAGGAGGAGCTGGCCGCTGAGGCGTCCAACGTCATCGAGTTCCCCGACCCGTCGGGGAGCTGACCGACCGGCCCGTTCTGTTCCCGCCCAGGCGCGCGAAACCGCGCTGATCGAGGAACAGAACGGGCGGGTGTGGGCGGGGTGGTCCAGGGGTTTGCCACCATGGGGCCCGGGTCCTAACCTCTACCGGTCGCCCTCCCGGGGACGAGGCGTTCCGCGCTCCGGCTCCGACGGGCGCATCGTGGTCCCGATCGCCCGGCTCGAACGCCGACGCGGCGACCGGATCGCCCACACGTCGAAGATCGCCGCGGCGCCCTGCGTCGCAGCCCACCAGAACAGCCAAGAACAGAGGTTCACCGTGCCCACGATCGAGCAGCTGGTCCGCAAGGGCCGTCAGACCAAGCGCCGCAAGGAGTCCACGCCGGCGCTGAAGGGCGCGCCCCAGCGTCGTGGCGTCTGCACGCGCGTGTTCACCTCGACGCCCAAGAAGCCGAACTCCGCGCTGCGCAAGGTCGCCCGTGTGCGCCTCTCCAGCGGCATCGAGGTCACGGCCTACATCCCCGGTGAGGGCCACAACCTCCAGGAGCACTCGATGGTGCTCGTCCGCGGCGGTCGTGTGAAGGACCTCCCCGGCGTCCGCTACAAGATCATCCGCGGCACGCTCGACACCTCCGGTGTCCGTGACCGCAAGCAGGCACGTTCGCGCTACGGCGCCAAGAAGGAGTCCTGACATGCCCCGCAAGGGTCCCGCCCCCCGCCGACACCTCCAGCCCGACCCCATCTACCGGTCGGTGCTCGTCACGCAGGTCGTCAACAAGGTCCTGCAGCGGGGCAAGCGCTCCACCGCCGAGCGCATCGTCTACGACGCACTCTCCACGATCGAGGAGAAGACCGGGACCGACCCGGTGGTCACGCTCAAGCGGGCCATCGACAACGTCAAGCCGCAGCTCGAGGTCAAGAGCCGTCGCGTCGGCGGCGCCACCTACCAGGTGCCGGTCGAGGTCAAGCCGACTCGCTCCAACACCCTCGCCATCCGCTGGGTCGTCGGCTACGCCCGCCAGCGTCGTGAGCGCACGATGTCGGAGCGCCTCGCCAACGAGCTGCTCGACGCCAGCAACGGCGTCGGCGCTGCGGCCAAGCGCAAGGAGGACCTGCACAAGATGGCGGAGTCCAACCGTGCGTTCGCCCACTACCGCTTCTGAGCCCGGCACGGCCGGCACCGCAGCCCCCACCACTCCCACGAACCCAGACTGAGACAGACGATGGCGCAGTTCCCCCTCGACCGCACCCGCAACGTCGGCATCATGGCCCACATCGACGCGGGCAAGACCACGACGACCGAGCGGATCCTCTACTACACCGGCAAGACCTACAAGATCGGTGAGGTCCACGAGGGCGCGGCCACCATGGACTGGATGGAGCAGGAGCAGGAGCGGGGCATCACGATCACCTCCGCTGCCACGACCGCCTTCTGGACCGACACCGTCGACGAGGTCGAGCACCGCATCCAGATCATCGACACCCCGGGCCACGTGGACTTCACCGTGGAGGTGGAGCGCTCGCTGCGCGTCCTCGACGGCGCGGTCGCCGTGTTCGACGGCGTCGCTGGCGTGGAACCCCAGACCGAGACCGTCTGGCGCCAGGCCAACAAGTACAACGTCCCCCGCATGTGCTTCGTCAACAAGATGGACCGCATGGGAGCGGACTTCTTCGCCGCGCTGGCATCGATCAAGGACCGGCTCCAGGCCAAGGTCGCCGTGATCCAGCTGCCGATCGGGGCCGAGGCCGAGTACCAGGGCATCATCGACCTGATCACGATGAAGGCCTGGATCTGGCAGGGCGAGGACCTGGGCGCGTCCTGGGACGTCGTCGACATCCCCGCGGATCTCCAGGACCAGGCCGACGAGTACCGCGAGGCGCTCATCGACGTCCTGTCGGAGAGCAACGACGAGATCATGGAGAAGTTCCTGGAGGGCGACGACCTGTCCCCCGAGCTCCTCCGCGCCGCCCTCCGGGAGGCGACGATCCACCACGGCGTGGTCCCCGTCCTCAACGGCACCGCGTTCAAGAACAAGGGCGTGCAGCCGCTGCTCGACGCCGTGTGCTGGTACATGCCGTCGCCGATGGACCTCCCGCCGGTCACAGGTGAGAACCGCAAGGGCGAAGAGATCTCCCGCAAGCCCGACACCAAGGAGCCGTTCTCCGCGCTGGCGTTCAAGATCATGACCGCCCCGCACGTCGGCAAGCTCACCTACTTCCGCGTCTACTCCGGCCAACTGGAGAAGGGCGGCACCGTCTACAACAGCCGCTCCGGGAGCAAGGAGCGCATCGGCCGCCTGCTCGAGATGCACGCGAACGACCAGATCGAGCAGGAAGCGGTGTACGCGGGCGACATCGTCGCCGGCATCGGCATCAAGAACACCCGAACCGGCGACACGCTGTCGGATCCGTCGGACCCGATCGTGCTGGAGTCGCTCGAGTTCCCCGACCCCGTCATCGACGTGGCGGTGGAGCCCAAGACCAAGGCCGACCAGGACAAGATGGGCAAGGCGCTCTTCGCCCTGTCCGAGGAGGACCCGACCTTCCAGGTCCGCACCGACGAGGAGACCGCCCAGACGATCATCTCCGGCATGGGCGAGCTGCACCTCGAGGTGCTGGTCGACCGCATGATGCGGGAGTTCAACGTCGAGGCGAACGTCGGCAAGCCGCAGGTCGCCTACCGCGAGACCATCACCCAGCCGATCGAGAACTACACCTACCTGCACAAGAAGCAGACCGGTGGCACCGGTCAGTACGCCAAGATCGTGCTGACCCTCACCCCCTCGGGCCCCGGCGGCGGCTTCGAGTTCACCGACAAGATCACCGGTGGTCGCGTGCCCAAGGAGTACATCCCGTCGGTCGGCCACGGCATCGCTGACGCCATGACCAACGGCATCCTGGCCGGGTTCCCGATGGTCGACATCCACGTGACCCTCGACGACGGCGACTACCACGACGTCGACTCCTCGGAGATGGCGTTCAAGATCGCCGGCACGATGGGGTTCAAGGAGGCCGCGCGAAAGGCGTCGCCTGTCCTGCTCGAGCCGATCATGGCCGTCGAGGTCGTCACGCCCGAGGACTACATGGGCGACGTGATCGGCGACCTCAACTCCCGCCGCGGCAAGGTCGGCAAGATGGAGCAGCAGGGCAACAACCAGGTCGTCACCGCCGAGGTGCCGCTGTCGGACATGTTCGGCTACTCGACCGACCTGCGCTCCAAGACCCAGGGGCGGGCCCAGTACACCATGCAGTTCCACAGCTACCAGCAGACGCCTCGCAACGTGCAGGAGGAGATCGTCGCCCGCATCACCGGGCAGTGATCGTCGAGCGGCGGTTCGATCGTCAGCATCGCTGACCATCCGCAGCTCCCAGCCAGCAACCCAGTCATCCCCACCCACCACCAAGTGACCCGGCCGAGTCGGCCGAACGAATGAAGGAGAGCCAGACATGGCGAAGGAGAAGTTCGAGCGGACGAAGCCTCACGTGAACGTGGGGACGATGGGTCACATCGATCATGGGAAGACGACGTTGACGGCGGCGATCACGAAGACGTTGGCGGATCGTGTGGAGGGG
>JAPXRJ010000199.1:0-5630 GCA_033813615.1 Microthrixaceae bacterium | reverse complement strand
T
The DNA here is from genome assembly GCA_033813615.1 of Microthrixaceae bacterium. Taxonomy (GTDB): domain Bacteria; phylum Actinomycetota; class Acidimicrobiia; order Acidimicrobiales; family Microtrichaceae; genus Dermatobacter. The sequence continues at coordinate 5,629 of JAPXRJ010000199.1, read as the reverse complement.
GGTCGCCCAGGTCGGGGCTGAGCCCGCGGAAGATGTTGACCTCGATCGGCTCGAGGTCCAGCAGGGCGATGAGCGCGTCCACGGCGGGTTGGTCCATGGGGGCCATTCTCGCCGCAGGGGATGGGGTGTGCGGGGCGGGCCCGCAAGTAGGGTGGTGCACCGTGAAGATCACCCCCACAGCGGTGCTGGACCACGCCCGCTCCGACGAGGGCCGCAAGCAGATCCGCTACGCGGCGGTGTCGGTGGTGTTCGTCCCTGTCGGCCAGATCATGGTGCAGCTGTTGCGCTGGGTGTTCGGCGTCAACGAGGTCCTCGCCGTGTTCGCCACCGCGTGCGTCCTGACGCTGCCCAACTACTTGGCGAACAAGTACTACGTGTGGCAGCACGACTCGAAGGACAACCGGGCGACCGAGATCACCGTGTTCTGGCTCGCCGCCGTGCTCGGCACGGCGTTCGCCATGGCGTTCGTGTTCATCGCCGGCCGGATCGTCCCCGAGGAGTCCAGCGAGCTCGCGCACGCGATCGCCATCTTCGTCGCGCAGCTCCTGGGCTACGGCATCGTGTGGGTCGCCCGCTACCTGTTCCTGGATCGCCTGATCTTCAAGGCGACCCACGGCGGCGAGGAGCCCACCGCCGAGGTCCTCGACGACCTGCACCACGACTTCCCGGTCTGATGGACCCGGCGGTGCAGGCGGCGGCGGTCGCGGCGCGGGGCTTCATGCCAACCGACGAGGGCCTCGCCCTCTACGAGGCCGGCGTGGCGGCAGCGGCAGCCGTGCCGGGGGCCCCGTTGCTCGAGGTCGGCTCCTACTGCGGCAAGTCGTCGGTGTACCTGGGCGAGGCGGCCCGGCAGGGCGCGACGGTGCTGATCGCCATCGACCACCATCGTGGATCAGAGGAGAACCAGCCCGGCTGGGAGTGGCACGAGCCCGATCTGGTCGATCCGGCGGTCGATCGCATGGACACGTTGCCGACGTTCCGCCGCACCGTGTTCGACGCCGGCCTGGAGCCGAACGTCGTGGCGGTCGTCGGTGACTCGCCGACCGTCGCCCGGTTCTGGACCACGCCCTGCGCGCTCGTGTTCATCGACGGCGGTCACGGCGAGGAGCCCGCGGATCAGGACTACCGGTTGTGGACCCCGCACGTGGCACCGGGTGGCCTGCTGGCCATCCACGACGTGTTCCCGGATCCCGCCGACGGTGGACGGCCGCCGTACGAGCGGATCTACCTGCCGGCGCTGGACTCGGGCGACTTCGACGAGGTCTCGTCGACCGGTTCGCTCCGGGTGCTGCGCCGACTGAACTGATCGCTCGAACGGGCGAGCGTCACCGGGTCGAGGCCGAGCTCGCGTCGTCGTCGGCGCACCTGACGCGCCCGCCACCACACCCCGGCGACGATCAGGACGATCGCACCGCAGATCAGGTAGAAGAGCGACAGCTGCAGCCACCCACCTGGATCGGTCGCCGACTCGGCCGGGATCCCGCAGTCGGGTCGGCGCACGATGTGGCCCGGAGAGCACTCCGACACCGGGCCGACGTCGCTGATCGTCGTCGTCGGCTGGACCGGATCGTCGGTCACCGCTTGTGCGCCTGCCAGTCCCGCTGGGGCAAGCACGGCGAGCACCGCGAAGAGGGCGGCCAGCGCGGTCATCGCGAGCGACGTCGCAACGCGGCGCGGCGCTGCGGGTTCCGGCACCGCCGATCTCGGGGGATTCGGACGTGTCAGCGGTTCGAATCCCCCAACATCGGTGCTGGAGGTGGGATCAGGACGGTTCGACGGCATCGGTACGAGTCTGGTCCTCGATCAGCTCCGGGAGCTCATCGGGGCGGGTGAAGAGGCGAGAGGCGGGCGACGCGCCGGCCAGCGCGTCGGCGGCGAGGATGATCGCCGAGGCGGTGTAGGTCGACTGCTCGCCGCCGGGGAAGTGCACCTCGTCGGGCAACACGATGCCCGTCCAGTACCGGTCCTCCTCGGTGCGAAGGCGCTGGGCCCATGTGAACAGCTCCATCGCCCGGTCCGCCATGCCGACCGCCAGGTGGGCCATCGCGCACTCGCACGTCTCGGCGGCGGTGATCCACGGACGGTCCGACACGCAGCGCACACCCCAGCCATCGGTGATGAACGCGTCGAACCGGTGCTCGAGGCGCTCCCGACCGGCGTCGCCGGTGATCGCTCCGCACAGCACCGGGTAGTACCAGTCCATCGCCCAGCGGTGCTTGGGGGCGAAGGCATCGGGCTCGTCGCGTATCACCCGCGACAGGCGAGCTGCCGACAACTCCCAATCGGGCTTCTCGTGGCCGAGGGTCTCGGCGATCGCGATCGCGCAGCGCAGGCTGTGGCAGATCGACGACGAGCCGGTCAGCAGCGCGAAGCTCCACGGCGTGCCGTCAGCGTGTCGGGCCCAGAGGATCTCTCCGCGACGCGTCTGCAGGTCGAGCACGAACTCGATCGCAGCGGACACCATCGGCCACAGGTGCTCGAGCGTCGAGCGGTCCTTGTAGAGCAGCCAGTGGCTCCACACTCCCGCGGCGACGTAGGCGCAGCAGTTGGCGTCGAGCTTGTCCTGTTCGACCCGGTCTGCGAGGTAGTACTGGTGCCACGAGCCGTCGCCGCGCTGCATGGAGCGCAGCCACTCGAACCCGAGCTCGGCCTCGGCGCGGCGACCGCCGAGCATGAGCGCCATGAGCGCCTCGGTGTGGTTCCACACATCAGCGTGGCCGCCGGGGAACCACGGCACCATGCCGGAGTCGAGCTGCCACTCGGCGACGGCGTCGACGGTCGCCACGAGCTGTGCAGCGGAGACGACACCTCCGACGTCGGCCAGGAACACCTCAGACCGGGACACGGCTGCCGTCCTCGACGGTGCTGTCGCCGTCGAACGCATCGATGACGTCGTCGACCCGATCGCCGCCGGTCGCGTCGAGGAGATCAGGGTCCTCCACGTCGTCGGCCGGGTTGCCGGCCGCGTGCTCGACGTGCGCGTGGGCGGACTCGCCGCCGCCGATGGTGTTGCGGGAGTAGACCACCACGCTCTTGCCGAGCACGGGGTTGAGCAGACGCTCTGTGGTGCGCGTGAGCACCGGTGCCTTGGCGATGTCCCACACGAGGAGCTTGTGGTACGCCTCGACCAGAGGATGCGTGTCGTTCGTGGGACCGACCAGGCACTTCAGCCACCAGTACGGCGAGTGAAGGGCGTGGGCCCGGTGCGAGGCTTCGGGGCGGAACCCGGCGTCGCTCAGCCGGTCCTTCAACATCTGCTCGGTGTAGATGCGCACGTGGCCGCCCGCCGACAGCGGCGCGTGGTACTCGGCGCTCAGCTGCCAGCAGACCTTCTCCGGCATCCACGACGGGACGGTCGCGGCCAGGACGCCGCCGGGTCGCAGCACCCGGTGCAGCTCGGCCATCGCTCCGCGGTCGTCGGGGATGTGCTCGAAGACCTCCGAGCAGATGATCCGATCGAACGTGTGGTCGGCGAACGGCAGGCGCAGGGCGTCGCCGTTGATGCACGCGCCGAGCGAGCTCTGCGGGGCCTCGCCCGACTCCTGCAGGGCCCAGAACAGGTCACGAACCGGGGGCAGCTCGTCGAAGCCGTAGTCGAGCGAGACGACCTGCGCCCCCCGTCGGAAGCACTCGAAGCTGTGGCGGCCGGCGCCGGCGCCCATGTCGAGCACCAGGTCGCCGGGCTGCAGGCCCAGCAGGTCGTAGTCGACGGTGAGCAACTGGTTCAGCTCCTGGAGATCGAGGGGGAGGAGGGGACGTCGGTGCTGTCGGATCGACCAGCGGTCTCGGCGAGCAGCGCCCGGTAGTGGACCACGGTTTTCTCCGCTGTCTGGCGCCAGGTCCAGCGTCGGATCACCCGGTCGCGGCCGCGACGACCGATCGCCGAAGCGGCGTCGGCGTCGGTGAGCGCCCTGCGGATGCCCGTGGCGAGGGCGTCGGCGTCGCCTGGGGCGACCGCGAAGCACGTGTCGCCGTCGCGGCCCGACACCTCGGGGATCGCGCCGCCGGTGGTCGCCACGAGCGGACACGCGGTGGACATGGCTTCGATCGCCGGCAGCGAGAAGCCTTCGTAGAGCGACGGCACCACGGCGCAGGCCGAGGAGTTGTAGAGCTCGACGATCGTCTCGTCGGAGACGCCGGAGACGAACTCGACGGCGCCTTCGAGCCCGAGCTGCTGGATCGTCCGCTGGGCCGCGGAGCCTTCCTTGAGGCGGCCGACCATGACCAGCTTGAGGTCCGGGAGCTCGGCGCGCAGCTTGGCGAGCGCCTCGAGCAGGTAGCGCTGGCCCTTCATGGCCACGTCGGAGCTGGCCGTGGAAATGATCTGGTTGGGGTTGCGCACCACGCCGGGCATGGGGGAGAACAGCTCGGGGTCGACGCCGACGGGAACGATGTGGAGCCGCTCGGGCGACACCAGGTGGTCCCGGCAGATGTCCTCGTAGGAGTTGCGCGACACGGTGATCACCCGACGCAGGCGCTTGGCCACCCGGGTCTGCATCTTGGTGAACGCGTACCAGCGGGCCTTGGACCAGCGCTGGCGTGCCGACTCGGCGTGCTCCATCTCGAGGCGTCGGTCGACGGTGATCGGATGGTGGATCGTGCCGAGCACCGGCAGGCCCATGCGCTCCATCAGCAGCAGGCCGTAGCCCAGGCACTGGTTGTCCTGCACCAGGTCGAACTGGCCGGGCCGCTGCCGGAGGTGGTCCCAGGCTCGGAGGGAGAACGCCAGTGGCTCGGGGAACGTGCCGGAGGAGAACGCGGTGACCTCCGCGTAGTCCCAGCGGTCCTTGAGCTCCCAGAACGCCGGCATCCGCATGGGGAAGTGGTCGTTGTAGATGTCCAGGCTGGGCAGCTCCACCAGTGGCACGCGGTCGTCGACGATCGGGTACGGCTGACCCGACAGCACCTCGGCGTGGTGGCCCATGTCGACCAGCGCCTTGGTGAGGTGCCGGGTGTACACGCCCTGTCCACCGACGTGGGGCTTGCCGCGGTAGGTCAGGAACGCGATGCGCAGCGGGTCGTCAGGGCCCGGCGTCCGGGTGGGGCGGGACGCGCTGTTCGGGCCGGTTCGCATATGACCGAGTAGCTTCGCCGTGCGTTGACCCGATGGTCAAGCCGCCCTCACCGTGAGTGACGAGATCGGCTACGCAGGGTGATGTATCGACCGACGGTGGTGAGCGCGTGCGCGGACTGGTGCAACGAGTGGGCAGCGCGTCGGTCACCGTCATCTGGCCCGACGGCGCTCGTGAGCAGGTCGGCCGCATCGGGCGGGGCCTGTGCGTGCTGGTGGGAGTCACCCACGACGACGACGCCGTCGCAGCGGCCGCGTTGGCGTCCAAGCTCTGGCACCTGCGTGTGTTCGACGACGCCGACGGAGTGATGAACCTGTCGGCCTCGGACCTCGGCCTGCCGATCCTGGTCGTCAGCCAGTTCACGCTGTACGGCGACACACGCAAGGGTCGGCGCCCGAGCTACGTCGCGGCGGCACCCCCGCAGTTGGCCGAGCCGCTCGTCGACCGAGTCGTCGCCGAGTTGCGCTCGCTCGGCGCGACGGTCGAGACCGGACGGTTCCGCACCGACATGGCCGTGGAGCTGGTCAACGACGGCCCGGTCACGGTGCTCGTCGAGG
>JAPXRJ010000198.1:0-5646 GCA_033813615.1 Microthrixaceae bacterium | reverse complement strand
GGCGCGGGGGCCGGGGCGGATCGAGAAAGTCCCGCAGCATCGTCGCATCCAGGGCCTTGCCCGGCGCCTCGCTGACAGCGGTCACCTGGTACAGGGCCAATTCGCCGTTGACAGCCCGACGTGAAGGTGGCGCGATGATGTAGCCACCGTCACCTCGGAAGTCGATCCCGGCCCGGCCCGCCTGCCACGACCGCTGCTCGGCACTTTCGTGAGCCGGATAGTAGGCGTGCAGCCCACCCGAGGGCGACCGGACGACAACCTCCCACCCCGAGAGAAGCCCCGCCTCCTTGGCTCGGCAGCAGGCCGCGAATCCGTTGACGCCATGAACATCGACATCCACCACGACCACCCCAGACGGCCGACCGGTCGGGACGCCGATGTTCGCCTTGGGGAACCGTCGCCACCACTGACGCACCTGAGCGAGATTCGTGGTTGCTTCGTGGAACCCGTGCTCGGTGATCGGATGCTTGCCGCCCGGCGCGCACGGGAACACCGGAACACCGGCTCCCGCGAATCCGGCAGCAGCCACCGAGAGCGGCGTCGTCAGGCCCATCTCGTTGATCGCCGTCGTGAAGCGGCCCGGGCCAGACATCACAGCCCCCGACCCGCCAACACGGTTACGGGCTCAATCTCGGGCTCGACCACCGGCACGCTCGGCACCGTGGGCCGCTCGCGTCCCGCGTCCGTCCCAGGTGCCACCCGCTCAGACAGCTCCCGGGTGAGGCCGGGTGGTGTGCCGTTGGCGAGCGGTGTCCGGAAGGTGCGCCAAGGCAACCTGGAGGGGACGGTCAGCAACACAGAGAAGGGGTGCCGAGAGTCGTGGCGGCAGGGAACCTGGCGTCATCCCTGCCTATCCGACGCGTGGACCAGGCGGCGAGACGGCGGGCGTCACATTGGCGCGATACCGACGCTACGCGTCGTGATCCCGACCACGCACCATCTGCCGGTACCCTTCGGGTGTCATTCCCGTTGACATCGCGAACACTGACCGAGCGTGGCTCCGGCTCCGCCAACCTACGGCTCTGCTCATTTCGCCGACTGTCATCTCGGTGTCACGAAGCATTCGGGCCATCTCCTTGGTGCGCAACAGGCCCAGGAAGGTGATCGGGGACACGCCCAGCGACTCAGCGAACACTCGCTGTAGTTGCCGCACCGATAGATGTGCCGTCGTGGCCATCTCCGCGACGAGCCAACGGTGGGCTAGATCACACTGGATGGCGTTGCGGACCTGTAGCACCTCGCTGCGCACGGGCCGCGTGGCGGTGCGACGGGCCACCATCGCCGCGATCCCGTGTGTCAGGGTTCGTAGCGACGGCGCCGGGCTCCACGGCAACAACTGCCCGAGCAGGTGCAAGACCTCGGCAAAGGCGGCCTGCATCCGATGGAACTCTCTCATTGTCTGCGCCCGCTCGATCTCATCGATTCTCGCGGCGAAGGTGGCTGCCAGCGGGCCGTTCAGACGGATCATGATTGCGCCCGTCCCGAACGCGCGTTGCATCACGGTCTCGGCTGCCGTCCGGTCCTGCAACACATCGGCGTAGCGCCAGTACACCTGATCCATTACGTAGTCTTTGTCGGCAAAGATTGTCGAGGTCGTTGCCGTCCCGTCCGGCGCGCCACCGATAGCCAAGCCTGAGCCCACCAGCATCAGATCGCCCATGCGGAACCGACGCTCGCCCCAGTCACCGGTGATAGTCCCTGAGCCCTCGCGGGCTAGCAGGAACTTCACACAGTCATATACCTCCGGCGCTACAGGGTGCGCGTAGTGGCCGGTCTCGACGCGCACCGGCCACCGAACCACGCCGCTCGCTGCGCTGTCGATCTCACCGCTGCTTGCCTCCATGGCTCATCCCCAGCGAGCTCACTCTTCGAAGGTTCCGGAAGCTAACGCACCAACTTCGTCGCGCGGATGATCGCTGAGTGCATGTCATCGGCGACTTGGTGGGTGAACTCGACGGTAGGGTCGGTGAATCCGGCTGCGGCGAGGCCCTGAAGGTATTCACTCTTGGAGAGCGCGCCGGCGATGCACCCCACGTATGAACCGCGCTCGGCTCGTTCGGCCGGGGTGAGATGGTCTTCGGCGACGACATCGGAGATGCCGATTCTTCCGCCGGGAGCGAGCACACGGAACATCTCCGCCAGGGCGGCCGGCTTGTCTGTGGACAGGTTGATGACGCAGTTGGAGATCACGACGTCGACTGCGCCGTCGGGTAGGGGTACATCCTCAATAGTGCCTTTGAGGAACTCGACGTTGGTCGCTCCGGCGTTCGCGGCGTTGGTGCGTGCCAGGTCGAGCATCTCGTCGGTCATGTCAACGCCGTAGGCGAATCCGGACTGGCCGACACGGCGTGCGGAGAGCAGGACATCGATTCCGCCCCCGGAACCGAGGTCTAGGACGCGCTCGCCCTCGCACAGCTCTGCGACCGTGGTTGGGTTGCCACATCCCAGACTCGCCTCGATCGCCTCCAGCGGCAACTCGGCAGCCTCCGTCGCGTCGTAGAGCCCGGCCCCGAAGCCACCGATGTCAGCGCTGGGATTGCCGCAGCAGGAAGCGGGTGAGCAGCAGGTACTGTCCGCCAGCAGGTCGGTGTTGTGAGCGCCGGCGCGGACTGCCGTTGCGGCTTGCGCGTAGCGGAGGCGTACCTGCTCACGGACAGCGTGACCGGCGTCCCGGTCCGAGGCGGTGGAGAGCTGGCGAAGTTGGTTCACACCCACGGGAGGGGTGTCGCTGTAGGGCACGACGGCGACCCGGCCGGTCTGCGCCTGGGCCTCTCGCAGAGGTGTTTGTTCGGCGTTGATCCGTTCGGCCAGCAGGGGGCTGGTGGTGTCGGTCGGGGTGAGGGAGCGGTTGACGATCCATCCCCAGGTGGTGATGTTGGCTCGGGTGAGGTCGGCGGCCAGGCCGGTGGCTTCGAGGACGGGGGTGGTCTCGGGCAGTGTGACGACGATGACGCTGGTGTTGTCGGGGTCCTGGAGTCGGGCCAGCGGCGTGAGCCCGGCCTGCTCGGGCAGGTTGCGGACGACCTCGCGGTGGTAGGAGCCGGTGGCGTCCATGAGGAGCAGGGTGTGTCCGGTGGGGGCGGTGTCCATGACCACGAACCGGTGGGCGGATTGCTCGACGGCTGCGGCGAAGGCCTGGAAGACGGCCACCTCTTCGGTGCAGGGCGAGCGAAGGTCCTCGGCGAGGTTGGCCCGACCGTCGGCGTCCAGGCCCGCGCCCTTGGTGTCCATGACGTGGCGCCTGTAGTCGGCCACCGCCTGGACGGGATCGATACTGGAGACCTCGAAGGGCGCCGCTTCGCCGACCGTCCAGGCGAGATGCGCGGCCGGGTCGGTGGTGGTCAGCAGCACGTCCTTGCCGCGGTCGGACAAACCGACGGCGATCGCCGCAGCCATCGTCGTCTTCCCGACGCCGCCTTTCCCCACGACCATAATCAATCCGTGGTCCTTGGCCGCCAGCTGCTCGATCGTCGCGGCCAGAGAATCCGACGAGCCGGCGGGGGCGTTGGCGCGCGGTGCGGCTAACGCCGGGGTGTGGTCCGGGGCCTCGGAGAGCAGCGTGGTGAGGGCGTCGAGGCCCATCACGTCGCGGGAGCGCAGCGGGAGCCGGTCGATCGCCAGCCCGGCGAGGTTGACGGGCATGGCGGCGATGGCGGCGGTCTCCTCGGCGCGGATCGCGTCGGCCAGGACATCGGAGATGGGTTCGCTGGGGAGGATGCCGTTGATGACCAGGTGGGTGGCGTGGACGCCTGCTTCGGCAAGTTCGTCGGCGGTGCGGGACGCCTCGGCCAGCGACGAGGTTTGTGGGCGGGCAACCAGGCCCAGTCTCGTCACGGACGAGTCGGCCAGGGCGGTGAGCGCGTCGGCGTAGGTGGTGCGGGTCTTGTCAAGGCCGGCCATCGGACCGAGGCAGGACGCATCGCCGAGCCCGTCTTCGAGGAAGGAGGTCCATTCGCCGGGGAGCTTGAGCAGCCGGACGGTGTGGCCGGTCGGGGCGGTGTCGAAGACGATGTGGTCGTAGCCTCGCGCGATGTCGTTGCCGGCCAGGAAGGCGGTGAACTCGTTGAACGAGGCGATCTCGGTGGTACAGGACCCGGAGAGCTGCTCGGTGACGTCGGCGAGGTCCTTGACCGAGAGGAAGTCCCGGATCGGGGCGAGTGCGCGTTGGCGGTACTCCTCGGCGGCGGCCTCGGGGTCGATCTCCAGCGCGTCGAGCCCGGCAACGCCGACAATCGGGGTGATCGCGTACCCGACCCGCTGGTCGAAGACCTGGCCGACATTCGAGGCCGGGTCGGTGGAGACCAGCAGGACCCGGTTGCCCCGGCGGGCGAGGTCGACCGCGGCGGCGCAGGCGATGCTCGTCTTCCCGACACCGCCCTTCCCGGTCAGGAACAGGAACCTCGGCGGGTTGTGCAGCAGTTCGATCATCTCCGATCAGCCCTACGCCTGAGAACCGGACTGGATGGTCACCGACTGGTCCGAACCGCAGCATCCCGACGACACCGGGGCCTCGTCGCCACAGCACACCGACGCTGCCGGGGTGGACGGTGCGCTACCGCAGCACCCGGTCGCCGTGTTCTCGGCGGGCGCCTCGACGCCGGCGATCCGGGCCAGCTCGGCGCGGGAGGGGTAGCGTCCGGTGGCAACCGTCACGTCGTCGGCCACGATCAGCGGCAGCCCGGACGCGCCGACCTTCTGCACGAACGCCCGCGCGACGGCGCTGTCAGCGAACGCGGCGGGGTCCTGGGCCAGGTTCGCCCGGCGCACCGACACGCCTTGCCGGGTAAGCCAGTCGAGGTCGGCGGTGAAGTCGACCAGCGCCTGGTCGGGGTCGGGGCCACACACCCCGGTGTTGCAGCACAGCGGGCCTTCGAAGACCTGGATCATGAGGACGCCTCTCTCGGATTGATGTTCGTCAATATGAAGGCTAGGGCTCATATCGACGTCTGTCAATTTGAGGTGGTAGGCTGGCGCGCATGGTTCAGCACCTCCCGATCATCGACTGCGCCCCACGGGGCGCGTCGGCGCTCGCCGACGAGGAGGCCGAGCGGGTCGCCGCCACCTTCAAGGCACTCTCCGATCCGGTCCGGGTCAAGCTGCTGCATCACATCTCGGCGAACTGCTGCTCCAGCGTGTGCGCCTGTCACATGCCCGACAGTCTTGGCATCAGCCAGCCAACCCTCTCCTACCATCTGGCCCGGCTGGTCAAGGCCGGGCTCATCAGCCGGGAGATGCGCCACAAGTGGGCGCACTACCACGCCACGCCGCAGGGCCTGGCGACCGTGCGAGCGTTCCTCGCCGGACTGCCGGACCCGGACAACTGCTCGGCGGACCCGTCGATCACCTGCTGACCCACCAGGCCCACGACAACCCTCCCAACCGACTCCGCCTCGAAAGCCGCGACGCCGGGGCGGGGCGACCAGCCTGCCCGTGGCGTCCGAACAGCACCCGCCGCCGCTCCCGGGTTGCATCTTGCTTCGATCTCCTTCAATATAGATACATGTCGATGCAAGATGTGGAACTAGTGATCGTAGGGTCCGGCCCAGCCGGATACACCGCAGCTGTCTACGCCGCGCGAGCAGGCCTCGCGCCGGTCGTCCTGGCTGGATCGGTGACGGCCGGCGGAGCGCTGATGACGACCACGGA
>JAPXRJ010000197.1:0-5715 GCA_033813615.1 Microthrixaceae bacterium | reverse complement strand
CCTCCGTCCTCCGAGGTCCCGTCCGACGAGGTCGCCAGCGACGACATGTCCTTCGTGGCGATGCCCGCGAGCAGCTGCTCCCACACCGCGAGGTGACGCAACATCTGACGATCGGGTTCCTCTCCGATCCCGGAGAAGGCCAGGAACTCGGCGAGCTCCCCAGGTTCGAGCGTCACCTCGCCGGCCCGATAGCGGACCGACTCCTTGTCCGGGTCCATGCCCACGACACCCCGGTCGGTCGAATCGATCAGGTTGTCCACGTTCTTGATCGTGAGCGGCCCGACCACGCCGGCAAGGGTCGTGAGGTCCGACGCAGAGACCTCCTCCGCCGAGGTGAACCCGAAGGTCAGCCCGGTGCCGAGCACCGAGCGGAGCTGATCGAGGCCGCCTGCCGCGTACGCATCTGCGATCGGCGGGAACAGGCCGTCCTCGCCCGGTCCTGCCGAGATCGTCGCCGGGAGCGCGGAGACGGTGCCGCCGCCGTCGCCAGAGGCAGCTGCGATCACCACACCGGCGAGTGCACCGTCGTCGGTCGTGACCGCGACCAGGTCAACCGGCGTCGGCCGGACCTCGGCGACGAACCCCGGCGCGTCCGGGTCCGTGACGCGATCGGTTCCACCACCGGTGATGAGGCGGCTGGCCCGATACCCGACGACGGCCATCACCGCGAGCAGGACCACGAAGACGATCGTCGAGGCGAGCTGCCACCAGACGGTGCGTGGACCGCCGAGCCCACGGGCGCCAGGACGACGCCGAGCACCCCGGCCTTTGCGCTCCTGCTCCGAGCGTCGACGTCGAACGACCTGGACCACTTCGGGGTCCCGAACCTCTGTCTCCCCGACCTCGGGGTCCCGGACGAGACCCGGCGTCACCTCGGTGCGAGGCGTCGTGTCACTGTCGGTCGCCGTCATGGGCGCCACGATAGAGGCGCCGTCGCTCCAGGATCACGACCGCGGCGTCCGGGACCAGGAAGCGCACCGACCGTCCGGCGGCGACCCGGGCCCGGAGATCGCTCGACGACACGTCGAGTGATGGGACCGCTACGTGTTCGACGTCGAAGCCGGCTGGCACCTCGACCTCGCTCCCGGGTCGCTCGACCACAGCCAGCGTGCACAGCCGCCGGAGGTCCTCGGGTCGCTCCCACGTGTCGAGCCCGTTGGCGGCGTCGGAGCCGAGGATCAGGACGAGCTCGTCGTCGGGACCGGCGACACGCAGCGCCTCGAGGGTGTCCACGGTGTAGCTGTCGCCGCCACGGACGAGCTCCAGGTCGCTGGCCTCGAGCAGGTCGGATCCCTCCACCGACGCCCGAACCATCGCAAGGCGATCTTCGGCCGGCGAGATGGGGCGCGACCCGACCTTCTGCCACGGGACGTTCGCCACGACGAGCAGGACGACGTCGAGCGAGAGCGCCTCGGCCACCCGCTCGGCGGTCACCAGGTGGCCGATGTGGGGCGGGTCGAACGTGCCGCCGAAGACCCCGATCCGCCGGTCGGCCATCGGCGGATGGTAGCGGCCGATTCCGAAAACCGTCGCGAATGAGCCGGACGACCTCTCAACTCCCGGCTTGGGGCGCCGATCAAACACGTGTCGAGTCACCCCAGCCGACCCGACCGGCGCAGCGCCGTTCCGCGTGCAGCACCGCTCAGCGAGCTGACAGCAGAGGATGGAATCAGATGAGCGATTCCGTAGGGATGTACCTGAACGAGATCGGTGCCGTGGCACTGCTCAACGCCGAGGAGGAGCGCGAGCTCTCCCGCACCATCGAGGCAGGCGTCGACGCCCGTCGTCGCAAGGCGGCAGGTGAGCGCGGACGGGACCTGGACCGCCAGATCGCCGCCGCCGCGGCTGCCAAGGATCGCTTCATCCGAGCGAACCTGCGACTCGTGGTGAGCGTCGCCCGACGCTATCCACTCCCCGCCGGCATGGACCTCCTCGACCTCGTCCAGGAGGGCAACCTGGGACTCGAGCACGCCGTCGACAAGTTCGACTGGCGCAAGGGCTTCAAGTTCTCGACCTACGCCACCTTCTGGATCCGCCAGGCGATCGGCCGTGCCCTCGACCAGAAGGCGTCGCTCGTCCGCCTTCCCGGCGACCGCTCCGCCGCCCTGCGCTGCGCCCTGCGCGCGTCCTCGGGCGACGGCGACGCCCTCGACGACGAGAACGCCCGTCTTCACCGCTTGACGACGCCGACCTCGCTCGACCGCACCGTGGGCGACGACGACTCGAACGAGCTCGTCGACCTCCTCGCGGATGACCGACCCGGACCCGAGGACGAACTGCTCAGCGCGGAGCACGATGAGTGGCTCAGCGGCCTGCTCGACGTGCTCGATCCTCGTGCCCGATCAGCGGTCGAGGCACGGTTCGGCCTGTCCGACGGCCGTCGGCGCAGCTACCGCGAGGTGGGCGACGACCTCGGCGTGACGGCAGAGGCGGCCCGCCGCCTGGTGAAACGAGCGGTGACGACGGTTCGGGACCGAGCCCTCGCCACCAGCCCCGCCTGATCCCGCACCGGCCACCATCAGGCGTCGGCCGTCGCCATTGAGCAATGATCGACAGGTGGTATCGCGACGGAGCGAATTCATCGCATGATCACGGTGGTGGTCCTCCGTCTCCCGAGGTTGTCCCCGGACCCCGCTGCCGGTACCGGCCATCGATGACGAGACGACGAGAACTGGGACGAACACCTCGGCCAGTTCGCGTCTGCGCGCGACGCCGCTGGCCACTCAGAGCGGCACTCCTCGTGGCTGCCTGTGCGGTCGTCGCCTGCTCCCGGACAGATGACGGAGCGCGCCGAGTGGAGCAGCCCTCCCAGGCGGCTTGCTCGCCCACGCAGGCAGTCATCGGGGTCAGCGACTCCAGGCCAGCGTGGACAACCAGGTGCCAGAAGTTGAACGTCACCGCATCGATCTCGGCGCACGACCTGACCGGTGACGGAGTGGCAGACCCCATCGTGAACGTGGTCGACGGCGACGCGCCCTACCAGGTCGTCGCACTCGACGGAACGAACGGGACGCAGCTGTGGGGATCCGAGGACGGCATCACGATGATCACCGTGGCCCAGTTCGCGGACCTCAACGGCGATGGAACCCCTGACGTTGTGGTCGGAGGAAGAGGCGTTCCCGTCGACGACCGACCGCTCGTTGCGCTCGATGGCAGCGACGGATCCACGCTGTGGCGGGTCGCCGCGATCGAACCGGATTGGCGCAACGTCTACACACCGCAGCGCGTCAAGGACCGAGATGGCGACGGAGTCGATGACTGGCTCGTGGCGACGGGTGGCGACTGGTTGCGCACGGCAGCAGAACCGGTGACGGTTCCGGGTCGGTTGGTGGTCGTCGGAGGAGCGGACGGAGCGGTGCTCGCTCAGATCGACCTGCCCGACGGTCAGGAGACCTACAACTCGCCCGTCTTGGTGCGAACCGATGAGATCAACGAGACGGTGCTGATCGGCTCCGGGGGCGAACTGCTTCCAGGAGCGCTCTGGAAGTTGCCGCTCGACGCGATCTTCGAACGGACCGGCGATGCGTTCGAGCAAGTCGCCAGCGGTGATGCAGTCTCGTCGTTCATCGCTCCCGTCAGCCTCGGCGATCTGGACCGTGACGGAAGGACGGAGGCCGTTGCCCTGCGCATGGATGGGCAACTCATCGCATTCGACCCATCGTCGGGAGCTCAGCGATGGGTCTCATCGGTTCACGACGCCGTCGGAGCACTCACGACAGACGCAGCGGTGTCGAGTCTGGCGGTCCCCGCCATCGGCCAGCTGGACGACGATGCAGCACTCGAGGTGGTCGCGCTGCACACTCGAGTCACAGCCGAACAGCTGGCGTCCGGCGACGTGTACGACGGGGACTCGGTTCTGGTGGTCTACGACGGAGCTACCGGAGCGGTTGAACACCGACTCGACGGGCCGGCTGTCGGAGCCGTGGTCAGCCCCCTCATAGCCTCGTCGGGAGGGATGCCCGGTGTCGTCTGCGCCTGTGCGATGCCGTTGGACGCGGGCGGAACTGCTGGAACGAAACGCACAGATCGGATCGACCTCGGCTGGTGGCAGCCAGGACAGGTGGAGCACACGCCCACGTCGTTTGGAGTGCCCGCGACGGAGAGCATGACTCCGCTGTTCTCGGGCGTCGACGGCAAGTTCAGGTTGCTCTCGGGCGGGATCTTCCAGATCGGCGACAAGGAGCGTTCGATCGTGTCAGCCATCGTTCCCGGCGGCGCGATGGGACCTATCGACAGGGTCGAGTGGGGTGGCTACATGGGTGTCAACGCGACAGGTCACGGTACGTAGACCATCCGCTACGGCCGCTTCGGCTGCGCAGCACGACCCGGGTAGCCTTGAGCCATGGCCGACACGCCCTCCCCCGGAGTCGAGCGCGCCCCGTGGACCCCCGCGTCCTGGCGCGAGCGACACGCCGAGCAGCAGCCCGAATGGCCCGACGAGGCTGTCCTCGACAGCACTCTGAAGATCCTGGCGAGCTACCCGCCGCTCGTGTTCGCCGGCGAGGCGCGCCAACTGACCATCGACCTTGGCCGTGTCGCCGCGGGCGAGGCGTTCCTCCTGCAGGGCGGCGATTGCGCCGAGTCCTTCGAGGCGTTCTCCGCCGACTCGATCCGCGAACGGCTCCGAGTGATCCTCCAGATGGCCGTCGTCCTCACCTACTCCGCCGGCGTCCCGGCGGTGAAGGTCGGTCGCATCGCCGGGCAGTACGCGAAGCCGCGCTCGTCGCCGGTCGAGACCGTCGACGGCGTCGGACTTCCCAGCTTCCGAGGCCACATGGTGAACGACATCGCGTTCACCGCGGCGGCCCGCGTGCCCGACCCCCAGCGGCTCGTGGAGGCGTACCACCAGTCCGCCTCCACGATGAACCTGCTGCGCGCCTTCACCAAGGGCGGGTTCGCCGATCTCGATCGGGTGCACCAGTGGACCCAGGAGTTCGTCCGGACCAGTCCCGAAGCCGTCCGCTACGAACAGCTCGCCCAGGAGATCGATCGGGCGTTGCGCTTCATGCGGGCGTGCGGACTCGACCCCGACACGGTGCCGGCTTTGCACGAAGTCGACTTCTACACCAGCCACGAAGCCCTGGTGCTCGGCTACGAAGAGGCGCTGACGCGGAGCGACTCGCTGACCGGCGACTTCTACGACTGCTCGGCGCACATGATCTGGATCGGTGAGCGGACCCGCGGCCTCGACGACGCCCACGTCGAGTTCTTCCGCGGCATCGCCAATCCCGTGGGGGTGAAGGTCGGCCCGTCAGCGACCGCCGACGAGGTGCTGCAGCTCTGCGAGGTCCTCAACCCGGACCGGGTCCCCGGACGGTTGACGCTGATCACCCGGATGGGAGCCGACACCGTCACCGACTCGCTCCGGCCGCTGCTGCGCTCGGTCGCCGACGCTGGCCACCCCGCGGTGTGGGCGTGCGACCCGATGCACGGCAACACGTTCACCGCCCCGAGCGGCCGCAAGACGCGGCACTTCGACGCCATCCTGGCCGAGATCAAGGGCTTCTTCGAGGCCCATCGCGCCGAAGGCACCTGGCCCGGAGGCGTGCACGTGGAGCTGACCGGCGACGACGTGACGGAGTGCCTGGGAGGCGCCGAGGACCTCGTCGACGACGACCTGGGGCTGCGCTACGAGTCCATGTGCGACCCACGGCTCAACGGCCGCCAGTCGCTGGACCTGGCCTTCCGGGTCGCGGAGCTGCTGCGGGCCTGAGC
>JAPXRJ010000196.1:0-5752 GCA_033813615.1 Microthrixaceae bacterium | reverse complement strand
CATCCGAACGCAACCAGGCCAGCCAGTCCGATGTTGTACGCCAGCAGTCGCCATGGCCCACGATCGCGAGATTCGAGCAGTGATCCCACCGGGCTGATCGTCATCCAGAGGCACACGACCGGCACCACCGAGACCGACCGCGACGCCACCGTCATCCACGACATGACCACGGCGACTCCGAGCGCTGCCAACCGCTGCACTCGGGTCGGCGACCTCCGCAGGATCGACAGCGCAGCGAGCGTGGCCAGGAACCCGACCGTGAGCCAGAGGTCCTTCACGTGGGTCGTCAACCACCCGAGGGTCACCGGGGCGAGAGCGATCCCGATGGTCACCGCCACCGAAACCCACGGCCTGAGCCGGCTGCGCAGGATCACGTAGCTCGCGACCACGAACGTCGTGACCGACGACACCAACATCACGTCCGGCGATGGCCGGAGGAAGCCCCAGAGACCGGCCAGCACGGGAGCGTGCCACGTGGTGAAGCGGCCCGTCACCGCTTGGGCGCAGAGGTCGAGCGTGTCCGGAACGAAGGTGCCCGGAAGGAACACGCCAGCGATCAATGCGATCGCCACGCCCAACGTGGCGATCCGGGCGATGGTCCCCCGAGACCGCCACGACGTCTTCGCCTTCCTGGGAGGCCGACGCACCCGCAAGTCGGTGGACCCGTCGCTCGCCACTGGCGAACTGTACTTCGCTGTGCCGGACACCACGTGCGCTACGTCGCCCGCAGCGCGCAGCACATCGCCGCCGAGTGGATCAGTCGTCTCGGACGAGCGAGTCGAGCTCGCGTTCGACAGCGTCGAGCAGTCGCTCGGCACCGGCCTCCTCCGAGAACCGTCGCAGGTGCTGCTCGAGAGCTGAGGCCTCCTCCGAGTCGAACAACGACCCGGAACGGGCACGCTCGACCGCATCCAGGATCGCTGCCGAGAGTGCGACCTCGTCTCCGACCGGCACCACACAGCCACCAGGTCCGACGGTCTCTCGGAGCGCACCCGCATCAGTGGCTACCACCCGACATCCTGCCGCCAGCGCCTCGATCACCGGAACGCAGAACCCCTCGTGGAGCGACGCTGTGACGAAGATGTCGGACTCCTGATACCTCAGGCGCAGCAGGGAGTCCGGGACATCGAGCTCGATGGACGCATGCACGCCTGCGGACTCGATCTGTCGTCGGAGGGACTCGATGTAGGACGGATCCGAGTGGGTCGAGCTGCCGATCATCCTCAGTCGAACACCCTCACGTATCGCAGCGGGAAGCCGAGCGACCGCGTCGACGATCGAACTGGGCGACTTCGCGGACGAGAAGCGGCCGACGTAGAGGAGCTCGACCTGTTCGGATGCGGCTCGGCGAGAACGTTCAGGCCGACAGACCTCCCACGACACCGAGAGCTCCATCGGACGGATTCGGGCGGGATCGACCGACGTCCATTCGAGAAGGCATCCCGTGTTGTGCGTCGAGTCGGACCAGACGGCGTCAGCCTGCTCGGCGATCACGATCTGGTCGACCGCCTTCAGGGCCTGCTGACGCGGCCGCCCGTCCAACAGCTCCGGTGGCGTCACGTTGTGGAAGTGCACGACGCGCCGCCCGCTGTGCGACAGCAGCAACGAGTCGAACAACCCGTACTGGATGCCGTAGTGGAGGATGACGAGGTCAGCCGATCGATACGTCTCGTTGCGTTGCAGGATCCACGGATCTGTTGCCTCGACGTGATCGTCGTCCAGGAAGTCGCTGTGGTGGCTGATGACCGTCACGTCGTACCCGCTCCGTCTGAGCACGCGCTCCTGCATGCGCACCACGTTCGAGATGGCGTCGTGTCGCGTGCAGACGCCTGCCAGCAGCACGATCGAATTCATGGCCTGGCGCGCGTGGATCGCGGCACCGTCAGCCGCCGCCGTGCCGTCACGCACGCACCGGCTCACGCCGATCGGTTCCGGCGGGACGAGAAGCGATCGAACACCGACTCCATCCGGTCGGCCATCGCTCCGACGCTGTAGTTCTGCAGATAGCGCTCCCGACCCGACGTGCCGAGGCGCTGCCGCAACTCCGGGGAGCTGACGAGCATGTCGAGGGCGTCGCGCAGCTCGCTCGATTGGGCGGGCACGAGGATTCCGGTCGAACCGTCGACCAGGATCTCGCTGGCGGCACCCTCGCGAACGGCCACAACAGGAAGGCCGGCCATCATGCCCTCGACGTAGATGAGACCGAACGACTCGAACCGCGATGGAGCGACGAGCACGTCGGCCGAGGCGAGCTCGGCTGCCAGGACGGCATCGCTCACCTCGCCCAGGAAGGAGATGCGATCGAGCCACGTCGCGCCGGCGTGGACATCTTCGAACTCCGATCGATAGGGCCGGCCAGACTCGCCGGCGAGGTCGTCGCGTCCAACGAAGGTGAAGTGCACCCCGTGGTGACGCTTCAGGACCTCGGGAACGGCAGCCAGGAGGAGGTCGATCCCCTTCCGCTTCTCGAAACGGCCGATGAAGATCACCTTGCAGCCTTCGGAGGGTTCGTCAGCCGCCACGGCCCCATATCGGTCCTCCTCACCGATCGGCTCGACCATGATCCGGTCGGTGTCACCGAGGTCGATCCCGGAGGTCGCCGACACGTCGTCGACGATGGCGCCGCTGATCGCGTGAAGTCCGTCGCTCGCCTCGAGGACCCATCGCTCGAGGGCCAGAAGCGGTCGCCCGAAGTGCTCCATGAACTCCTCGTCGTCGCGCCACTCCGACCGAGTCCGAAGGGTGATGGCGAACGTCGTGACCAGCGCCGTCACGACCGGAGCCGAACGTCGCCTCAGGACCTCGAGCTGTTCGACGTCCCACATCGCGGCGTACACGGCATCGATGGGTCCAGTCGATGCGATCCGGTCGACCTCGTCGGCGACGGCGACCGCGTTCGAGGCGATCCGCGGAGGAACTGACAGCTGGTCACCACCCTCAGGTTCTTCGATCGGAAGATCCTTCGGGATGCGGTGCACCCACACACCATCTTCGAGATCGACCGTCGGATGACCGTCTCCTGTGGTGATGATCCGGATCTCGTGACCGCGCCGGGCCAGCTCCCGGGCAAGGTCGAGGAAGTACCGACCGATCCCACCGATCACCGTCGGTGGGATCGACTGCGCCACGAAGCACAGGCGGAGACCCGAAGCGCGTCGAGCCGTCGTCGGGAAGGCGACGAACCGGTCGACCTCGGGAGGTGATGACCGCTCGAAGCCGAGTCGCGTGCGACCTCGGCGTCCTACCTCGAGCCCGACCTCCCAGGCTCGATCGATCGACGCGAGCGACAACTCGACGTCCTCCTTCGTCGCCGTCCCGTTTCGGAGGTGCCACTCGGCGTCATCCCGGTGGATCTCGGAGAAGGCGACGTCATCGGCGATGATCTCGCTGAGCGATGCGTGATCGGTCGCGTTCACCAGCGAGAAGTAGATCTTGTTCTTGACCACCGCGAAGCGGTCCCGCAGCACTCGATCGGCGGACCGCCGCCCGCTCGGCAGGAACTTGTGGTGGATCGCTCCGCCGTCGACTTGGCTGACCACCCAGCCGTGGTCGATCAGGCGAAGGCAGAGGTCGGTCTCCTCGAGGTAGTACTCGAACTCCTCGTCGAACCCGCCGACCGCCATCAGCAGGTCTCGTCGGTAGACCCCGTTCCCACCGGGCGCATACGGGAACAGCCATGCTCCGGGAACGCAGAACCGGTCGAGCGGCTCGCGATAGTCAGGACGTGCGTTGCCGAAGCGATCCGCTCCGGTGTGGGTGCACTGGAAGCTGTGACCGGTGTGGTCATACACCCAGCCGCCGACGGCAGCGACCTCGAAGTTCGCGAACGGCGCCATGAGCTCCTCGAGCCAGGACGGCTCCGGCACGGCATCGTCGTCGATGAACGCCACGAAGTCGGTCGCAGCCGCCCGCACCCCGATGTTGCGCGACATGGACAGGTTGCGTTCGGGACACCGCTCGATCCGGATGGCACCTTCATGCGATGCCAGCACGTCGTCGGTGTGATCCGTCGAGGGTCCGGCCACCACGATGACCTCGAACTCCCCGTACCGGACCTGGGCGAGGGACGACAGGAGCAGCCGGAGGCTCTCCGCCCTGTCGACGGTGTTGATGATGACCGAGACGCGAGGCTCCACCGCGCTCAGTCGTCCCGTCGGGCCGCGACCTGCAGCTCGAGGCTGATGTCGTTTCGCCGACCGCTGTCCTCGATCACCACGTCGACGAAACCTGCCTCGCTCAACAGCCGGCCCAACGACTCCGCCGTGAACATCGTGAAGTGGAAGTCGCCCTCGTACTCCTGGCCGCCGTACAGGACGGCACGCAGGTCCTCGAAGGGGATCGAACCATCGGCGTGACCTGCCAGCATCGCCTCGGCATCAGGCACCACAGCCCGGATCGTCCCGCCTGGGCGGAGTCGACTGCGCCAATACGGGAGGAGGTCTCGCGCCAGCTGCTCCTCGGGGAAGTGCTCCAGGAGATGGGCTGAGAAGATCTCGTCGACCACGGCCTCGTCGAACGGAAGGCCCAGGACATCGGCGACGACGTCGACGCCGGGCAGCTCACGGCCATCAACGTTCACATAGCCGTCCACCGGCAGGTGGCCGCAACCGACGTTCAGGCGCAGCGAGCCGGCGGCCAACGCCGCATCCACGGCGACGTGATCGACGATGCGCGGCTCCACCTCGGCGGCCGGTCGATCCGGCGTGGAGTACCGGACCTCGTAGAGGACTTCGCGGCGGACGAACTCGAGTCGCTGCCAGAGCTCATGGATCGATGCGGCGTGGTTCTCCGCCCGAAGGTCGGTCTCATCGAGTTGGCGTTGGAAGCGCCGCTGCGTGCCGCGTGCCGTGGACGTCAGCGACAGGATCTCCGGCAGGTGCCCCTCGAGCAGGTCCAGCCGGAGCTGGAGCTTGCGGATCTCGTCGGAGTGATCCCTCACGGACACGGTGTCGGCCTGGACGGCCTGGAGCGCCGCGGTGATGTCGCGGAGGGCATGATCATGGTGACCCAACTGGTCGGTCACGGCCTGTTGCTGGGCCCGAAACGACGCGAACGATCCCAGCCGGCCGGCAACGCGCGAACGGAGGCTCATGCCGGCACGTCTTCCGGGTGCGCCGACCGGTGGAGGTGCCATGTGCCGGCGATCTCCGTGAGACCCGCACCTACGGGTCCTTCGCCGCGCCGGACGATCAATGGAGCTCCGCGATATCGACGGTCGTAGACGTGCTGGACGTACTTGTCGTTGATCGCCACCGTCACGTCGTAGTTGCCGGGGAGGAGCGGGAGGCGGTCGACACGGAACTCAACGACCCCATCTCCGGTCAAGGTGCCGGTGGCATACCCCGCGATCTTCGTGTTCGTTCCCGACACCGGCATCTCGTTCTCGCTGTGGATCATGTAGCCGAAGACCGGGTCGTCGATCGGTCGGTGTGCCCGGTAGGAGATCCTGATGGTGAAGGGCGCCCCTGTGGCTGCGACCTCGCTCCCGCCATCAGCCGAAGCACCGAACCTCACGTCGAGGATCTCGATGTCATCGCCGAACCACGACTCGGAGTCCTGCACGTAGCCGCCCGCTTCCGCGGCTTCACGTCGCTCGGCGCGCACCTCCTCCTCGTGCTCGTTCACCCTGCGCACGTAGGCAGCCGCGACCTCCTGAGCCTTGCCGGTCATCTGCAACACGCCGTGGTCGAGCCACGCGGCTCCGTCGCACATGGTCTCCACCGTGCCCATCCCGTGTGTGACCACGATGATC
>JAPXRJ010000195.1:0-5762 GCA_033813615.1 Microthrixaceae bacterium | reverse complement strand
GACCCGCTGTGCTCACGTCGACCGATCTGCCCCCACCACTCGACGAACCTGACCGACGCGCTCACCGACGGTCGACCGATCGTGATGGTGATCGCCACGCCGGCGTACTGCCAGACGGCCGTGTGCGGTCCGTTGCTGGAACTCGTCATGGAGCAGACCGAGGGCCGAACCGACCTGCTGGTGCTGCATCAGGAGGTGTACCTGCACCCCGAGACCGACGACGACCTGGCAGGAGCAGCGCTCGCCCCGGTGCCTGCCGCATACGGGATCGACTTCGAACCGCTGGTCTACGTGACCGACTCCAGCGCCACGATCGTGGCGCGAGCGGACGTCACGCTCGACCGCAGCGAGCTGGCCGACCTGCTGGAGCTGGCGGTCTGAGCGACTCGACCGATGCGGAGATCCACCGACCTCACGACCGCCACGTGGCGCGGTGTGGTCAGGAGAAGGACTGGCCGCAGCCGCAGGAGCGCTCGGCGTTGGGGTTCGTGATCGCGAACCCGGACTGGTCGAGGCCGTCCTTGTAGTCGAGCGTGGCACCCTGCAGGAGCTGCGCGCTCGACGGGTCGACGACCACGCTGATGTCGCCGTAGGTGTTGGTGATGTCGTCGGTGGCGACGTCGGTGTCGAAGAACATCTCGTAGGCGAACCCCGAGCAGCCACCGGGCCGGACCGCGACGCGGAGCGCGAGGCCCTCTTCACCTTCGGCGTCGATGAGCTGCTTGACCTTGGTGGCTGCGTTGTCGGTCAGGGTGATCACGTAGTCCTCCACGCTGGGCGCACGAGTGTGTGCCGCGAGTGTACTGCCGACCCCGTCGGACACCCAGGCGCCGGGCGTCTGGACGCCGAGGCAGGCCCGGGCGCGGTCAGTCGGGAACCAGGGTCGCCCGGCACGGCTCGCGGTGCGACAGGTCGTGGAAGTCCTCGACCTGGGCGCCGCCGAGCGCCTCGACGAACCCCTCGAGCAGGCCGCGGTGCAGCGCGCACACGAGCTCAGGGTTCGTCTCGGCCAACTCCGCGAACGGGCAGTGCCCGAACGCGACGGTCGTGGCTCCGCCCTCCTCGACCGACGCGGGGTCGAAACCGAGCTCCTCGAGCATGGCCGCTGCTGCCTCGACGCACGGACGTCGCTCGGCCGGGCTCGGCGCAGCGCCAACCGCCGCTGCGCCGATCGCCGCTCTGTGCGACAGCCGTCGGCCCTGCTCCCGACCTGCTGCCAGCACCGGCTCGCCGCTGAGGCCGGCGTCGGCGGCCAGCGCGGCCAACATGCGGGCCATCATCGGGAACACCGGCGGCTCCAGCCCGAGCGACGGGGCGTCGGGTGCGAGGGAGTACAGGTGCTGCGGTCGCCCCACCGCGCCGCTGCTGTCGGGCCTGGCGTCGAGCAGACCGACGTCGCGCATCCGCTCCAGGTGCGGGCGCACCGTGTTGGCGTGCAACCCCAACGACTCGGCGATCGCCGCCGTGGCGAGCGGACGCGGCGAACGGGCGAGCTCCAGGTAGATCGCATAGCGGGTGTTGTCGCCCAGCGTCTTCAGCAGATCGAGGCGGTGCTCGGACTGGCCCACGAGGCAAGGGTAGGCCCGCGGCTGAGATAACACGGGGCGGACCGGTAAAATCGCCCCGTGACCGACCGGAGCACATCCGATGACGCGCTGGTGCCGCCGCCGAGCGACGACGAGGTGATGGGCCTGCTGCGCGGGGTCGTCGACCCCGAGCTCGGCTCCGACATCGTCGAGCTCGGGATGGCCAAGGGCGTGCGGGTCGAACCCGACGGCACCGTGCACGTCACCGTGGCGCTGACCACCAGCGGGTGCCCTCTGCGCGCCGAGATCCAGCGCGACGTGCGTGCCCGAGTCGGCTCGCTCCCCGGGGTCACCGCGGTCCGCCTGGACTGGACCGAGCTCGACCAGGCCGGCAAGGCAGCGGCGATGGAGCGGGCACGGCGCAACATCGCCGAGCGACCCGAGCGCACCTCGGTCCCCACGACGGCCAAGGTCATCATGGTGGCGTCCGGCAAGGGCGGTGTGGGCAAGTCCTCGGTCACGGTGAACCTGGCAGCGGCACTCGCCGACAAGGGCTTCACCGTCGGGGTGATCGACGCGGACATCTGGGGCTTCTCGGTCCCTCGCATGGTCGGCCTGGAAGGTCGGCTCGCTGCCGAGGAGTCGCCCGGGTCGTCCGCCCCTGCGGTCACGACCGCTGACGGGGCGCCGGGCGCCGCCGGTGCCACCGGGGTCGACGGTGCCGAGCCGATTCCGGCTCGCTCGGCGGAACGCCGTCCACGGATCCTCCCGAACGAGATCCAGATCGGTGCCGGACGGCTCAAGGTCGTCTCCATGGGGTTCCTCGTCGACGACGAGGGCAGCGCGCTCATGTGGCGCGGCCTGGTGCTCAACCGGGCGGTGCAGCACTTCCTGGAAGACGTCGACTGGGATGGCGTCGACTACCTGCTGATCGACATGCCGCCGGGCACCGGCGACGTGCAGATGGGACTGGCCAAGCTCCTCCCCCGCGCCGAGATGCTGGTGGTGACCACACCGTCGTTGACAGCGCAGAAGGTTGCGGTCCGGGTGGTCGACATGGGCCGCAAGAACTTCCTGCACATCGCGGGTGTGATCGAGAACATGTCGAGCTACCTCGACGACACCGGTCGCGAACACCTGCTGTTCGGCTCCGGCGGCGGCGAACGCCTCGCCACCGAAGCGGGCGTCCCGCTGCTGGCGCGGATCCCGATCGAGCCGGCCGTCGCGGACGGCGGCGATCACGGTCGACCGATCGCGCTCGGGGAGGGCCCGGCAGCCGAGGCGTTCCGCGACCTCGCCGACGAGATCGTCGACGACATCATCCCGCCGGCGGACCTCACGGGCTGCTCCACCCGGATGATGGATGCCGTGCAGGCCGCTCTGGCGGCGGCGGACCGCTCTGCCTGACGGCGTTGCACCATCTGCCGCATCCGCTTCGACGACGACGTGTCACGACTCAGCTCACGTCGCAGACAGGATCGGACCGGATCCGTTGCACCGCCCTGCATCTCAATCCCGTCGACAGCGAGGTCCGCAGCGTCACATGATCGCCTCGTGACCGACGCAGCCGAAGCGACCGACCGGAACACCGCTGCGGTGCTCGCACCGACCGAGCGCGGCAGGGTTCGTCGCCACCCGGACCGAGCGTCGTATGACCGCGAGGTCGTGCACGCCGTCCTCGACGAGGGGCTCGTCGCCCATGTCGGCATCGTGGCTGATGACCAGCCCTACGTCCTGCCGATGTTCTACGGGCGCGACCGCGACCGACTCCTGCTGCACGGGTCGGTCGCGTCACGTCTGGTTCGCCTGCTGAGCGCCGGGGTGCCCGTGTGCGTGACCGTCACGCTGCTCGATGGCTTGGTGCTCGCCAGGTCGGCCTTCCACCACTCGATGAACTACCGGTCCGTCGTGGTGCTCGGGACGGCCCGACGACTCACCGACGACGCGGCAGTCGAGGCCGGGTTCGCGAGGCTCGTCGACCACGTCGCCGATGGTCGCAGCGACGAGGTCCGCGCTCCGAACACCTTGGAGGCGCGTCAGACCGTCCTGCTCGAGGTGCCGATCGAGGAGGCGTCCGCGAAGTCACGCACCGGCGGCCCGATCGAGGAGCCCGACGACCTGATCGAGCCGGGTTGGGGTGGCGTCATCGGTATCCGGACCGTCTTCGACGAACCGATCGCCGATGAGGACACCATCCCCGGGACCCCTCTGCCTCCGTCCCTGCAGAGCTACCGACGTGGCACCGGCTGAGCCAGCTCACGGCACCGTCCTCGCACGGTCGGATCAGCTGACGACGATGGCGCCGCTGAGGCCGTGACCGACGTCCATGGCCCGGTGCCGGCGGTCCGGCCCGGAATCATCGACCCCCGCCACCGTCGAGCGGCCGGGCGCTCCACGCGTCGTAGACGCCGCCGGTGCCCTCCGGGTCGCCCGGCAGCACGATCCGTGCGCCGCCCGGTCCGTCGGTGAGCAGCGGGAGCACCGGCTCGACCTGCGAGAGGCCGGCGGCGTGGGCCAGCACATCAGCGGATCGATCGAACCGCGACAGCGCGACCAGCGTCCGCACCGTCGGGAAGATCAGCACGATCTCCCCGTCGTCGTGGCGACGCAGCGCCTCGTGCGGGGTCCACCAGTGCGTGCCGATCAGCTCACGGTCGTCGTGGCGCACCTCCTGGTCCTGTGGCGCGGCGGCCACGAAGAAGCGCGTGTCATAGCGACGGTGCGAGCCGAGCGGCGTGATCCAGCGGGAGAAGTAGTGCAGCGCTCCCGCGTCCAGGACCAGGCGCTCTTCCGCGGCCACGTCCGCTATCCGGCGACGCGACTCGTCGACGTCTCGCCGTGCGACCACCAGGCGCTCCGACAGCGACGGGTCCTCGGCGTCGAGCGGCCGACCATCGGCGTGACGGGCGATGAGCACCCCGGCCTCTTCGAACGACTCGCGGATCGCGGCCACCCAGAACGCCAAACCGCCGCGGTCGACGCCCAGCCGACGCGACGCCTCGGCGTCGTCGAGACCGGCGCACACCGTCGCCACGGCGGGCGAGTCGTCGTCGGTATCGACACCGCCACCGGGAAAGACGTACGCACCGCCGACGAAGTCCGAGTCGAGGTTGCGCTGCATGAGGCAGACCTCGAGACCGGTGTCGCCGTCGCGCACCAGCATCACCGTCGACGCGTCCCTCACGGGGACGGCGTCAGGGTCCGCGTCGAGGAGCAGCGCCGTCATCGGAGCTCAGGCCGGCGGGTCGAGCTGTCGAGGTGCGTCGATCTCCACATCGATCACCTCCGCGTACGGCGCCGATGGCTCGGCCGGACGGCTCGCCGCGTCGACCACCGGACCCCGTCGTCCGCCGAACGAGAACGTGCTGAACGACGTCCCGCCACCCGGTGCGGCACCGAAGGTCGCTGTCATGAACGCCGCCGAGCGAGCCGCTCGCCGTTCGATCCAGCGGGCCGCAAGCGGTCGCAGGAGCGCCCGCGTGGGTGGCAGGAGCAGCGCCAGTCCGGGGATCGCGGTCAGGAATCCCGGCACGATGAGCAGCAGGCCGCCGACGACGACCATGAGTCCGTCGAGCGCCTGGTCCGCTGGCTGACGTCCGGCGGCCAGCTCCTCGTTGGCCTTCCGCCAGACGCTCAGGCCCTCGGAGCGGATCAGCACGAGTCCGGCGATGCTGAGCCCGATGAGCAACAGGACCGTGGGAACCACGCCGATCCACTGGGCGACGACGATCGCCGCCCAGATCTCGAGGAACGGCAGGACCAGCAACAGCGCGAGCGCGACCACGGCATCAGCCTACGGCCAGGGTGCAACTGCTCGCCCGGAGCCCTCGCACCGATCCGAGCAGACGCTCAGGTTCCGGCAGCGCCGTCAGGCGTCGATCAGCTCGCGGCGTTCCGACTCGTTCAGCCCGCCCCAGATGCCGTGCGGCTCCCGGATCTCCAGCGCGTACTCCAGGCACTCCTGTCTCGACGGGCACTCCGCGCAGATGGCCTTGGCCCTGCGCTCGCGCTCCAACCGATCCGCCTTGCGCTCGAACTGAGGCGGCGGGAAGAACACCGTCGCCTGCGGCCCCCGGCACGCCGCCTTGACCTGCCACATGTCGTGAACTTGCTGTGCACTCACCGTCGGCCCCCCTTTGGTGTGCGGCGCACCCTACGCACGCCCTTCGCCGCCGCTCAAGGAGCAATTTGTACGCGGTTCGCTCGCGATCGCGAACACCGGCCCGACGCGCTCAG
>JAPXRJ010000194.1:0-5806 GCA_033813615.1 Microthrixaceae bacterium | reverse complement strand
CCGGCGGTGTAGAGCAGCACGAACGGCAGGCCGATGACGGCGATCACCGTCATCACCCGCAACGTCGGTTCGGCCGATGCTGCGTTGTGGATGGTGAGGTCGTAGCTCGGGTCGATCGACGACGGCACGAGCACCGGGTACAGCCCGGCGGCGACCGTCGCCAGCAAGAGGGCGATCATCGCCGAGGATGCCAGGAAGGCCGACAGGTACGACGAGCGCAGGATCAGGCGCCATGCGACGATCGCCGCGACGAGGGCGAGCAGCGGGAACACAGCGGTCCACGGTCGGTCCGCGAACCGGTCGGCGATCTCGGTGTCGAGCAGCAGGGTCCACGCGATCAGCGCGGTCATGGCCACGAAGAACGCGACCATCAGCTTGGGGACGAGCCGCTGCACCCGGTCGAGCAGATCACCCTCGACCTTCAAGGTGAGGAACACGCCACCGTGCAGGCTGAGCATCGCGACGGCGGCCGCGCCCACGGCGACCGAGTACGGGTTCAGCATGTCGATCAGGTCCACCGAGATCTCGGCCGAGCTGTCGACGGCGACGCCGCGGATCACGTTGCCCAGCGCCACTCCCAGCAGCAGGGTGATGCCGAGCGACGACGCGAAGAAGAACCAGTCCCACGTGGCACGCCACGCCGGGCTCTCCCGATGGGAGCGGAACTCGATGGCGATCGTTCGCAGGATCAGCACCAGCAGCACGAGCATCATCGCCAGGTAGAAGCCGCTGAACAGCGAGGCGTACACGATCGGGAACGCCGCGAACAGCGCGCCCCCGCCCAACACCAGCCACACCTCGTTGCCATCCCACACCGGGCCGATCGCGTTGAGCACCATCCGGTGGTCGCGGTCGGTGCGGGCGACGAACGGCGACAGCATCCCGACACCCAGGTCGAAACCGTCGAGGACGACGTAGCCGGCGATGATCGCGACGTACAGCACGAACCACAACGTGTTCAACGACATGCACTGTCCTTCCACATGTCAGCGGCCTTCCACATGTCAGCGGCTCCTGTCCGAGACGCGGGAGCGGTGCTGGAACGCGGCACCCCACGTGTCGGGCAACGCCTCGATGTCCTCCTCGGTCGGCGGGTCGGGCGGGCCTGCCTTGATGATCCTGTCCAACAGGAGCAGGAACACGGCCAACACGACGCTGTACAGGACCACGAACATCCCGATCGTGAAGCCCACCTGCGCCGTCGACACGTTCGGGCTGAACGCGTCCTCGGTCCGCAGCAGCTGCCACACGATCCACGGTTGGCGACCGATCTCCGCGGTCCACCAGCCCAGGAGCGTTGCGAGTTGGGTCAACACGATGGTCGACACCAGGATCCACAGCATCCAACGTTGAGTCCAGAGCTTTCGCTTCCAGGCCCACAGCAGACACGCGAGCCCGCCGATCGCCACGAACACCATCCCCAGGTTGATCATGAGGTGGTAGGTCTGGAACACGATCGACGGCGCCCAGTCGTCGGTGGGGAAGTCGTCGAGTCCCTGCACCTCGGTCGATGGGCTCTTGCCCACCAGGAGGCTGAGCAGGCACGGGATCTGGATGCCGCTGGTGGTCTGGGTGGCCCGGTCGGTGCGACCGACGATCGTCATCGGAGCGCAGTCGCCGCTCTGGTACACGCCCTCGAGTGCCGCCAGCTTCTCGGGTTGGTGGGTCGCGACCTCGGTGGCCTGGTTGGCGCCGAACACGGCGACCTGCAGGATCGCCAGCACGGTGAACAGCGGGAGCGCCACCCGCATCATCGTCTTCGACAGCTCCACGTGGTGCCGACGCAAGAGGTAGAAGGCGGCGACGCTCATCACGAGCGCACAGCCGACCATCCACGACGCCACCAGGGTGTGCCAGAACCGCGGTCCGAACGACGGGGTGAACACGACGTCGCGGAAGCTCGTCATGAACGCCTGCGTGCCGAGCCCCTCGTCGCGCAGCTCGTAGCCGCGCGGCGTCTGCATCCACGAGTTGGCCATGATGATCCAGGTGGCGCTGAAGGTGGCGCCCACGACGACCATCGACGTCGCGAACAGCCACAGCTTGTTGCCCAGGCGTTGACCCCCGGCGAGCATGAGGCCGAGGAACCCGCCCTCGAGCATGAAGGCGAAGATGCCTTCGGCGGCGAGCAGGCTCCCGAAGATGTTGCCCACGTAGCGGGAGTACACCGACCAGTTCGTGCCGAACTGGAACTCCTGGACGAGCCCGGTCGCCACACCCATGGCGAAGATCAGCCCGTAGATCCGCGTCCAGAACAGGGCGAGCTGACGCCACTTGGGGTCCTTCGTCCGGACCGATTGCACTCCGAACACGACGAGGAGGAGGCCGAGTCCCAACGACATCGGCGGGAAGATGAAGTGGAAGCTGATCGTCAGACCGAACTGGATCCGGTGCAGCAGTTCGGTGCTCACCGCGCGTCTCGACCCATCGAGGTCCTCCGGTCGCCGAGTGGGAGCGACGCACACTACCGGGCGACCTCGCGTTCCTGGGCCGGTCGCCCGTATCGAACCGGGAAGCCGTTCCGCCCGATGCTGCGCGAGCTTCGCCCGATACGGTCGAGGCCATGAGCAACCGCATCCGTGCCATCGACGTCTGCCGGGTCACCGACGGCTCCTCGTTCCGGTTGAAGGATCACCCGACGGACTGGACCGGAGCGGACGGCCTGCCCGACGGACTGCACCTGCGCACCAAGAAGCAGGCCGTCGCCGAGCTCGAGGTGAACCGCGCCCGGCTCGTCGCTGCGCAGGAGAAGCTGTGGGCGAACGACACCTACGGGATGCTCGTGATCTTCCAGGCGATGGACGCTGCGGGCAAGGACGGGACGATCAAGCACGTGCTCAGCGGCATGAACCCGCAGGGCGTGGCCGTGTCCAGCTTCAAGGTCCCGAGCTCGGAGGAGCTCGATCACAACTACCTCTGGCGCTACACCACGCGGCTTCCCGAGCGTGGTCAGGTGGGCATCTTCAACCGCTCCTACTACGAAGAGGTCCTCGTCGCCCGCGTCCACCCGGAGGTCGTCGAGAACCAACGTCTGCCCGAGTCCTCGAAGGGCCCCAAGATGTGGGCCCACCGCTACGAGGACATGCTCGGCTTCGAGCGACACCTCGTCCGGAACGGGATCGTCGTCGTGAAGTTCTTCCTCCACCTGTCGAAGGAGGAGCAGCGTCAGCGGTTCCTCGACCGCATCGACACGCCGGAGAAGAACTGGAAGTTCTCTGCCGCGGACGTGCGTGAGCGCGGCTACTGGGACGACTACCAGGTCGCGTTCGAGGAAGCGATCCGATCGACCTCGACCAAATACGCGCCGTGGTACGTGATCCCCGCGGACCGGAAGTGGCGCATGCGGACGCTGGTGTCCGAGGTGCTCGTCGACGTCATCGACTCGTTGCCGATCTCCTCTCCAGAGGTCAGCGACGAGCAGAGGGCCGAGCTCGCCGCCGAGCGCGTGCGCCTCATGGCCGAACCGACCTGATCGTCCGTACAACGCAACCGAATCGGAACGCGCCGCTCCGACAGGACTCGGCCATGTCGGACGTGGCTGATCAGGGGGCCACTCGGTCGCGGAGGCCGCGGACGATCTGACTGATGCGGGACTCCGTCACTCCGAGCTCCTCGCCGATGACCCGGTACCGCTCCCTGGCCGCCACGCGTTCGGCCACCGCTGCGGTCCGGCCGGTCAGACCGTATTCGAGGACCGGATCGATCGGATCCTCGGTCGGCTGTTCGTCGACGACGCCGTCGGTGATGAGGGTGTCCAGACGCTTGCGAAGGGTGTCGATCGCCCGGCGCCGGGCGATGGTGACCACGAGCCCGTCGGGGTCGGCGAGATGT
This sequence comes from Microthrixaceae bacterium, assembly GCA_033813615.1. Classification (GTDB taxonomy): domain Bacteria; phylum Actinomycetota; class Acidimicrobiia; order Acidimicrobiales; family Microtrichaceae; genus Dermatobacter. Next base: position 1,975 of record JAPXRJ010000194.1, on the reverse strand, counting down.
CGCCACGCAGCGATGCGCGCTTCCTGGAGGAGGTCGTCGTAGTCACGGTCGGGCCGAAAGGGCCGACATGCGGTGCGGGCCAGGGACTCGATCCGAGCGTCGTCGGTGCCCATGCCCGGTCCCTACCCGTCCTCGTCGGCATCGGGTGGAGGAACCACCGGTGCTCCACGCCCGGTTCGCGACTCGAGTGCTTGGCGGAGGGAGGGGGATTCGAACCCCCGGAGGCTTGCACCTCGACGGTTTTCAAGACCGTTGCAATCGTCCGCTCTGCCATCCCTCCAGGGTGGTGAGGACCACGAGCGTACCTGCGTCCGTCGGGCGCGATCGGAGGAGGTCGGCGGTGATCGGTGGTCGGCGGGCCCGTCGGTGGGCGACGATGGAGCGCATGGTGACGGAGCTGCCCTGGTCGGAGGCTGACGCCGAGCTGGCGCTCATCAACGTCCGACGAGTGTGCCTTGACCTGCCCGAGACGACCGAGAAGCTGAGCCACGGCTCGCCGACGTTCTTCGTGAAGAAGTCCTTCGTGATGTTCCACGACGACCATCACGGCGACGGGCGACTCGCCATCTGGTGCGCAGCGCCGCCCGGCGCGCAGGAGCTGATGGTGGAGTCGGAGCCGGATCGGTTCTTCGTCCCGCCGTACGTCGGCCATCGCGGCTGGCTCGGAGTTCGGTTGGACCTCGACGTGGACTGGGACGAGGTCGCCGCGGTCATCGAGGAGGCGTACCGGTGTGTGGCCCCCGCCCGGGCGTTGCGCGGGCTCGACTCGGAGCGTGGATGAGGGAGCCATCGGAGCTGAGCGGTGCAGGGCTGGTCGTGGCACTCACCGAGGTCGGTGAGTCGGACCGGGCCCGGGTGGGAACGAAGGCGGCGGTGCTGGGGGAGCTGCTCGCCACCGGACATCTCGTGCCTGACGGCTTCGTGGTCACCGTCGACGCGTTCCGACGGTGGCGACGATCGGGCGGCATCGCCCTTCCCGGCGAGGTCGACCTCGCGGTGCGTCGGGCCTACGCCGCCCTCGGCGAGCCAGCTGTGTCGGTCGCGGTGCGGTCCTCAGCGATCGCCGAGGACCTGCCGTCGACGTCGTTCGCCGGCGTCTACGACAGCTACCTCGACACGGTCGGCGCGGAGGCAGTCGTGGAGCGTGTCCTCGACTGCTGGTCGTCGCTGGGGTCGCCGAGGGTCGTGGCGTATCGGTCGGCGCTCGAGCGGGACGTCGACCCCGATGCCGACGCGTGCCCCGACGCCGATCACCCGGCGATGGCCGTGCTGGTCCAGGTGATGGCGCCGGCGGATCGGGCGGGCGTCGCGATGAGCGAGGACCTTCGTCGCCCTGGTTCCGGCCACACCGTGATCGAAGCGGCTCGTGGCCGCGGCACCGCCGTCGTCGGGGGAGCCGTCCTGCCCGATCGCTACGTGGTCGACGGTGAGGGCCGCTCGGTCGTGTCGAAGGAGCAGGCCGACATGTCGGCGGCGTCGGTCCTCTGCGACGACGAGGTGGTGCGGATCTCGGCGGTGGTCCGTGGGATCGCCGGTGAGCGGGGCGCGCCGCAGGACGTCGAGTTCGCGATCGGAGCGGACGGGCGGATCTGGGTCCTGCAGGCCCGTCCGATCACCCACGCGGTCCGAGCGACCCGACGCAGGTCTCACCTGCCGGCGTCGTCCGGTGAGGTCGTGCTCACCGGTGTCGGAGCGTCACCCGGCACCGCGACCGGAGCGGTGCGGATCCTCGGCAGCTCGTCGGAGGCGGTGGACCTGCTCGACGGGGAGGTGCTCGTCGCATCGACGACCGATCCGGGTTGGATCGTCGCGATGCGCGTCGCCGGAGCGATCGTGACCGACGTCGGCGGGCTGACGTCCCACGCGGCGATCGTCAGCCGGGAGCTCGGCCTGCCGTGCGTCGTCGGTGCGGGCACCGCGACCACCGATCTGGTCGACGGTGAGATCGTGACCGTCGACGGCAGCTCAGGGACGG